>JBAQHW010000064.1:0-32457 GCA_049288525.1 Xanthobacteraceae bacterium
CGCGCGCGCCATCGAGCGCGGCAAGAAGCGCCGTGCGCTCGCTCTCGGCGCTGGCGATCCACGCCGGATCGACGGTACCCACGGGCGCGCGGCCGTAAATGTGCTGGCCGTCTTTGACGGCAAGGTCCTTGAGATCGCACAGCCACGCATCGATGCGCCGCAGCGCCTCGTCCGGTGCGTCGGCGCCGTCGGCCGAAATTCCAGCTTCGCGCGCCAGTCCGGTGCGTTGCGCGGTCTCGACAATGAGCGCGGCGAGCCGCTCGCGGCGGCGGCGGTCGAGGCCGTCGGCCTGGGCATATTCATCGAGCAACAATTCGAGCTCGTGGGCCTCGCCGCTCGGCCCGCCTGCCGTCAGCGGCGGCGGCAGATGGCCCAGCGTGAGCGCCGCCAGACGGCGCTTGGCCTGCGCCGCCTCGCCCGGATTGCTGACAATGAACGGGTAAATGACCGGCAGCGCGCCGGTGACGATTTCAGGAAAGCATTCGGCGGTCAGCGCGACCGCCTTGCCCGGCAGCCATTCCAGCGTGCCGTGGGCGCCCATGTGCACGAGCGCATCGACGGTCGCCACGTATTGCAGCCATAGCCCGAATGCCACCAAAGCATGGCGCGGCGGCAGCGCAGGATCGTGGTAGTCGGCACGGCGTTGCGCAGCGCGGCCGCGGTCGGGCGGCAGCGCCACGAGAATGTTGCCGAAGTTTTTCATGCGGAAATGGAAAGCGCCGTCGCGCGCATCGGCATCGGCTGCAGGCTCGCCCCACGCCTCGCGCAGGCGCGCCATCGCCCCGGATGGCAGCCGCGCCAATAGCGTTTCGTACTGCGAAAGCGTGAGCGCGGCATCCGTTGCGCCAGCCTCGAGCGCATCGAGGAGCGCCCGCGGCGATTGCGGCGCATTGCTCACGGCGTAACCCGCGCCTGCAAGGTCATCGATCGCCGCGATCACACTGGCCGGCACATCGAGACCGACAGCGTAACCGGTGCGGCCTTTGGCGGCCGGATAATCCGGCAGCAGGATCGCCACGCGCCGCTTTTCGCGCGGCAATTCTTGCAGCCGGACGAGCGCGGCAATGCGCTCCGCCACCATGTCCACGCGGTCGGGCTCCGGCCGGCTCGCCAGCGCGGTGAACGCCAGGCCTTCGTGCGGCGGCAGCGGATCCTTGAAGGCGACGGCGCCGGCAAGCAGGCGGCCATCGAGCTCCGGCAGAACCACATGCATCGCCAGGTCGGCTGCGCCGAGCCCGCGTGGGCTGTCGCGCCAGGCGGCGCGTTTGGTGGTGGCGCTGACCACTTGCAAGACCGGAACGCCCGCCGCATCGAAGGCGGTCGCTGCGCTGCCGCCGGCGCTCGCCGCAAAAGCCGTCATGGTCACGATCAGCGCCGGACGAAGCCGCGCAAAAGCCTGACGCAGGAACGCATCGGCGTCGCCATCCTTCATGCTGGTCACGACCAGCGGCGCCGGCGCCAGGCCGCGCGCCACGAGCGCCGCGCAAAGACCGTCGAGCGGCGCAGTGTCGTCCGCCAGTAACAGCGCGCGATAAAACACAATCGGCACAACCGGCGGCTCTTTCCCCTCCTTTACGGCAGCAAGCAGCCGATCCAGCGTCAGCGCGCCTTCGCCCGGCAGATAACCGGCAAACCGCGGCACAGTGGCGGGCTCGCGCAGGGGCACCTTGTGCCCGGCATGGTGCGCCAACTGGCGAAGGAGCCCGCGCAGATTGTCCCTGCCGCCTTCGCGGAAAAACCGCAGCAGCGTGACAAGCTCGTCGGGAGGCAGCGTCGACGCGGCCTCAAGCCGTTTATCGTCGCGATCTTCGCCGGGCAGCACGGCAAGCGCGATACCGCGCTCGCGGGCGAGCGCCGACAGACGTTCGACGCCGTATGACCAAAAGTCCAAGCCGCCGAGCAGACGAACCAGGATCACCTTGGCGTGGGCGCCGACGCGATCGATCCAGCGATCGACCGACATCGGGTGACGCAGATCGCGCAAATGCGCAAGCCGCAGGCTCGGCAGCGACGAACGCTCGGCCTGCCACGCCGCGGCAAGACCCGCCAGATCGCTGTCGGCGAACGACAGCACCGCAACGTCGCCCGGCGGCTGACCGAGATCGACCGCTTCGACGATGTCGTCGAGACCGACAGAGGTCGTCGTTAAGAGATGCATTGGCTTTGGCCTAGCCCGCGAGCGCCTGAGCGATCGCGGCGCGGTCCAACCCTTTCAGTCCGATCACCACGAGCTGACCTTGCCGCCGCTCCGAAGCCGCCCAGGGCCGGTCGTATTGATGGGTCACCCGCCGACCCACGGCTTGGACCAGGAGGCGGCGCGGCTTGTCCGCTATCGCGGCAAAGCCTTTCACCCGCAGCACGTCGAAGCTTTGCGCCAGCGCGGCGACCCGCGACGCCAGCGCCGCCGGATCGGCCACTTCGCCGACAGCCACGACAAAAGAATCGAAATCGTCATGATCGTGCTCCGCCTCATCGTCGTGATGCGTGCGGCGGTTCTCGATATCAGCTTCGGTGCCGACGCCGAGCCCGAGCAGCAGCGCCTCGTCGACCTTGCCGTCGGTGACGGTGATAACCTTGACGCTGCGCGGCAGCGCGCGCGATACCGCGGCCATTGCATCGCCGAGCCGTTTATCGTCGAGCAGGTCGCGCTTGTTGAGTACGACCAGGTCGGCGCAGGCGATCTGGTCTTCGAAGACTTCTTCGACCGGATCGTCGTGCATCAGCGCGTCGTCGGCGTTGCGCTGGCGCGCCAACGCCTCGAGATCCTGCGCGACCCGGCCGTCGGCGAGCGCGCCGCCGTCGACCACCACGACCACGCCGTCGACGGTGACGCGGGACTTGATCGCCGGCCAATGAAACGCCTGCACCAGGGGCTTCGGCAACGCCAGTCCCGAAGTCTCGATCACGATATGCTCGATGCCGCCCTTTGCCAGGATGGCGTCGAGCGCGGGCACGAATTCATCGGCGACGGTGCAGCACAGGCAGCCGTTGGCGAGTTCGACGATATTGTCCTCGGGACAGGCGGCGTTGCCGCAGGCTTTGAGAATTTCGCCATCGATGCCGACGTCGCCGAATTCATTGACGATCACGGCCAAGCGCCGGCCGTGCGCATTGGCAATGACGTGGCGGATCAGCGTGGTTTTACCCGCGCCGAGAAAGCCGGTGACGATGGTACAGGGAACGCGCTGCAAGGATGCGGTCATAGATCGGCCTCCTGAAAACCGAGCGGAGGGACGCGAGCGATCAGCCCGCGCTTGAGCACGTCCGGACGGCCGCGCCACGGCAGAATGCCGTCGGCAGCCGCGGCAAGAAGGCGGGCGCCATCGATCAGCGCGCCGGCGCAGTTCTCGTCGAGGCCGCCGAACACATAGGTCCACGAGCCGTTAGCGCGCATGGCGGCGCTCGGTCCGCGCGAGCAATTGGCAAAACAGCGTAGCCGCCGCACGACGACTTCGGTGCCCGCCGCCGCGCGCTCGGTTGCCTCCGCAAGACGCGCGCCCGGCCGCGCCTCGGCACTCAAATCGCTGCTGTCGCCGCTTTGGCCGCGGCAGGTAATACAGACATAAACGACCGGCGCGTCCGTCATCGCACGGCCTCCACATCGGCGGCGGGCCGATCGAAGCCCTGCCAGCGGTAGATCAGATAAGAGACGGCCCAGCTGGCGATGAAAATGCCGATCACCAGATAACCGAAATGAGCCACACTGCCGTTGGCGGTGTCGACGAAATCCCAGAAGCCGCCGGCAAGACCGAGCTTGTCAGCGATCAATCCCAAGGCTTCGACGCCACCGATGACGAATGCGACCAGCGCCGAAACGGCGGTGATCGTCAGATTATACCAAATCTTGCGGAGCGGATTGAGAAAAGCCCAGCCGTAGGCGCCGACCATCAACACGCTGTCCGTGGTGTCAATGAGCGTCATGCCGGCGGTAAACAAGGCCGGAAACAGCATCACCGTACTGAAACTCGTGCCGCCTGCGGCTTCGCTTGCGGCAACGCTGAACAAGGTGATCTCAGTTGCGGTGTCGAAACCGAGACCGAAAAGAAATCCGATCGGAAACATCTGCCAGCTACGCGATACCATGCGAAACAGCGGCCGGAAGATGCGGGCCAAAAGCCCGCGGCCCGAAAGCAGATTATCAAGTTCATGCTCGGCCACCGGCTCGCCGCGGCGCGCACGGACGAAACTTCGCCACACGCCGCGCAAGATGACGAGATTGATCAGCGCGATAGCGAGCAGAAAAAACGCCGATGCCCCGGTACCGATGAGGCTGCCGATTTCCTTGAATGGATGCAGCCGGCCCTGCAGGGCAAACGCCGTGCCGACGATCACGGCGACGGCGATGATGACGACCAGGGAATGCCCAAGCGAGAAGAACAGTCCGGCAGAGACCGGCCGCTTGCCTTCCTGCATCAGCTTGCGCACGACATTGTCGATGGCCGCGATGTGATCGGCATCGACGGCATGGCGCAGCCCCAGCACATAAGCCAATACCGCGGTGCCAAGGAGCGTCGGGCGGCCGGACAAGGCGATGAACGCCCAGGTCCATACCGCGAGATTGAGCGCAAATAGCAGCGCATAGATCGCGACGATCTTCGGCCGCGATTCGGCCGCGGTATCGTCGACGGCAGTTTTCAGAAAATTGAGCACGCAAGTCCTCGCCTGACCAAGCGTCGGCGCGAGCGAGGACCAAAAGACCTTAAGTCTTTCGGATCATCCACAGGTACACCCCGACCCGCGTTTGTCGCGTCGACACGGCCGATGGCAGGTCTCCTGGCTCGCGGATCGTCGCCTCGCCCTGCCTTCCCGGCATTCCGATCGGGCACGAAACCGTCGTGACCGATGCCAGTGGCTTAACCGGACGAGACTACCCGCTCACAGTTGCGGGGGCAGCTGCGGATTTGGCCTTGGACTAATCCCTTGGCCGCGCCGCATTCCCTATTCACCCTCATGCGAGGGACCATCGATCCAGTAGTGATAGATTTCGCCGGGCGGCCCTGTCAATCTGGCTGCCGGCTTTAGATTCCTCATGATTTGGTTTTTGGCTTGGCGAACGCCGCAAAACTCACGCTTGTCCTCGGCGGCGCCCGCTCCGGCAAAAGCCGCTATGCCGAGAGCCTGATCGCCGCTTTGCCGCCACCGTGGACCTATATTGCGACGGCGGAAGCGGGCGACACCGAAATGGCGGAGCGCATCGCCGCGCATCGGGCGCGGCGCGGTCCGCAGTGGCGGACGGTCGAGGCGCCCCGCAATCTTGCCGCCCCGCTCGCCGCACGCGAGCGCTCGCCAGCATTGGTTGATTGCCTAACGCTGTGGCTGTCGAATCTGATGCTGGCGAATGCCGATATCGAGGCCGAAGCCGTCCGCCTGGAAAGCGCGTTCGATGCCGCGGCAGCGCCGCTCGTGCTGGTCGCCAACGAGGTGGGTTCCGGCATCGTGCCGGAGACGCCGCTCGGACGCCGGTTCCGCGATTGGCAGGGCATGCTCAATCAGCGCATCGCCGCGCGGGCGGATCGCGTGGTTCTGGTCGTCGCCGGTTTGCCGCTGGTGCTGAAGAAAGCTTTGTAGAGGCACCGATGACCCAATCAATCGACGAGGCGGAGGCCGGCCGGCACCGCGCCAAAATGGCGAAACGCAAGGCGGTGCAGGACGCCGAAGTCGCCGGCAAGACGATCGAGAAAGGCCTGCTCATCGTTCACACCGGCACTGGCAAGGGCAAGTCGACGGCCGCGTTCGGCCTCGCCCTGCGCATGCTCGGCCGCGGCCGGCGTGTGGGCGTGGTGCAGTTCATCAAGGGCGCCTGGCATTCGGCGGAGCGCGACGCGCTGCAAAAATTCGCCGATCAGCTGGTCTGGCACACCATGGGCGAGGGCTTTACCTGGGAGACGCAGGATCGCGAACGCGACATCGCCGCGGCCGGGCGCGCCTGGTCGAAGGCGCAGGAGCTAATGGCCGATCCAAGCATCGCCATGCTTGTTCTCGACGAGCTCAACATCGCGCTGCGTTACGATTACCTCGATCTCGCAACGGTGGTTGCGGCGCTGACCGCGCGGCGGCCGGGCCTGCATGTCGTCGTCACCGGGCGTAACGCCAAGCCGGAAATGATCGCCGCCGCCGATCTGGTGACGGAAATGACGCCGGTGAAGCACCATTTCGCCGCCGGCGTGAAGGCGCAAGCCGGCATTGAGTTTTAAATTCATGCCGGCGCTCGCGCTGATGTTCCAGGGCACGGGTTCCGACGTCGGCAAATCGCTGATCGTCGCCGGGCTGGCGCGCGCGTTCACCTCACGCGGCCTCAGTGTCCGGCCGTTCAAGCCGCAGAACATGTCGAATAATGCGGCGGTGACGGCGGACGGCGGCGAGATCGGCCGCGCCCAGGCGCTGCAAGCCCGCGCGGCGCGGGTGCCCCCAAGCGTGCATATGAACCCGGTCTTGCTCAAGCCGCAGAGCGAGATCGGCGCGCAGATCGTGGTGCAAGGCCGCGTCCAAGGCAGCGCCAAAGCCGCCGACTATCAGCGCATCAAACGCGATCTTTTGCCTTCCGTGCGCGACAGCTATGCGCGGCTACGCGGTGAGGCCGATCTGGTGCTGGTCGAGGGCGCCGGCAGCGCATCGGAAGTCAATCTGCGCGCGAACGATATTGCCAATATGGGGTTCGCCCGCGCGGAAAACGTGCCGGTCGTGCTGATCGGCGACATCGATCGCGGCGGCGTTATCGCCAGCCTGGTCGGCACCAAGACCGTCCTCGCGCCGGAAGACGCCGCGCTGATCCGCGGCTTCATCGTCAACAAATTCCGCGGCGATCCGGCTTTGTTCGCGCAAGGCATGGAGCGCATTGCCCAACTCACCGGCTGGCAGCCGCTCGGCCTGGTGCCGCATTTTCCCGATGCGCGGCTCCTTCCCGCCGAAGATGCATTGGCGCTGGAACAGGCGCCGCCGGTAAAATCTCACGCCAAGCTGCGTGTTGCTGTGCCGATCCTGCCGCACATCGCCAATTTCGACGATCTCGATCCGCTCGACGCCGAACCCAACGTCGAACTGATCCGCGTTCGTCCCGGCATGGCGCTCCCGGGTGACGCCGAGCTCATCGTCATTCCAGGTTCGAAAGCCACAATCGCCGACCTCAATGCGCTGCGCGCGGCGGGCTTCGATATCGATATTGCCGCGCACCGGCGGCGCGGCGGAACGGTTTTGGGCCTGTGCGGCGGCTTTCAGATGCTCGGGCGCGCCGTCGCCGATCCGGCCGGCATCGAAGGCCGGCCGGGAACGATCGAAGGCCTCGGCCTGCTCGACGTTACGACGACGCTGTCGCATGACAAGCGCCTGGAGCCCGTCAGCGGCACCACCGCCGACGGCGCGCCATTTACCGGCTACGAAATGCACCTCGGCGTAACCGAAGGTCCGGCCCGCGAGCGGCCGTTTGCGCGGCTTGCCGACGGCGCGCCGGAAGGCGCAATGTCGCCGGACGGCCGGGTGATCGGCACTTACATCCACGGCCTGTTCGCCGACGAGCGCCAGCGCGCGGCCTGGCTGGCGCGATTTGCCGCCGGCGCCAGCAGCCTCGTCTACGACAGCTTGATCGAGCGCACGCTCGACGGTCTCGCCGCGCATCTGGCAGAGCATCTTAGTCTCGATGCGCTCCTCAAATTGGCGCAATAGCGAGCGCCGCTATGACAGCGACGAGCGCGATCAGGATGGCATCCGCGGCACGATAAAGCGCCAGCGCGCGGCGGATGTCGGCGGCGGTGACGTTCCATCGCCCGCTGCCCATCGCGGCATCCTCGACCCGCACGCTGTTGTAGACGCGCGGTCCGGCGAGCGACAGCCCGAGTGCGCCGGCCATTGCCGCTTCCGGATAGCCGGCATTAGGCGAGCGGTGACGCGGCGCATCGAGCCAGACCGCTCGCCAGGCATCCGCCACCGCGTCTCCACGCAGCGCGGCGGCGGCGATCAGCAACAGCGCGGTGAGCCGCGACGCCGGCAGGTTGACGAGATCGTCAAGCCGGGCCGCGGCCCAGCCGAACGCCTCATGACGCTTGGTGCGATGGCCGATCATACTGTCGGCGGTATTGATTGCTTTGTAGACTGCGGCCCCAGGGAGACCGGCAATGGCAAGCCACAGCACCGGCGCGACGACGCCATCGGAAAAATTCTCGGCGAGGCTTTCGATGGCCGCGCGGGCCACGCCGGCTTCATCGAGCGCCGCGGTGTCGCGGCCGACGATATGCGCCACCGCGGCGCGGGCTGCCTCCACGCCCTCGCGCTCGAGCGCGGCGGCGACGTTCGTCACATGGCGATACAGACTGCGCTGCGCGATCAGCGCCGAGGCCGCCGCCGCAACAATAAAAATACCGAACGAAAGACGCAGGCATTCCCGTTGCGCGACGACCGCAATCAGGCCCACCATGGCGAGGAGAATGAGAAGCGCCACGGCACCGGCCAGCCGCCGCGCGCCGGCGCCGGCCGCGTCGCGGTTGAGCGCGCGGTCTAGTTCGCCGATGACACCGCCGATCCACGCCGCCGGGTGGCCGATCGCGCGAAACAGCCACTCCGGATAGCCCACGGAGAGTTCGATCAGCATGGCGAACAGCGCAAGCGCGATTGACATCGTTTCCTTCAGCAGCGCCGATGAGCTGCTTTTGCATGGCGGCGACCTCGCCGCCGCCCGATGCTCGTTTCCGGGCGCGGCTGAGCCTTTCGTCGATCTTTCGACCGGGATCAATCCTAACCCATATCCGCTCCCTGACCTGCCCCCTGAAATTTTCGCCCGGCTGCCGGAAGCCGGCGGCCTGGAGCGGCTCGCCGCGATCGCCGCGGCGGCCTACGGCGCGCCGTCAGCGCGCCACGCCGTACCGGCGCCGGGAACGCAGATTCTGCTGCCGCTGATCTGCGGGCTCGTTCCGCCGGCGCGCGCGGCGATCCTGACGCCGACCTATTCGGAGCATGCGCGTGCCACTGCGCTTGCCGGGCATGCGGTGGCCGAGATACGCGACATCGCCGCCGTCGGCGACGCCAAGCTCGTGCTGCTCACCAACCCGAATAATCCCGACGGCCGGCGTTGGTCCAAGGCCGATTTGCTGCCGCTTGCAAAAAATCTGAAAGCCCGCGGCGGGCTTCTGATCGTCGACGAGGCCTTCATGGATGTCGAGCCGATGGGCGAAAGCTGTGCCGGCGAGATTGGCTTGGGCAACGTCGCGGTGCTGCGTTCATTCGGCAAGTTTTTCGGCCTCGCCGGACTGAGGCTTGGCTTCGCGCTGGCCGCGCCGCCGCTAGCTCGCCGCCTTGCCGGGTTGCTCGGACCATGGGCGGTGTCGGGCCCGGCTCTCATGGTCGGTGCCTTGGCCTTGGCGGATCGCGATTGGATTGAGAATTCCCGGCGCCAGCTTGCCGCGGCTGCAATTCGGCTCGATGCCATTTTGCGCAATGGCGGCCTCGAGATCGTCGGCGGCACCGCGCTGTTTCGGCTGGTGCAAACACCCACCGCCGGCGAACTGTTTCAACACCTCGGACGTGCCGGCATCCTCGTCCGCAGATTTGCGGACCATCCGAATTGGCTGCGCTTCGGATTGCCGGCCGACGAGCCGCAATGGCAGCGGCTGCAAATAGCGGTGGCTGAATTCCACGACGGCCGCTAGGTTTGGCGTCATGCGCGCGCGACGAAGCTCACAAATGCAAGGCACGGCAGCGGTGCAATCGCTGGATTTCGATCAGGCGTTCCGCGCCCGCCTGCGCGATCTTTTGATCTGGCGCCGGGACGTCCGGTGCTTTCGCCGCGATCCGTTGCCGGACGGCACCTTGGAAGCACTGATCGAGCTCGCCTGCCTTGCGCCGTCGGTCGGACTAAGCCAGCCGTGGCGTTTCGTCATCGTCGAAGACACTGCCGTGCGCGCCGCCATTCGCGATAACTTCGCCGTCTGCAACGCCAAAGCTCTGGCCGCGCAGGCAAGCGATCGCGCGAGCCTCTATGCGCGGCTCAAGCTTGCCGGATTGGGTGAAGCACCCGAGCATTTTGCCGTCTTCGCCGACCGTTCGACCACCCAGGGCCACAGCCTCGGCCGTCTCACCATGCCGGAAATGATCGAATACTCCGCCGTCACCGCGGTTCATACGATCTGGCTCGCCGCCCGCGCCCAGGGCATCGGCATGGGATGGGTTTCGATTCTCGATCCGCAGACGGTCGCCGCGATCCTCAATGTGCCGGCGGAATGGAAATTCATCGGTTATTTCTGTCTCGGCTATCCGCAGGCCGACGACTGCGTCCCCGAGCTCGAGCGCTCCGGATGGGAGCAACGGCGTTTGCCGTCATCGGCCGTTATCCGGCGCTGAGCGATTGATAAGCCCCACGCGGGCTGTGCCAAAACAAGCCATGGCCGTTGGCACCGGCCTTGCTCACTCTCCAGTCGACGTTTGCACCTGTGCCGTAACGATCAAACACGTCGCCTCACCGGTGCAAACGCTACGAAACAGGCGCTGAGCGGTCCAAAGATCGCCGCGCGCCGAAGGGGAGAGCGGTGTTAACTTTGAGCTGTGTCAGTTTGGCCGCCCGGCATGCCGCCCGCATCGGCACTGCGGCCGGGTGCTCCATCATCATGGTGACGGCGGTCTACAGTGCGGCCTATGCCGGCGGCATAGCCTTGGGCGGCTGTACCGGCGGCTTTGCAGCGGTCAATTGCGTGGTGCGCTGGGGCGAGCCCGGCGATCCCTACATCAGGGTCGTACCGCAGCCGGCCGACGCAGCGGAGCGAAGCCAAGCCGCCGAACGTGACCGCAAGTGGGAACAACGCTGCAAGCCCGTCATCGCGCAAGATCGCTACGGAGTTCCGCGCTATGAGTATGCCGCGGCCGGCTGCGAATTCGGCGTTATCGAGTAACGGCTGCCCCGGACTTGATCCGAGGGCAGGCTTTTTCCGGATCATGCTCTAACGGTAGACGGCTGCCGATTTTGCCGTGCGCTCCTGATGCCGCCACGCCGCAATCGGCGTTTTAGCCGTCCCCGGCAGATATTTGGCCACGACAATCGGATCAAGCTGCGTCACCGCGTTGTCCGGCAGGCGATACCACGTCTCGTCGCGCCCGAACAAAGCAATGCCCAGATAACCGCGCACGGTCAGCGTTTGACCGTCGGGGCTGACCCGCATCATCGCGCTGTAGATATTGCCATCGCGCGGATCGAGGATATTGCCGTTGTCGTATTCCAGGCCGTTACGCGTCATGTTCCTGATCAGCGGCAGCCCAAGCAGCGGCTGACCCTTGCGGTCGTCACGGCAGCTCGAACAGATTGGATTTTTGGCATCGTTCGGCCGCGGAAACAGTTTCGCGATTACGCCCTCGTAGCCACCACCTTGCTGGACGAACAAAAACCAGCCGACCGGATTGCCGGTGTCCTGGTCGGTTTTCTGCCACAGACCCGCGACCGTCGGCTCGCTAGCCGGGGTCGAATGCGCGATGGTGGCCAGGCCGAGCAGCGATGCCGCGGCCATCACTACAAGGAACTTCGTCGAATGCATTGGCAAAGGTCCCTCTCCATTCGCCGGTGTCGAAACGAATCGCTGTGACGCCAACTGTTGGCGGAGATTTATTACTCGTTCGACAATGCGGAGATTTGAGGACGCTGCAATGACAAGCGTCGCCACAGTGTCGAGCCGGGGGAACCGTCGCCCTGCGTTGACCCTCAAGCGTCAGCCGTCAATCGTCGCAGCTGGGAACCAGGGTGGGAACTTAAGCGATGCGGCCTCGTTTCAAATTTGCAGGCGGACTATCGACTTTTAGTCCAACTGTCAGTCGTCCATCTACCCGCTTGTCCGTCTACTCGCCGTCCATGGACCCGCTTGCAAGAGCCTGCGTACCGCATCATGATCGTTCGCATTGCCATTGCTGCATTATTTGATCGTGGGGTTTGACACCCATGCGGCACGTCGCTTCAGGGCCGCGATCTGCTTCGCGCACCAGTCTGGCATTGGCCAATCTGCGCGGCTTGGTCATTGTGATTGTCATCGCTTTTCACGCCATGCTGGCCTACCTGAATTGGATTCCGGTAACGGGTTCCGGATTTGACAGGCCGCCCTATGATTGGCGGGCCTTTCCCATCATCGACAGTCATCGCTTCCCCGGATTCGACATTTTCTGCGCCTGGCAGGATGTCTATCTGATGTCGCTGATGTTCTTTTTGTCCGGCCTGTTCGTCTGGTCGAGCTTGCAACGCAAGAAAGACTGGGGCTTTTTGCGCGATCGTGTGGTGCGCTTAGGCATTCCGTTCGTGTTCGGCGTCACCGTAATTATCCCGGCCGCGATCTATCCATGCTACCGGCTGACGGAGGCCGACCCCAGCCTTGCCGCCTATTGGCACGGTCTGCTCGCGCTGCCGTTCTGGCCGAACGGACCGCTGTGGTTTATCTGGCAGCTTTTGGCACTGAATTTCGTCCTTGTCGGTCTGAATCTTTTGGCGCCGCATGCGATCCCGGCGCTGGGCCGCTGGTCGGCGATGGCCGCTAAGAACCCCGTCCGGTATTTTGGCGTTCTTCTTGTCGTCTCGGCGGCGGCCTATGTCCCCTTGGCCTTGGCATTCACGCCCTGGGCCTGGATCGATTCAGGGCTCTTCTCCTTTCAGTCCTCGCGCCCGCTGCTTTATGCAGTCTATTTCTTTGCCGGCGTCGGCATTGGCGCAGCCGGTATCGAACGCGGCCTGCTCGCAGCGGACGGTATTTTGGCGCGCCATTGGGTTTCGGCGCTCGTGACCGCGCTGCTGACGTTATTCCTGTGGATGGGACTGACCGCGCTGACCATGAATGGCGGCGCTCCGCTTGTCCTTCAGTTCGCCGCCGAGCTCAGCTACGTTCCCGCTTGCGCGGCCGGTTGTTTCTTCTTGATTGCGGTGTGCCTGCGCTTCGCCACCGGGCGTTGGCGGCTGATCGGCTATCTGTCGGCCAATGCCTATGGCATCTATCTGGTGCATTATGCCTTTATCGTCTGGCTGCAATATGCGCTGCTGGCGCTGCCGTTGTTGGCCATCGCCAAGGCCAGCATCGTTTTCGGCGGCACATTGGCGCTGAGCGTGGCAACTATTTTCGCTGCCCAGCGTCTTGGCTGGGGAGCGCGGCTTATCGGCGCGGCACCGCGCGCGGTCGCGACGTCCTGATCCACGTCCCGACGTGTGTCCCAACTTACGCCGGGCCTCACGCGCCCGCTGTCGGGACGGGGCCGCGGGAAGTTCCTATAGTGTGAGCCTCGACGCCGACCGGCAGCCGCGACACGGTCGTCTGCCGCCGGCGCAGCGGGATCGCCGATGGTCGCCACGATGCGATGGTACGCAACCGCGCTCTTATCTCTCCTGTTTGTCCTGGCGGCGACGCCGGCCGTCGCCGCCGAGCGTGCTCTCGTGCTTGACGTCGACGGCGTTATCGGCCCGGCCATTGCCGACTACGTGACGCGCGAGATCAAAGCGGCATCGCCCGGGGCCGACGGCTTAATCGTGCTGCGCATGAACACGCCGGGCGGCCTGGATTCGTCCATGCGCGAAATCGATGCGGCGATTTTGGCATCGCCCGTGCCGGTCGCCACCTTCGTTGCTCCCTCGGGCGCCCGCGCGGCGAGCGCCGGCACCTATATCGCCTACGCCAGCGCCATTGCGGCCATGGCGCCCGGAACCAATATCGGCGCCGCCACGCCGATCCAGCTCGGCGGCAATCCGCTCGCGTCCGGCGGCGGCTCCGATCAGAAAACCCAGACGCCGGGAAAAGCAGACGAGCCAACCGACACCGAGACGCGCAAGATCGTCAACGACGCGGCGGCCTATATCCGTAGCCTCGCCGCGGTGAACGGCCGCAACGCCGATTGGGCGGAGGCGGCCGTGCGCTCCGCCGCAAGCTTGCCGGCGGCCGAAGCGCTCAAGCTCCATGTCGTCGATGTCGTCGCCGCAGACGTGCCCGACCTGTTACGTCAGATCGACGGCCGCACGGTCACCGTTGCCGGCAAGCCCCTGCGCCTCGCCACCGCCGGGCTCGAAGTGGTGCAGGAGCCCCCCGACTGGCGCACCGAATTGCTCACTGTCATCACCAATCCGAACGTCGCGTTCATCCTGATGCTGATCGGCATCTATGGGCTGATCCTGGAATTCTTCAATCCCGGCGCGGTCCTCCCCGGGCTCATCGGTGCCATCAGCCTCGTCGTCGCCCTCTATGCGCTGGCACTCCTGCCGATCAATTTTGCCGGCGCCGGCCTGGTCGTCATCGGCATCGGCCTGATGATCGCCGAAGCCCATATCGGCGCTTTCGGCGCGCTCGGGCTCGGTGGTATTGCCGCCTTCGCCATCGGCGCACTGATGATGTTTCCATCGCGGGTGCCGGGACTGGCGCTTTCGAACGTCGTCGTGATCGGCACCGTCATCGGCAGCGCGGCCTTGTTCCTGCTGGCGCTCGGGGCGCTGCTTCGCTCGCGTAAGCGTCCGGTCGTCAGCGGCGGCGAAGCACTGATCGGTGCCTCGGGGGAAGTGGTATCGTGGCAGGGCGCCGAGGGCCGCGTGAGCGTGGCCGGCGAAATCTGGCGCGCGCGCTCCGAAACGCCGCTGACGGACGGCACCCACATCGAAGTCGTCGGCCGCGACGGCCTCGTTCTTATCGTTCGACCGCTTAGCTGCATGCCACAGGGAGCTTAAGCCATGCTGTTCACGATCGTTATCGCCGTCGGCGTGTTGGTTCTGATCTTCCTTTACGCCTCGATCCGCATCCTGCGCGAATACGAGCGTGGCGTCGTCTTCACGCTCGGCCGCTACACCGGCCTGAAAGGTCCCGGCTTGTTTCTGCTGGTGCCGTTCGTGCAGCAGATGGTGCGCGTCGACCTACGTGTCGTCGTGGACGAGGTGCCGCCGCAGGACGTGATTTCCCGCGACAATGTCTCGGTCAAGGTCAGTGCGGTCATCTATTTCCGGGTCGTCGACCCCGAGAAGGCGATCATTCAAGTCAGCAATTACCTGGCGGCGACCAGTCAGTTGGCCCAGACCACGCTGCGCTGGGTGCTGGGCAAGCACGATCTCGATCAGATGCTGGGCGAGCGCGACAAGCTTAATGCGGATATCCAGGATGTGCTCGACAAGCAGACCGAAGGCTGGGGCATCAAGGTATCCAATGTCGAGCTCAAGCGCATCGACCTCGACGAGAGCATGGTGCGGGCCATCGCGCGCCAAGCCGAGGCCGAGCGCGAGCGCCGCGCCAAGATCATCAACGCCGAGGGCGAATTTCAGGCATCGCAGAAGCTGCTTGAGGCCGCGCAGGTGTTGGCACCGGTGCCGCAAGCGATGCAATTGCGCTACCTCAAGGCACTGTTCGACATCGCCGGCGACCGCACCTCGACCATCGTCTTTCCGTTTCCGATCGATCTCATGCAGGCATTATCGGCGGTGGCGGCGCGGACCGGCTCAAACGCCCCACCCCCCCCGGCTTAAGCCAAATCGCAGCCGCGTTTGAAATTGAGTCGCGAAAAGACTTGAACACGGCTTCCCCGATGTTATTGGTCGCGAGGCGCGCGGCTGTCCTTCCGGGCCGCGATCTCTGCGACAATTCAGTGACAAACATTTTCCTGACCGGCGCGAAAGCATGCGAGTAATCGTACCAATTTCGGTCGGCGGCTGGAGCCGCTTATTCAGCCGCTGGGACCTGCTCGCCGTGCTTTTGATCTTGGGCCTGCTGGTGTTTTTGGGCGAGGCGAGCCGGCATCTGTTCGAGCCGCTTGCCGAACTGGAAAAGCAGCCGCCCTCGCTCGATCCGCGCTTTCTGCCTGAATATGCCGCGCGCACCACGCTGCGCATGCTGGTCGCGATGGCGCTGTCGCTGATCTTCACCTTCACTTACGCGACGTTGGCGGCCAAGAGCAAACGCGCCGAGCGGCTGTTGGTGCCGCTGCTCGACATCCTGCAATCGGTGCCGATCCTCGGCTTCATATCGATTACGGTCGTGTTTTTCATGGAGCTCGCGCCGGGCCGCGTTCTCGGCGCCGAGTACGCCGCAATCTTCGCCATCTTCACCAGCCAAGCCTGGAATATGGCATTCAGCTTCTATCAGTCGCTGCGCACCGTGCCGGCGGAGCTCGAAGAGGCAGCGCGCAATTTCCACCTCAGCGCCTGGATGAAGTTTTGGCGGCTCGAAGTGCCGTTCGCCATGCCGCAGCTGATCTGGAACATGATGATGTCGATGTCCGGAAGCTGGTTCTTCGTCGTCGCTTCCGAGGCCATCAGCGTCGGCAATACCACGGTCACCCTGCCCGGCGTCGGCTCCTACATCGCGCTCGCCATCGAGCACCAGGATCTCAAGGCGGTGGGCTGGGCGATCGCCACCATGCTGGTGGTGATCCTGATCTACGATCAGATCCTGTTCCGGCCGCTGGTTGCCTGGGCAGATCGTTTCCGTTTCGAGCAGGAAGCCGGAGTGCTGCCACCGCGATCGTGGGTGTTCAACGTGCTGCGCCGATCGCGCGTCGTCGCGCGGCTGACGCAGCCGTTTGCCGCGGTGTGGCGCCTGACCATGCGCCGGCGGCGTCCGGAAAAACACGAGTCGGCTAAGCGGCATCTGCCGCTCGCGCAAAACCGGATCGCATTCCAGTTCGGCCTTGTCGTGCTTGTGCTCTGCGCCGGCGCGCTCTGGCAAACCGTGCATTTCATCATGGCGGGAATCACGCTGCGCGACGTCGCCACGGCGATTGTACTCGGTTTCGCCACGCTGGCGCGCGTTATCGTGCTGATTGCGATTGCCAGCTTGATCTGGGTTCCGGGCGGCGTCTGGATCGGCACCCGGCCGCGCGTCGCCAACATGGTGCAGCCGGTGGCGCAGTTCCTCGCCGCCTTTCCGGCCAATTTGCTGTTTCCGATTGTCGTCTCGCTGATTGTTGCCTGGAAGCTCGATCCGAACATCTGGCTCAGCCCACTGATGATTCTGGGCACGCAATGGTACATCCTGTTCAACGTCATAGCCGGCGCGGCGGCGATACCGGCGGAACTGCGCGCCGTCGGCATCAATCTGCACGTGCGCGGCTGGCTGTGGTGGCGGCGCGTGGCGTTACCGGCGATATTTCCCTATTACGTAACGGGTGCGATCACGGCGTCCGGCGGTTCATGGAATGCGAGTATCGTCGCCGAGGTCGCCTCCTGGGGGCATGAGCACCTGCAAGCCGCCGGCCTTGGCGCTTACATTGCGCAGCAAACCGACGCCGGCGACTTTCATCGCGTCGTGCTGGGTATCGTCGTGATGAGCATGTTCGTCGTTATCATCAATCGCGTGTTCTGGCGTCCGCTTTATTTCTACGCCGAACGCAAATACCGGCTGGGATGAGGATCGCCATGACCGCCGCACTTCTCGACGTTCAAGCGCTGCGCCAGAGCTTTCCGCGAGCCGACGGCGGCGAGCATCTGGTGCTGGACGGCGTCGATTTGACGCTGTTGCAAGGCCAGATCGTCGGCCTGCTCGGCCGCACCGGCTCGGGCAAATCCACCTTGCTGCGGCTGATCGCCGGCCTGGCGCAACCGGCGGCGGGAACCGTCACCTATCTGGGCAAGCCGGTCGATGCTCCAGCCGAGGGCATCGCGATGGTGTTCCAGTCGTTCGCGCTGTTTCCCTGGCTGACGGTGCTGGAGAACGTGCAGCTTGGCCTGGAGGCGCTCGGGCTGCCGGATCAGGAAATTCGCAAGCGCGCGCTGGCGGCGATCGACCTGATCGGCTTGGACGGCTACGAGTCGGCGTTCCCCCGCGAATTGTCGGGCGGCATGCGCCAGCGCGTCGGCTTTGCGCGGGCGCTCGTCGTTCATCCCAATATTCTCCTGATGGACGAACCATTCTCCGCGCTCGACGTGCTCACCGCGGAGACGCTGCGCACCGATTTTCTCGAACTGTGGGGCGACGGCAAGCTGCCGATCAAGGGCGTCATTCTGGTGACCCACAATATCGAGGAAGCGGTGCTGTTGTGCGACCGCATCCTGTTGTTCTCGACCAATCCGGGCCGCATTATCAGCGAGATCGCGGTCGAACTGAAACAGCCTCGCAATCGGCTCGACCCGCAATTCCGCGACTTGGTCGAGAGGATTTATGTGGCGATGACCGCCCGGACGCCGGCGCCTTTGTCGATCGGTGCCGGGCCGGCGACAACGATGAATACCGTGCTGCCGCGCGTCTCGGCGAATCTGCTTTCAGGCCTGATGGAAACGCTCGCCGCCGCGCAATTCAACGGCAAAGCCGATCTGCCGGTGCTCGCCGACGAATTGCACATGGATTCCGACGAGCTGTTTCCGGTCGCCGAGTCGCTGCAAATGCTGCGTCTCGCCGAGGTCGAAGGCGGCGACATCAAGCTCACCGATATCGGCAAGCAATTCACCGAGCTCGGCACCGACGACCGCAAGAAGCTGTTCCAAAGGCAGTTGTTGTCTTACGTGCCCTTGGCCGCTCATATTCGTCACGTGCTGCAGGAGCGCGCCAACCACATGGCGCCGAAGTCGCGCTTCGTCGACGAACTCGAAGACCACATGACCTCGGAGGACGCGGAGCTGACGTTGCGCGCGGTGATCGCCTGGGGCCGCTACGCCGAAGTTTTCGCCTACGACGACGATTCCAGCATGTTCAGCCTGGAAAACCCGACCTGAGTGGCACGAACAAAGTTCCGTGAAACCGCGCAGCTGGATTTCGCGACAGCCGATTTGGCGCTACAATGAACCCGACGGGTCATTGGCGAGCGCCGGCTTCAGCCGGAAATCGCGGCGGCCGGTCTGTTAACGAGGCGCGGTGATTCGAAAACGGCCGAAAAGCTGCGGCCGGATTTCGCGGATCGTGCGCAAAGACGAGGGCGACGACCATGTCAAGCACATCGAACATCGACAGCGGCAGCCACTGGCGCTTGTTGCTGTTGGGATCACTGGCACTCAATCTGTTCTTCGTCGGCGCCGCAGGCGCCGTTGCCATCCGCTATTCCGGGCCGGAGCCCCTGGCCACGGTGGCGCGGATCGACCACAGCCTGGCCGGCCGCATCGATCATATTGCGGCCAAGCTGCCGCCGGGTGATGGCGAGCTGTTGCGCGGCCAGCTCCGCAGCGAAGCGATTAAGGTCGCCGCCGCTCAGGCCGATCTTCGGCTGGCGCAGGAAGACGTCCGCAAGAGCTTGCGGGCCCAGCCGTTCGACGCCGATGCGATGCGTGCTGCCATGGCCGAAAGCCGTACCGCGCACGACAATGCCGATCGCATCATTCATGACGTGATCGCAGCAACCGCAGCGAAAATGTCGGTCGTCGGCCGCGTCAAGCTCGCGGACTGGCGAATCGAGCAGCGGACTGCTGCTATCGCCCGGTAACGGCGGATATTAACCGCCGAATACCGCCGCCGCTCCACGCCGGGCTTGCGTCGCGACCACCAACAAGGCGCGCTCGGCGATGGTATCGGCGAGCGCCGGCCGGCGCCGCGATTCCAGCACGGCAGCCGCAAGGTCGGCCATCGCCGCCGTCAGCCGCGCGACGTTCCACGTTTTCAGCGCCGCTTCGACCAGAGCTTTTCTGCGGAAATGCACCGACGGCTGGACGGCATCCACCGACAATGGCGCGCCATCCTCTATCGCGATCCGCCAGCGGTGCAGCAGCGCAAGCTGCCGCTGGGCGTTGAACAGCAGCGATCCCGCGCTGGTGCCCGCCGTACGCGCTTTGGCAAGCAGGGTTTCGAGCTCGGCCGGGCGGCCGGCAAAGGCCGTGTCGGCGATGTCCTCAAGCGCGAGCCCCGAGGCGTCGGACACCACGGCTGTCACGTCGTCGACGTCGAGACGGCCCTGCGTGCCGGCATAAAGCGTCAGTTTGCGGAGTTCGCTGCGCGAAGCGGCGCGATCGCCGCCGAGCAAAGGAACGAGGAGTGCACGGGCCTCGGGGGTCAGCGTAAGTCCAGCGGCGCGCATCTCGTCGTCGATCAGCCGCGCCCGGTCGCGTTCGTTGTCGGCATAGCACGGCAAAGCCGCCGCGTTTTTGGCGCGCTCGCATAATACGCGAAGCGGCGCATTACGCCGCAAATCGCCGGCTTCGATAACCACCCGGCAGTCGGGCCTTGCCACGGTCAGCAGAGCTTCGACCGCCGGCGTGATATTCTTGGCTCCGGCCTTCACCCATACCGCGCGGCGGCCGCCGAACAGCGGCATGGTTTGCGATTCCTCGACCAAGCGCGCCGGTTCTGCGGTAAGCGTCTCGCCATCGAGCCGCGCCAGCGCGAAGGGGTCATTCACGTCGTCGACCGAGGCCCGCACCATGGCGATGACGCGTTCGCTGACCAAACCCGCATCCGGACCGAACACGAGAACGACCGGCCGCGCCGGGTCGGCACGGGCGACGAAGGCATCGACATCGGCGGCTTTGACGGCGACCATCGCTTTGGAATTTAGTGCATGATCCGGAAAAGTGGAAACGGGTTTTCCGAAAAGATCATGCTCCATCGAATAATTCTAGTTGCGACGGGATCAATTGTGATGACCTGCCATTTCGGCAGGGCATGCCCAGCGAGCGTTCGCAGCGTTCGGTTACGTGCCGGCGACGAAATACGACGCCAGCCGGTTGCGGATGGTGTCGGCGGCGGTCACAACGGCGCGGTCTTCGGCGTCCCGCTGGGCGCGCTGGACGGCAAAGCGCTGTTCCGATCCGGGCGCGTCATAGTCGACGTTGGCGTAAGTCGAGTCTTTCAACACTACTTTGCCGGTGGCAATTTCCACCAACTGGTAGGTTACCGCGACACCGGCAACTTGCGATGTCGGCCGGCCGGTTACCGGATCGATCAGCACCGTGAAGTCGGACTCGCCGACCGTGACGTCGAGCCGGTGCGTCGGCAGGTTTGGCGCGCCGCCGCCGCCGGTCAGATCGAACTGCAGCGCATTGTGCACGCCGACGGCAAGCCGGGCCTGCGGCGTGCCCTGGCGCGTTGGGATCGGAGCGATCTGGACCTCGGCGAGCTTGTCTTTCACGCTCTCGCCGCCGACCGAAGGGTTCGAGCCGTAGAGCGGCTGGAAGCAGCCGGCAAGCAGACCGGTCGCGCCCAGCACCAGGGCGAGCCGAGCGCCGCGCAACAGGGAACAGCGGTTACGCCACCACATTGACGATCCGTCCCGGAACAATGATCACCCTTTTCGGCGGCTTGCCGCCGAGCGCAGATTGTACCGCATCGAGCGCGAGAACGGCAGCCTCGATCGCGGCATGATCGGCGTCGCGCGGAACGGTCACTTCGGCGCGTTTCTTGCCGTTGATCTGCACCGGCAAGGTCACGGTCGCCTCGACCAACAACTCACGCTCGACCTCTGGCCACTTTTCTTGCGCCACCAGCGTCCCGTGGCCGAGCGCGGCCCAGCATTCCTCGGCGAGATGGGGCATCATGGGGTGGAATAGTTGCACGAGAACGTTAACCGCTTCGCGCATGGCCCAGCGCAGGCCCGGGTCCAGCTTGGCGTCGCCATGCTCTTCGATGCCCCCGATTACATCATTGAGCGCATTAGCAAATTCGTAGATCGAGGCGACACAAACATTGAAGTGCAGCTTTTCGATGTCATCGGACACCCGGGCGAGCGCCCGGTGCGTCGCCTTACGGAGTCTCATGGTGGTCGCGGAGAATGCCGCGGGACGGCCCTGCGGCGCCGAGCCGGCGATTTCGGCCGCCTCGCCGACCAGCCGCCACAGCCGCTGGGAAAAACGCCAGGCGCCCTGGACCCCGCGCTCGGTCCATTCCACATCACGCTCCGGCGGCGAATCCGACAACATGAACCAGCGCGCCACGTCGGCGCCGTAGGCGGCGATGATTTCGTCCGGGTCGACGGTGTTGCGTCTCGACTTCGACATCTTCTCGATCGGACCGATCGCGACCGGCTCGCCGGTCGAGATCAGAGCGGCGCGCCGCGCGTCGCCGTCGACCTCGATTTTCACTTCCGCCGGCGCCGCCCAGTCGCCGCTTTCGGTGCGATAGGTCTCGTGCACGACCATGCCTTGGGTGAACAGGCCGGCAAACGGCTCGTCGATCCCGACATGGCCGGTCGCCTTCATGGCGCGGGTGAAAAAGCGGCTGTAAAGCAGATGCAGAATCGCGTGCTCGATGCCGCCGATATATTGATCGACCGGCATCCAGGCATCGACCATCGGCCGGTCGGTCGGCGCGCTCGTAATCCACGGATCGGTGAATCGCTCGAAATACCACGACGAGTCGACGAAGGTGTCCATGGTGTCGGTTTCGCGCTGCGCTTTGCCACCGCATTGCGGGCACGTCACATGCTTCCAGGTCGGATGATGGTCGAGCGGATTGCCGGGCCGGTCGAAACTGACGTCTTCCGGCAACGTCACCGGCAAGTCCTTTTCCGGTACCGGCACGACGCCGCATTTGTCGCAATGGATGATCGGGATCGGGCAGCCCCAATAACGCTGCCGCGAAATGCCCCAGTCGCGCAGCCGGAAATTCACCTGGCGCTGGGCCACCGGGCGATTGCCGCGGCTTTCATGTTCCAGCCGCCGCGCAACTTCCTGTTTCGCTTGCGCAATGGTCATGCCATCGAGGAAGCGCGAATTGATCATGCGGCCGTCGCCGTCGTAAGCCGTGTCGGTGATGACGAAGGTCTTCGGGTCCTGGCCCGGCGGACACACTACCGGCACGTTGCCGAGACCGTATTTGTTGACGAAGTCGAGGTCGCGCTGATCGTGCGCCGGACAGCCGAAAATCGCGCCGGTGCCGTATTCCATCAAAATGAAATTCGCCACATAGACCGGCAGTTTCCAGTTCGGGTCGAACGGATGAACGGCCCTGATGCCGGTATCGAAGCCGAGCTTCTCGGCCGTATCGACCTCGGCCTGTGCGGTGCCGCGATGCCGGCATTCCTCGATGAATGTCGCCAGCGCCGGATTCTTCGCCGCCGCCGCGAGCGATAAGGGATGATCCGGCGCCAGCGCCATGAATTTGGCGCCGAACAAAGTGTCCGGCCGCGTGGTGAAGATTTCGAGCTCGCTCTCCCGGTTCGGCGCCGTGGCCGGATCGAGCGCGAAGCGGACCAGCAAACCTTCAGAGCGGCCGATCCAATTTTTCTGCATCAGCCGGACTTTTTCCGGCCAGCGGTCGAGCCGATCGAGCGCGTCGAGCAGGTCTTGCGAATATTTGGTGATCTTGAACACCCATTGGCTCATCTCGCGCTGCTCGACGATGGCGCCGGAGCGCCAGCCGCGGCCGTCGATCACCTGCTCGTTCGCCAACACGGTCTGGTCGACCGGGTCCCAGTTCACCTTGCGCTTCTCGCGCTCGACCAGGCGGGCGCGCAGAAAGTCGAGAAACATTTTCTGCTGATGCTTGTAATAGGCCGGATCGCAGGTCGCTATTTCGCGGCTCCAGTCGAGCGACAGCCCGATCGATTTGAGCTGCTTCTTCATCGCCGCGATGTTGTCGTAGGTCCATGCCTTGGGATGGACCTTGCGCTCCATGGCGGCGTTCTCGGCCGGCATGCCGAAAGCATCCCAGCCCATCGGATGCAGCACGTTGAGCCCCATCGCGCGCTTGTAGCGGGCGACCACGTCGCCCATGGTGTAATTGCGCACGTGGCCCATATGGATGCGCCCCGACGGATAGGGGAACATTTCCAGCACGTAGTATTTCGGCCGCGGGTCTTCGTTGCTGGTGGCGAAGATGCCGCGCTCGTCCCAGATCTTTTGCCACCGCGCCTCGGCGTCGCGGGCGTTGTAGCGGTCGGGAGTCATTGGATTCGCAGTCGTTTCCGGCACGATTTGAGCACGATCCCGGTTAGCGGACATGGTTTTCAGGCGAGATGCCGCGCGGCAAAAGCCGCCGGACGTGACACGAAAGCCTGCAATCGGTCAACGGGTTGAGGCGTAGGCGGCGGTCGCGTAGGAAGTCGGGAATGCAATACACCACTCTCGGCCGAACCGGACTTCGCGTCAGCGTCGCCGGTCTCGGCACCGGCGGCTTCTCGCGCATGGGGCTCAAATCCGGCAAGACCGAGGACGAGTCCGCGCGTCTCGTGCTCGACGCCATCGAGCTCGGCGTCAATTTCATCGACACGGCACCGGCCTATGGCACCGAGGGCGTGGTCGGCAAGGCGTTCAAATCGCTGCCGCGCGGCGACGTCTTCGTCGCGACCAAATCGAGCGTACAGCGCGGCGGCGAATGGTGGACGCCGGAGCGCATGGTCGCCAGCCTCGACAATTCGCTGCACCTTCTCGGCACCGATTATGTTGACGTGTTCAATCTGCACGGCGTCGAGCCGCAAATGTACGATTATGCGGTCAACACGCTGGCGCCGGTGCTGATCGCGCAAAAGGAGAAAGGCAAAATCCGGCATATCGGGCTCACTGAAAATCCTATCGCCGATTTCACCAACGAGACGCTTAAGCGCGCGCTCAAGGACGATATATGGGACGTGTTCATGGTGGGCTTCCACATGATGCACCAGGGCGCGCGGGCGAACGTGTTTCCGGCCACGCGCGAGAAGGGCATCGGCACGCTGTTGATGTTTGCGGTGCGCAGCATTTTTGCCGATCCGCCGCGCATCGCCCGCGAGATCAGAGAACTCGCCGCCAAGGGCCTGGTCGAAAAATCGCTCGCCGAGACCGACGATCCGCTCGGCTTTCTGGTTCACGACGGCGGCGCCGGCAATACGATCGAGGCTGCCTATCGCTTCGTGCGGCATGAACCCGGCGTCGACGTAGTCCTGTTCGGCACCGGGAATGTCGAACATCTACGGACCAATCTGGCCTCGCTGCTCAAGCCGCCACTGCCGCAAGCCGACCGCGAGCGGCTCGCGGCGTTGTTCGGCCATCTCAAAGGCGTCGGCCTCGACGGGCATCAAGGACGCAACCGCTAAATTCGTCTCAGCGCACCGCGCCCGCGGCGTCGCGGCGCAGCACCCTGCCGGGCAACGCTCCGGTATGGGCCGCGTTTTCGACAACCGGAACGCCGTTCACCAGAACGGTCGTCCGCAGCCCGCTCGGATAGCGATGCGGTGCCGCGAATGTCGCCAGTTCCTCGAAGTCCGCCGGATCAAATGCCGTCACGTCCGCGCAGTAGCCGACCTTGAGCAGGCCGCGATCCGCCAATTTGAGAGCGCGGGCGCTGGCGCCGGTCATCTTATGAATGGCGGTCTCGATCGGAACGAGACCGAGGTTCCGCGCGTAGTGGCTCAGTACGCGCGGAAAGGTGCCGTAGAAGCGCGGATGCGGGATGCCCTGGCTGGTGATGCCATAGTCGGCGACGCAGTTGCCGTCGGACCCGACCAGCGCCGCCGGCGAGCGGATCAGCGCGCGCACGTCGTCTTCCGCAATCGACATGACCAGAACGCGGGTCGCACCGCGATCGTCGATCAAATAGTCGCAGACCACCTCGATCGGGTCGGCACCGCGTTCGCGCGCCAGATCGGCGAAGCTGCGGCCGGCATATTGCGGCAGATGCGGCGATATCGAAATCTGCACGCAGTCCCAGTCGGGAATGCGGCCCCAATTGTTCAAGCCGTCGCGGGCGATGTCGGCGGCGATGCGCGATCGGACCTCCGGCAGCGCCAATCGCGCCAGCATCTCCGGCACGCCGCCGGCCTGCACCCATTGCGGCATGAGATTCTTCAGCGGATTGCTGCCGACATTGTAGGGATAGGCATCGCAATCGACGTCGATGCCGCGCGCCTTGGCCGCAGCGATCATGCGCAGGGCTTCGGCCGCCTTTCCCCAATTATCGAGGCCTGAGCATTTGAAATGCACGATCTCGGCATGGATGGCGCACGCCTCGGCAATGCCGATTGCTTCCTCCAGCGATTCCAAAACCTTGTTCGATTCGTCGCGCAGATGGGTGAAATAGCCGCCGTTGTAACGCTTCACCACCCGGCACAGCGCGATGATCTCCTGGCTATCCGCGTAACAGCCCGGCGCGGTGAACAGGCCGGTCGACAACCCCAGCGCACCAGCGTGCAGGCCGTCGTTCAGAAGGTCGCTCATCGCCGCAAGCTCGCCCGCCGAAGGCGCACGATCGTCCATGCCCATGATCATCAGGCGCAGCGTGTTGTGCCCGACCAGCATGCCGGCATTCACGGCAGTAGCGGGAAAGTTGTCGAGATAGTCCGGGAAGCTCGTTTCGCGAAACGGCAGCCACGGCGCGCTTGGCGACAGATAATCGCGCAGCAAATCCACCTTGCCCGGCAACACCGGCGCGACCGAAAAACCGCAATGGCCGATGATCTCCGTCGTCACGCCCTGCCGCACCTTGCTTTCGGCCTTCGGATTGATCGGCAGCGTGAAATCGGAATGGGTCTTGATGTCGATGAATCCCGGCGCCACCGCGAGGCCCGATACGTCGATGTCGCGATGGGCCGGTCCGAGCTTGGGACCGATGGCAGCGATGCGGCCGCCGACGAGGGCGAGATCGCCAGCTTCGCCGCCGCGCCCGCTGCCGTCGTAGATCGTGCCGCCGCGCAAGACGATATCGTACATCTGGATGATCCTGGCGAGAGCTCAGTTCAGCGCACTCATTCCGGATGATTCTCCGGCCAGCCGTTGCAATGCGCGCGTTCGTGACGGACATAGGCGCGCAAGTCCTTCACCGGGCCGCCGCACGGAATGACGAGATAGCATTTGCGTTTCACGAGCCACGAGCAGGCGTCCGCCTGCACGCCCATATGCGCGCAAGCCGCCCGCGCTTCGCGCAACGGCAGCACCCGCTCGATCACCGGGCCCGGATAGGGATGATTGTAACGCAGCGGCGGTTCGAGAACGTAGATTGGCACGCGCGTCTCCTTCGGCTTTCGCCCGGTCAATCGAGCGCGGTGGCGATCCACTCGACGATCGAACGGTGCTTGGGCGTCCAGCCGATAGCTGCCGCGGCTTTGCCGCGAACCCGGCTGTTGGAGCCGAGCGAATAGGTCGCCGTGTTCTGTCCCCACGCCGCGATCGCTGCCTCGGCGGACCAAGATTGCGCCGCGCCGAGCTTCAGCCGCGCGGCGATGGTGGCAGCGATCGCACCGAGTGCTTCCTCGCCGCTCTCGACATACATGAAGGCGCCGGCGGGAGGGTTGGCAATGACCCGTCGGTACAGCGCCACGACGTCGGCGATATGCACGTTCGACCAGCGGTTCAACCCACGGCCGATATAGCGCACGACGCCGGAAGAGCGCGCTTGCCCCACCAGCGCCGGGATTTGCACGCTTTGCGCCGGCGGCCCCAGCGCCGTGCCGTAGATCATGGAGTTGCACAGCACCGCCGCGCGAACGCCGGGCGCGTCGCGCACCAGCCGATCGATCGCGACGCGGGCTGCCTTGTCGGCAATCGGCGTGATCGGTGTGTCCTCGTCGTAGATGCGGTCCGAGGGCTCCCCCATGGCGCGATCGGCAATAATGCTCGAGCCGCTCGAATGGATGAGCACTTTGCCGGAATTGGCGAGCCCGGCAAGCAAGGCCTCGACTGCACCGCGATGATCGCTCGACGCCGCATTGACCACGGCGTCCGCCGCTTTGGCCTCATCGCGCAGCAGTGCTCCATCGTCGAGCGTGCCGATGACCGGCTCAATGCCGAAGGGTGCGACCGCATCGGCCTTGGCGCGGTCACGAACCAGGCCGCGAACGTGGTTGCCGGCACCGGCGAGCGCTGCGGCCACGGCGCCGCCAATGTAACCGTTCGCTCCGGTGACGAAGACGCGCATTCGGCGTGCGTGTTACCGCTTCTTCTTGCTGCGTTCCTTGCGTGCCGCATAGCGCTCATCGCGCGCCTTTTTTTGCTCGGCTTCGAGCGCGAGCTTGTGCTTGGCGCGCTCGGCGGCGGCGTGTTCGGCGGCGAGAGCGGCTTCGCGTTTAGCCTGCTCGGCGGCTTCCGTCTCGCGGATTTTGCGTTCGGCCTTCTCGGTGGCGCGAGCCTGCCGCGCCACCGCGCGATCGGCCGCTTCGCCGGCGCGGGTTTCGCGGCGCGCGGCAGCCTCCGGATCGGCAGATTTGGCGCGGAATTTCTCCAGCGCCGCCTGCCGGGCCTTCGCCGCAGCCTGTTGCCGTTGGTTGAAATCCGGTTCTTTGAACCAAGCCATCTTGGGGACCTCGGCGCAGCCGACAAATCCGGCGCGAGCGCCTATATAATCTGCTGCGATTGGATAGCAACCTGTTGCGAGCGGGTGCTGCGGAGCATTTTTGGGAGGGTTTTATGGCATTTCGCCCAAACTACGGCCGCGACCGCGCTGACCGCGACCGGGCGGCACGCGCCCGGATCGCCGAAAAGCAGCAAAAGCGCGAAGAGAAGTCTGCGCAGCGCAAGGCGGCACGCCCCCCTACGGAAGGGCTTGCGCCGGGCGGGGACGACGGCGCCGAGCCGCTCCCGGAAAAGGACGAAAAGGAAGCTGACTAAAGCGCAAGCTGGCTAAAGCGCTTGACCGGACCCGGCTCGGTAACGACTCTTTCGACATGACGCACTGACGGATGCATTTTCGGCGCGGTGAACGTTTGCCGCCGCCCGGCGTTATTGGCCGATTGGACAACCGAGCGCATCCCATGAAGCCGCCGCAGGCGCTGCGCCATCGTATCGAGGGGCTGCCGCCCTATCCGTCATTGCTCTTAGTTGCAGTGCCGCTTGCGGTGGTTGAGCCGCTGAAGCTTGCCATCGTATTCTTCGTCGGCGACGGGCACTGGATCGGCGGCGCCATCGCGATGATCTGCGCCTATGCGGTGAGCCTGTTTGTCACGCACCGGCTGTTCGGCGTGGTTAAGCCGAAGCTGATGAAGCTGCCCTGGTTCGCGGCGTTCTGGAAGCGGTTCCGCGCCGTGCGTGACAAGGTCTGGAGCCGGCCGCGCGGTGCTTCGGTACGCCGGATGCATTAGCAGGTCCCGGCCTTTCAGCCAGCCGACTTATTCAGCACCGAAATATCCGCACTGTCGCAATAGGCCGGATGTTTCCAGCCGTCCTCGTCGTAATCGGCCATGCATTTCTCGACCAGCGCTTCCATTTTCTTCAAGCGCCCGGAGAACTGCGCCTGCTGCAATTGGAAGACGCGGATCAGTTCGTGGCTGCCGGAATAATTCATCTCGTAGAGCTCGTGGCGGGCGCCGAATTCCGTGCCGATGGCGTCCCACAGAAGCTTCATGATCTTGATGCGCTCCTTGTAATCGATGCCGTTCGAGCCGCGCACATATTTGGCGAGATATTTGTCGACCTCGGGATTCTTGAAGTCGAGCGCATGCGACGGCAGATAGATCAGGCCGGAAGCGACCACCTTCTCGACGATGTTGCGCACCGCCGGATAGGCTTCGGTCATGAACAGCCGGTAGGTCGCCGAGCCTTGCGAGTTCGGCAGCACCGCGCCGTTGACCCACGGCTCCGGATTGCAGGCCATGGCGTCGGTCAGCGACCAGAACAGGTTGCGCCAGCCGATCACCTCGCCGATCTGCGCCTGCACGCCGCGAAACTCCTCGACGCCGGTGGTGCGCGCGGCCTTGTAGAGCAGCCCGGCGATGAAATCGAGTTTGACCGCGAGCCGGGTGCAGCCCTGCATGGTGAAGCCGTTGAAGAAACCGGACTTCGGATAAAAATTCTTCAGCCGATCGATGTCGCGGTGGATCAGCACGTTCTCCCAGGGGATGAACGCATTGTCGAACACGAAGATCGCGTCGTTTTCGTCATATCGCGACGTTAGAGGATAGTCCCACGGCGACCCCGTGGCGGCGGCCGCCATTTCGTAGGACGGCCGGCAGATCAATTTGATGCCCGGCGTGTTCATCGGCGCGATGAACATCACCACCATGGCCGGATCGTTGATCTCCTGGCCCATGTTCTGGCCGAGAAAATTGTAATTGGTCAGCGCCGAATTGGTGGCGACGACTTTGGCGCCGGAGACGTAAATGCCGGCGTCGGTCTCCTTTTGGATGGTGATGTAGACGTCCTTGACCTCTTCGACCGGCTTGTTGCGGTCGATCGGCGGGTTGACCAGCGCATGATTGAGGAACAGCACCGCCTCCTGGCCGCGCTTGTACCAGGCGCGCGCATTGTCGGCGAACTTGCCGTAGAACTCGGCATTGGCGCCGAGCGTGTTGAGGAAGGCGGCCTTGTAATCTGGACTGCGGCCGAGCCAGCCGTAGCTAACGCGCGCCCAGGCGGCGATGGCGTCGCGCTGCGCGATCACCTCCTCGCGGGAACGCGCCACCTTGAAAAACTTCATGGTGTAGCCGCCGGAGCCGGTATCGGTCGACCCGGTCAGTACGTCCTTGGTTTCCTTGTCGTGCAGTGCGTCGTAGAGCAGCGCCACCGAACGCGCCGCATTGCGGAAGGCGGGATGCGTGGTGACGTCCTTGACGCGCTCGCCGTAGATATAGAGCTCGCGGCCGTCGCGCAGCGATTCCAGGAACTCGGCGCCGGTGAACGGACGCTTCTTGTCGGCGATCAAATGTTCGGGGTGCTGGGGCATCTTATCCTCCGCCTTCATTCCGGCCGGACTTGCGGCCGGACCAAATATTCAGCATACTGATGATTATTGGTCAGTGTACAGACAATCTGCAGCGCCCGTCAACGACCGCAAACCGATGACAGACGACAACCGCCGCCTCACCGACATGCCGGGCCATCTCATTCGCCGGCTGCAGCAGATCGCCTTCGCCTTGTTCCTGAACGAGGCCAAGAAGTTCGACTTCACGCCGATGCAATATGCCGCGCTCTATGCCGTCAACAACAATCCAGGCATTGACCAGACCGCGCTTTGCAACGCCGTTGCGCTCGATCGCTCGACCCTGGGCGGTGTCGTGGGCCGGCTGGAAAAGAAACGCCTGATCACGCGAAGGAGCGGCGCGGCCGACCGGCGCATTAAATCGCTGCACATTACTGCGGCAGGGCGTCGCCTCCTCGCCGATATCGATCCGGCCGTCGCGGCAACCCAACGCATGATCCTGGCGCCGCTCAAGCCCGGCGAGCGCACTGCCTTCATGCGCATGCTCAAGCATCTCGTGCATCTCAACAACGAGCACAGCCGCGCACCGTTGCGGCCGCAGGAAAGCCGCCGACGGCAGTCCGGTCCTGTCATGCCCCGCGACGGCCGGGCATCCAGTAGTCGCCAACACTATGGCGGGCCGCAGTGATGACCGGATCACCCGCTTTCGCGGGTGATGACAAAATCATGCGCCCTTCGCGCGCTGGCAGGCTTGCCAGATTTTCTGCGCGGTCGCCGGCATCTCCAGATGCACGCCGGCGCCGTTCGGGATCGCGTCGGCCACGGCATTCATCACTGCGGCAATGGCCGCGGTGGTGCCGGCCTCGCCGACGCCCTTGACGCCGAGCGGATTGGTCGTGGCCGGCACATTATGCATGGCCTCGGAGAGCCGCGGCATGTCCTCGGCGCGGGGCATGGCGTAGTCCATGAACGAGCCAGTGACGAGCTGGCCGGAATCGCCGTCGTAGACGGTGCGCTCCATCAGCGCCTGGCCCAGCCCCGAGGCGATGGCGCCGTGCAACTGCCCGGTTACGATGGTGTGATCGAGCGCGTGGCCGCAATCGTCGACGGCGGCATAGGCTACGACTTGCAGATGTCCGGTCGCGGGATCGATCTCGACTTCGGCGATGTGAACGCCGTTGGGAAAGGTCTGCGGCGTATCGGTCACCTGCTTGGTATCGAGGTCTTCCGCAATCTCGCCGCGCTTCTTCAGCACGGCAGCGTGAGATGCAACCTCGAACAGCGTCACCCGGCGATCGGTGCCGACCACTTCGAAGCCGCCGTTACGATAGGCGATGTCGCCCTCGCCGGCTTCCAGCATAGCGGCTGCAATCGGCTTGCCCTTGGCGAGGATGGCGTCAATCGCCTTGACCACCGAATGGCTCACTGTCATGCCCGAACGCGAGCCGACCGAGGCGTAACCCGGCAGTTCGTTCGATGAATCGCCATGCCGATGCGGAATTTTGTCCGGCGGGATGCCGAGCCGCTCGCCGATCAGCTCCGAGAACACCGTGGCGTGACCCTGACCGGTATTCTGCACGTTGAGGCGGAACTGCAGCGTGCCGTTGCCGGGAAATTCCAGCAACGCGCTTTCGGTCGGCGACCCGCCGGAATGCTCCAGCATGCAGCAAATGCCGAGCCCGCGATATTTGCCGCGTTTTTGCGCCTCGCGGCGGCGCCCCTTGAAATTGTCGTAGTCGGCAAGCTTCAGCGCCTCGTCGAGGATCGGCGCAAAATCGCCGGAATCGATCACGGTGCCGACTTGCGTCTTGTAGGGAAACTTTTTGACCAGGTTGCGCCGACGCAGCTTGACGCGGTCGATGCCGGTCATCCGCGCCGCTTCGTCGACCACCCGCTCGAGCGCATAGCTGGCCTCCGGGCGGCCGGCGCCGCGATAGGGCGCGGTCGGCAGCGTGTTGGTATAGGCGCATTTCACCGCGACATCGATCTTGGGAATGTCGTACATGCCTGGCAGGCAGCGCGTGAACGACAGCGTCGGGATGGCGGCGCCGATGGCGCCGAGATAGGCGCCCATATTGCCGACGCTGCGGAT
>JBAQHW010000065.1:0-5622 GCA_049288525.1 Xanthobacteraceae bacterium
CTCTCAAGACTAATCAATTATGGCGTCCACTTGTCCCGACATTGGCGGCTGCGGCGGTCCCACTGCCGAATCGGTCTGATAACACCTCCGAGAACCGCCACGGATCACCATGCGCTTGCAGCCGATCTACAACGTCGTCAGCGACACGGTAGCGCTCTTCCTCGGTGAGACCCTGTCGCAACCCACGCACCACCTTAATCGCCCCACGAAGCGCAAACGCAACCGCGAAGCGTAGCATCTCAGCCAGACCTGCTTGTCCTTGCCGTTATCGAGAATGCGCGCGACAGCGGTCTGCAGCCGCTCGGGCACCTTCTGCCGGGCATAGTACGTCACGTGGCGATCCTTGATGACGCCCATAAGAACTCGCATGAAAATGCCCACCAAGTGATACCACCGGGCAGGCGAGAACCCCTTGTGGAGCGCGTTGTTTCGGAGATATGCGGCTAATCTTAGACCCTGGCGCTCCCTAGGGGAATCGAACCCCTGTTTCAGCCTTGAGAGGGCCGCGTCCTAGACCGCTAGACGAAGGGAGCGGGCGGCGGATGCCCTACCACGCTCCAGCTATCGCGGCTAGTGCTCGATGAGTTCAGTCTTAGCTCGCCGCCGCGGCTAGAGCGGCCGGTGCATCCGGCCGAGCAGCCATCCGAGACCGATCCCGATCGCCACAGCCGTGTAGGGCTGATTCTCGATCGTATTGCGCAGAACTTTTTCGAACGAAGAAGCAGTGTCGCGTGCCGTATTGGCGGCGTCCGCGGCGCTGTCGCGGGCTTGTCCGTAAAGGTCCTGGGCGGCGCCGCTGACCTGATTGACGATTCCCTCGGCTTGGGTGCTGGCGTCCCCGGTCACCCGGCCGAAAGTCTCTTGCGCCTTTCCGCCGATGTTTTTTGCGGTCCCGGCGATACGATTCTCGTCCATAGGGCGTTCCTCCAGCATGGATGACGCCCATCAACGTGCCTTGTCGCTTTTCGTTCAAGGCGCGGGAGAAATAATGCCCCTCATGGCCGGCACGGTCCGCAAGCGACAGCCGCAATGATTATCGGAATCCCATGGCGGCGGCGATGCTGCCGTCGGTGCGCGGCGCCGCGGCCGGAGGGATGTACAGCGTCGAAATCGCGGTGGCGCCGGCTTGCGGCAGCATCCACAACGGCACCTTGCGGATGACCGGCTCGACGCCCGGAAACAGCGGCGCCTCGTAGATATAAACGTCGTGCGCCGGATTGTAGGATTGGTAGAGCTTGCTGAGAAGCTGCGGCATGCCCTTGATGTCGTAATGGGTGCTCTTGAAGGTGGCGTCGCCGAGCACGCCGATCTGCCAGAGAATGACGTTGCTGGTGTTGTCGATCGCCCGGCCGTTGATGAGAAAATCGGTGGCCTCGTAAGTCTGACAGCCGGCCATGGCGGGATCGATGTTCAGGTCGGCGAACAGACAGTCTTCCGCTGAAATGCCTGGCAGCATGCGCGCCTTGAAGCCTTCGGCGCGGGCGCGCCGCACCGATTCATGGGTCGGATAGGCGAACACGCCGGGATGGCCATAGGCGGCAAGGCAAACACGTTGGCCGTCGCGCACATAGGACAGCGTGCGCTCGATCATTTCGTTGTAGGTCTGCAGCCGCGGCTTGTTGTCGGCATAGAACGGATGCAGCGATTCCGCGCCGCCCGGATTGAGCGACTTGATCAGCTCTTCGGCGATCGGGTCGCTGACGATGTACAGCGCCTTGTCGGCGCGCTTGAGCCAGGCGATCGTTTCCAGCGTGAGCTGTCCGATCGTCCGAATGCCGGTGCCGACGACGATCAATCTTTCATCGAACATGCGTGTCCTCGCTCAAAATTTTGGGAATCAGCGCTGATAGTTCTGATAGGGCCATGCCAGCGCGTAATAGAGCGGCAGGGCGTAATACGGCGGCGCTTGGCCGTAGCTTGCGGCCGGCCATTGCGGCGCGGCCTGAGCCGGCGCGCCATAGGGTTGAGGCGCGACGGCTTGCGCCGCCGCGCCTTGGCCCGGCACGCCGTAGGGATATTGCGCCGCGACGACCGTCGGCAATTGCGGTGCCGGGGCCGCCGACGACGCCGGCGGGGTCGGCAAATTCTTCAGAGCGGCGTAAATCCGCCCTTGATCGCCGGACTGGAGCAAGGCCTGGTCGGCCTCGCTCAAGTCTGAGTTTTTCAACGCCTCCTGCGGATCCCGCACGAGGTCTGTGAGACGGTCGGCATTGATTGCAAGCTCGACCATGTAGTCTTTCAGTTGCTTCGTCATGTCGACCGTCGTCTCTCTTCTTAGCGTTGCACTGTCTGCGTCGTGGCGGGAGCGTCAGCGGCCGCCGAACACGACGATCATCGGTATGGTCGGAAACATCGGCGTAGCCGCTTGGCTCTGTGGAGCGCCGAACGTCGTTGGGAACATCAGCATCGTCGGGTAGGTCACCATCGGCGCGATGTTGAGCGCCGCACCCGGCTGTGCAGCAGCCGCTGCATGCTGGGCGGCAATAAACAAAACCACCATGGGCGTGACCATCGGCGACGGAGCAGCGCCTTGCGCCCCGAAGATGATCATGGGCGGAAAGACCATCTGCGGCGGCTCAGGCGGAGCCGCGCCCGGCCCACCGAAGACCAGGACCATCGGCGGGATGATCATCGGCGGCGGGAACACCGGCGGAGCGGCACCTTGCCCACCGAAGACCAGCACCATCGGCGGAATGATCATCGGCGGCGGGAACACCGGCGGTGCGGCGCCTTGTCCACCGAAGACCAGCACCATCGGCGGCATGCCCACGACCGGCGGCATCACCGGCGCTGCGCCTGCCCCGCCGTGCTGCGCACCAAACAGCGACACCGTGACCGAAACGTTCATCGGTGGCGGCGCAATGTTGATCGGCGGCGGCGAGATCGTGACCACCGATATCGGAGGCGGTGTGATCATCAGCGGGGACAGGAACGAGGCCCCGGCGGCCGGAGCAGCCTGCTGACCCGCAAAGATCATCAGCACCATCGGCGGCATGATGACCGTCGGCGGCGGTGGCGCCGCGGCGGCGTGCTGCTGACCGCCGAACACCACAATCATCGGGGGCATGGTCGGCGGCAGCATCGGGAATGCGCCCGCTTGCGGCGCCGCGCCGGTCTGCTGCGCGCCGAAGACCATCGGCGGTATATGGAGCGGCGGCATCATCGGAAAACCGCTTTGCTGCGCGCCGAAGACCATCGGCGGCGGATAGAGCGGCGGCAACATCGGAAAACCGCTCTGCTGCGCGCCGAAGATCATCGGCGGCGGATAGAGCGGCGGCAACATCGGAAAACCGCCCTGCTGCTGCGCGCCAAAGAACACGACGACGTAGATCGGCACCGTGGTGTTGGAAGCGGTCGGCGTCGCCGCGGCGCTCTCCGCCGGCTTGTCCATTATCTCCGGAGTTGTTTGTTCGGGATTGGTCACTGGGGTTTCGTCTTCGCCTGCCATTTTCGATCTCCGTTTTCGACCCCGACGCCGACCGCCGCTCTGATTGATCTGGTCTGCCATTGTCGATCCAAGGGCTGGTCCGGCGAGGTCCGCCTGGTGAAGTTACCGATGCGCCGTTCTCGCATTTGTTGTTCTGCTGTCTGTTTGTAATCTATGGTTGTAACGCACCGTATGGTTCGCCTCTCCAAGCAGCTGGACAACAAGCGGCGAGCAACTTCAGGTTACAGCCGCTCCGTGACAATTATTGTACAGTTGTATATATACTTACAATCAACTTATAGTTGCGTCAATGGGCGCCCAGGTTGAGCCGGAAAAGCTCACGGCGCGGTGGCAAAGCGCAAAGTACCCGTCTGCTGCAGGGTTTTGAGGTCGTAGATGCGGACCTCGCTCGCGCCATTGACATCCAAGGTCACGATGATGTGTCCGTCGCCGATGGTGGTCGAGACCACATGCGCGCCCTTGGGCAGGAATACCGTACCGTTGACGATGGCGGCGGCGCCGCTTCCGCCCGCGTGATAAACACGATAGCCAATCACCCCGAGCACCGCCGCGATGGCGATCGCCGTGGTGACGCCGGAAATGAGCATCAGCAGGCGGACCCGTGCCAAAGCCGGCGCCATGACTTCGGAAGATTTGGCATCGGATGATTTGGCGTCGGACGCCTTATCTATCGGTTGATCGGTTTCTTGATCGGGTTTTTGGGCCATGAGTACCACCGCACCGACTATCACCGCGCCGAGTATCACCGCGACGCAAACCTCGGTGCTGATCGAGCCCGCCGAGGCCGGCGAGCGGCTCGATCGCGTGCTCGCCCGCCATTTTGCCGATCATCCCGCCGCCCTGTCGCGCTCGCGGCTCAAGGCCTTGATCGAGGCCGGCGCGGTCGCGCTCGACGGCAAGACGATCCGCGATCCGAGCCACCGCGTCAATTCCGGTAACGCGGTCAATGTCGATATTCCGCCGCCCCAACCGGCCAAGCCGCAGCCCGAGCCGATCCCGCTGCATATCGTTTACGAGGACGACGACATTATCGTTATCGACAAGCCCAGAAACCTCGTGGTCCATCCGGCGGCCGGCCATTGGACCGGCACGCTTGTTAATGCGCTGATCGCGCACTGCGGCGACAGCCTCTCCGGCATCGGCGGCGAGCGGCGTCCCGGTATCGTTCATCGGCTCGACAAGGACACGACCGGGCTGATGATCGTGGCGAAAAACGATGCCGCCCACCGCGGCCTCGCCGCGCAGTTCGCCGATCACGGCAAAAGCGGCGAGCCGTTCGAGCGCAGCTATCTCGCGTTCGTTTGGGGCGCGCCGGAGCGCCCTACCGGCACCATCGACAAGCCAATCGACCGCGACCCCAGGGCGCGCGAGCGGATGACGGTGCGGCAAGAAGGCCAAGGGGGACGCGCGGCGGTCACGCATTGGCGCCTGCTCGAACGCTATAGCCCCTCGCCCGGCGAAAACGCCGGTCAGGGCAAAGGAATAAAGGCGGCCAAAAGGGACCAGGCGGTGGCAAGTCTCCTCGCCTGCCGCCTCGAAACCGGCCGAACCCATCAGATCCGGGTCCATTTGGCGGCAATCGGCCATCCCCTGCTGGGTGACCAGACCTATGGGTCAGGATTTCGCACAAAATCGGCGCTTTTGCCGGCCGACGCCCAAACAGCCTTGGCGGTCCTTGTCAGGCAGGCCCTGCATTCCCATATACTGGCAGTAAAGCACCCCACCAGCGGCAAAATACTGCAGTTCCGATCGGAACTGCCGCCTGATCTTGCCCGTTTGCGTGATGCGCTGGCCGGCAGTCGGGCCGGAGCCGGCGCTGAAATGTCTGGCGATAAGTAAGGATTCACCGATTTCTCGGCTTTCGACGGCGATTTAACCGAGATCAAGGCGGTATCGCGCCGAAGTGATACCCTCTCCCTTCCGTTCGCCCGATTCGACCGTGTATGCTGCGGGTGCGAGATGATGGAACTGGCGCCGTCGGCTGTATCGAAGCGGCGGCACCATTCGCCTGCCGCTGATCCGGGGGCATGAATTTAAGGAGGGCGCTATAATGGCCCAAACTGCTGCACTGCCCGTATTGTCGGGCGAAACCGGCCTCACCCGGTATTTAGAAGAAATCCGCCGGTTCCCCATGCTGGAACCGCAGGAAGAATTCATGCTGGCGAAAAGCTGGC
>JBAQHW010000066.1:0-8191 GCA_049288525.1 Xanthobacteraceae bacterium
CCGTTTTGATCCCGCATTGTGCGGGACAGAAACGATGGTGCTCGCCGCGTCCGCGGCAGGCTTTTGTCCTTCTGCGGCGGGAGCGGTTTCCAGTGGACGCGCCGAACGGCGCTCCCCTCCCTTTTTCGAGGGAGCAGTTGGAAGGGCTTTCTTACCGTGGCGTGGCATAGCTCGGATGCAAAGGCGCATCGCGAGAACGAGGAAGAATTGTCTCCCTCTACCGCGCAGCCGAAGGTGATAGCGTCGCTGTTTGACATTGTGGATCGGAGAGACCGGCGCCCCCGTAACTCGGAGGGCGCAGGGTGCAAGCCTTAACTCTGCGCCAAACACTGCGAGACGCGGGCCGCAATCTCGCCTAGAATTGCTCCCAGCACATCAATCGGGGCCCGACGCCGGGCCGGTGAGGGAGTAACCAGATGATTCGTAAGAGTTTTGCAGCTGCCTTGGCGGTCACGCTGGCCGCGGCGGCGGTGGTGCCGGCGCACGCCCAGGCGGGGCGGGTCCAGGTCGGCACGCTGGCCTGCTCGGTGTCGGCCGGCGTTGGCTTGATCATCGGCTCGCAACGCAACGTTAGTTGCAACTTCCAGCCCGATAACGGACCGCCCGAAGCCTATGTCGGCACCATGACCATCATCGGGCTCGACGTCGGTTTCACCACCGGCTCGGCGATCGTCTGGACGGTTTTCACCGGCACCAACCGCTATGTCGGCATGTTGTCCGGCACTTATGCCGGCGGCACCGCGCAAGCGACCGTCGGCGCCGGTGTCGGCGCCAACGCGCTGATCGGCGGCTCGAACAGTTCGGTGGCGCTGCAGCCGCTGTCGGTCCAGGGCCAGACCGGGCTCAACGCGGCGGCCGGCATCGGCGCGCTGTCGATCCATTTGGCGCAATAAGCGGCGGCGTGGCGTCAACCTCGCGCACTTGCCGGTGCGGATGCGCCGCACCGGCGCGATGTCACGCCTCTTGACCCGCCCCGGCGACCCCTGAAACGATGCTTCCGTGCGGTCCGCGCCTTATGACGGTCCGCTCCCGGGAGGCTGTTGCAGGAGGTCGTCATGGCAGCTAACGGCAACGGCACGCGCGCGGGCGGTCCACGCTGTATCGCGCTGGTCGGCCCGTTCCAGAGCGGCAAGACCACGCTTCTCGAAGCGATCATGTTCCGCACCGGCGTCATCCCGCGCCAGGGCACCATCGAGGCCGGCAACACCGTCGGCGACGCCAGCAAGGAAGCGCGCCATCACAAGATGAGCGTCGAGCTCACCGTCGCCACCACGAGCTTCATGGGCGACGCCTACACGTTCATCGATTGCCCGGGCTCGGTCGAATTCGTTCACGACATGCGTGCGGTGCTGCCGGCGGTCGATGCCGCGGTGGTGGTGTGCGAACTGGACGAAAAGAAAATTCCGCAGCTCCAGCTCATCCTGCGCGAACTGGAAGATCGGAAGATTCCGCGCGTCGTGTTCGTCAACAAGATCGACAAGGTCGACGCCGGCGTGCACGAGGTGCTCAAGCTGTTGCAGCCGGCCTCGCGCACCAAGCTGATCTTGCGGCAGATACCGACCTTCAAGAACGACCTCATCACCGGCTTCGTCGATCTCGCGCTGGAGCGGGCGTTTGTCTACAAGGAGAACGCGCCGTCCGAAGTCGTGCCGCTCGAAGGCGTCAGCGCCGACAGCGAAAAGACGGCGCGCTTCTCGATGCTGGAAACGCTCGCCGACCATGACGACGAGCTGATGGAACAGTTGCTCGAGGACATCCAGCCGCCGCGGGACAAAGTGTTCGACGATCTGCGCAGCGAGCTGCGCGAAGGCCTAGTTTGCCCGGTGCTGATGGGTAACGCAACGCGCGCCAACGGCGTGCTGCGCGTGCTCAAGGCGTTGCGCCATGAATCGCCGGGCATCGCCGAAACCGCCAAGCGGCTCGGTATCAAGGACGGCGCCGACGCGGTCGCCTATGTGCTCAAGACCCAGAACACCGCGCATGGCGGCAAAATGTCGATCGCGCGCATCCTGGCGGGGCAGGCCGGCGACGGCACGACCTTCCTCGGCGAGGATGAAGAAGCCGGCCGCGTCGCCGGCGTCTTCAAGCTCGTCGGCCAGACATCCGAAAAGCGTGGGCCGGCCGCGGTCGGCGAAACCGTCGCCCTCGCCAAGCTGGAAAAAGCCAAGACTGGCGACACGCTGGCCGCCGGCAAGCAGGCGCATCCGGCGCTGGTCAAGGTCGCGCCCTATCCGCCGGTGCTCGCCATCGCCATCTCGGCCAAAGAGCGCAAAGACGACGTGAAACTCGGCCTCGCGCTCAACAAGCTGGCCGAGGAAGACCCCTCGATCACCATCGTGCACAATCCGGAGACGCACGAAGTCATCCTGTGGGGCCAAGGCGAGATGCATCTGCGCGTCGCCACCGAGCATTTGAGCGACCGCTACGGCGTCGCCATCGAGCGCCGCACGCCGAGCGTCGGCTATCGCGAGACCATTCGCAAAGGCGTCGTGCAGCGCGGCCGCCACAAGAAACAGTCCGGCGGCCACGGCCAATACGGCGACGTGGTCATCGACATCAAGCCGATGCCGCGCGGGGCGGGCTTCTCGTTCGAGGACAAGATCACCGGCGGCGTGGTGCCGCGCAATTACATTCCCTCGGTGGAAGAAGGCATCGTCGACGCACTGCAGCACGGGCCGCTCGGATTCCCGGTGGTCGACCTGCATGTGGCGCTGATCGACGGCTCGTATCACACCGTCGACTCCTCCGACATGGCGTTCCGCACCGCCGGCCGCATCGGCATCGTCGAAGGCCTGCCGCAATGTCAGCCGGTTCTGCTCGAGCCGATCGATCTGGTCGAGATCGTCTGCCCCAACGACGCCACCGCCAAGATCAACGCGCTGATGTCGGGGAGGCGCGGCCAGATTCTCGGCTTCGATACGCGCGAAGGCTGGGACGGCTGGGACGTGGTGCGCGCCAAAATGCCGGAAGCCGAAATCGGCGATTTGATCGTCGAGGTCCGTTCCGCCACGGCGGGCGCCGGCACCTTCACCTTCAAATTCGACCACATGGCGGAATTGACCGGCCGGACCGCGGACCAGATCATCGCCGCGCGCCGCGCCGCCGAGTGAGGCAGACGCCTCGATTTGTTGGTAATCCGCTTACCCGCCGCCAAGCATAGACTCCACGGGTTTCTCCTTATTAACGGTGCCGTCTGCCGCGTCTGCCACAGTGGCGCAGACGAGGGAAATATCTCGCCGTGCTCGAGCAGGTCCGCAAACTCTTGCCGTTACCGCCGGCCGAGCCCGCATCCAAGCCGGCGACGGCCGAAGGCCAGATCACGCTTCGCCAAGTGCTGGCACGAAATTGGGATGAGCTGTGGTACCAGCCCTAGATCGATTTGCGCACCCGCAAGCTGGTCGGTGCCGAGGGCCTGCTGCGGGCGCGCCGGCCGGACGGCAGCATCGTCGCGCCGGCCGTGTTCCTGCCCGACGCGCGCGACGACGACATGCTGGTCTTGACCGAGCGGGTCATTGTCGCGGCGCTGCGCGATTTCGAGGACTGCGCGGCGCTGGGTGCTTCGGTGCAGCTTTCGGTCAATGTGCGCGTGTCGGCCTTGATCAAATTGCCGATCGCGCAGCTGCTGCGCGAGGAGCGTCCCTCATCGCCGACCTGGCCGGGGCTCATTCTCGAAGTTACCGAGGACGAGGCGCTTAAAGACCTGCAGATAGCCAAAGACGTCGCCGATCAGTTACGCGAGCTCGGCTGCGCGCTTTCGCTCGACGATTTCGGCGCCGGCTATTCGTCGCTTGCGCGGTTGCGGCAATTGCCGTTTTCCGAGCTGAAGATCGACCGGAGCTATGTCAGCCATTGTGATAGCGATCGCGTCAATGCCGGCCTGTGCGAGACCATCGTCGGACTGGGCAAGCGCTTCGGGCTTAGGACGGTGGCCGAGGGCATCGAGTCGGCGGCCCAGGCGCAAAAAATGCAAAGCCTCGGTTGCGACATCGGCCAGGGCTACCTGTTTGCCTGGCCGATGGCCAAGGACGAATTCCTCAACGCGCTCGGCCGGCGCATGATCGGCGGACCGGCCCCGGCGGCGCCGTTGCTCTCGCCGGCAAGGCTTCTGCGCGGCCTGTTCGCCCAAACCTGATGCGCGTTGATTAGCGCGGGTTGTGGCCGGGCTTGTCGCGGCCATCGACGTCTTCTATTCCGTCCGCGCATAGTCGCGGCTGCCCGCGACAATGGCGAGCGAAACGACGCCGTACATCGAATGGCCACGCGCGGGCATAACGGAGGGAAAGCCATTGCCAGCCTACTGGGTCGCTCGCTCCAAAATCAACGATCCGGCCGCGTACAAGAAATATACCGACCGCGTGCCGGCCATCATCACCAAATACGGCGGCAAGGTCTTGGCCCGCGGCGGCCGCTTCCAGATCATGGAAGGTCCGGAAAAATTTCAGCGCTTCGTGGTGATCGAGTTTCCGAGCTTCGAGCAAGGCGTCGCCTGCTTTCAGTCCAAGGAATACGACGAAGCCGCCGCGTTTCGCCGCCAAAACGGCGCTGGCGAGGTCGAGACCATCATGGTTGACGCCGGCGACGCGACGAAATAAACGCCGCCTTGTCCTTATCGTCCGGCCTTCGCCGCTATGCCGCGGCGACGCGCGGTTCGCCGCCGCCCGGCGGCGGCACCGGCAGGCCGTCGGCGCTATATTCGTTGAGCTTGTTGCGCAGCGTGCGGATTGAAATGCCGAGCACATTGGCGGCGTGGGTGCGATTGCCAAGACAATGCTTGAGCGTCTCGAGAATCAGATCGCGCTCGACCTCGGCGACGGTGCGGCCGACCAGGCCCCGTGACACTTGCTCGGCGGCGAACGCCGCATGCGCTACCGCGGGCGCGCTCGTTTGCTGGTCGATACGGACGCCGTCCGGCGTGAGGATGGCTTCCGGGCCGATCTCGTCGCCCGACGCCATCAGCACCGCGCGATGCATGGTGTTTTCCAATTCGCGGACATTGCCGGGCCAATAGTTCAGCGTCAGCGTGCGCCGCGCTTCGTGCGTCAGCGGCCGCGTTGCCGTGCCGTTGGCCGCGGCATATTTTTTGATGAAGTATTCGGCGAGCTCGATCACGTCGGCCGGCCGGTCGCGCAACGGCGGGATTTTGAGGTTCACGACGTTGAGACGGAACAGCAAATCTTCGCGGAAGACGCCTTCGCGCACGGCTTCGGCGAGATTGCGGTTCGACGTGGCGATGATGCGGATGTCGATCGGCACCGGCCGGGTGCCGCCGACACGGTCGATGACGCGCTCCTGGATGGCGCGCAACAGCTTGGCCTGCAGCCGCACGTCGATTTCGGAAATCTCGTCGAGCAGGAGCGTGCCGCCATTGGCCTCTTCGAACTTGCCGACACGGCGCGCCACCGCGCCGGTGAAGGCGCCTTTCTCGTGGCCGAACAATTCGGATTCCAGAAGCGTCTCCGGAATGGCCGCGCAATTGACGCAGATCAGCGGCTTCTTGGCGCGGCTCGAGCGGGCGTGCACGTGGCGCGCCAATACCTCTTTGCCGGTGCCGGAATCGCCGGTGATCAGCACCGAGGCGTCGCTGGCGGCGACCTGCTGGGCGAGCTTCACGACCCGCGCCATGGCCTCGTCGCGCCAGATCAAATCGCGCCGGTCGTCGGCGACGGCGGCCAGCACTGCGGCAATCAGTTCGGCGTCGGGCGGCAGCGGGATATATTCCTTGGCGCCGGCGTGGATCGCAGCCACCGCGGCTCGCGCGTCGGTCGCGGTGCCGCAGGCGACGATGGGGACATGGATGTGCTCGGCTTCCAGGCCGCTGACCAGTTCGCGAATATTGACCGCCACGTCGACCATCAACAAGTCGGCGCCGCGTCCGGAGCGCAGCACCGCCAGCGCCTGAACGATATTCGCGGCATGGGTCACCAGCGCGCCCTTATCCATCGCCAGTTTGGTGGCGGCGGTGAGCTGGCCGCCGAGAGTGCCGACGATCAAAAGGCGCATGATATTATTCCTTGTTCGCTAGACCGGTCCGAGATCACGATCTCTCCGCCTTGATGATTTCGGTCATGGTCACGCCAAGCTTTTCTTCGACCAGCACGACTTCGCCGCGCGCCACCAGGCGATCGTTGACATAGATGTCGATCGCCTCGCCGACTTTGCGGTCGAGCTCGAGCACGGTGCCGGGCCCGAGCTTGAGCAGGTCGCCGATTTCCATGCGGGCGCGGCCGAGCACCGCGGATACCTTCACCGGCACATCGAACACGGCTTCGAGATCGGACGCGATGCGGGTGGTCGGACCATCCGGCTCCGCGGCGAGCGGGGGCAAATCGAGGGCCGATCCGCCTTCGAGATTGGGAAGCGGTATTTTGCCGTCCTCACTCATGCTCGGATCTCCTCAACATGTCCTGCGTGGCGGCCCGACGCGCGCTGACATAGGCGTCGACCGCCGCGCCGATCGCCGCATTGGCGGCTGCATTATCGCGATTGACGCCGCCATCGGCCCATTCGATGCGGCAGTCGCCGAGCGCGATGTCGGGCTCGGCCAGGACCACCAGCCGGCCCTCGAAGCTCTTGGCGCGGGCAATGTCGTCGAGTTTTTCCTTGGCCACGGCATAAAGTGCGTCGTTGACGCGCACCGCGATGTGCGGCGCCGCGACCAACTGGCGAAAGCAGTCGCCGGCCAATGCCGAGATTTCGGCGAACGGCTCGCGCGCGATCAGGGCCGGCGCGAGCTTGCGCGCCACTGCCACTGCGACCTCGACCGCCTCGCATTCGAGGCGGGTTTCGATCGCCGCCAGCGCCTTGTTGGCGACGCCGATCGCCGCCGCGATGCGATCGAGCGCATCGGTAAGGCGTCGGCTGGATTCGACTGCGGCGTCGCTCTGTGCCTGGGCGTAGCCCTTTTCGCGGCCGGCAGCTTCCGCCGCCGCGAGCTTCTGGGCGTGATCGGCGAGCGCCGATTTGCCGTCGCCGCCGCCGGCGAAGTCGGTGTCGAACAGAAATTTTATTTTTGTCGCGTTCATATCCGGCTTCTTGCCATCCGCCTCAATAGACCAGTTCTTCCTCGCCGCGGGATTTCGAGATCACGATTTCGCCTTTGGCCGCCAGATCCTTGGCGAGATTGACCAGCAGCCCCTGCGCATCGTCGACCTCGCGCAAGCGCACCGGGCCCATGGCCTGCATGTCGTCCATCAGCATTTTGGCGGCCCGCGTCGACATATTGGACAGAAAGAACTGGCGCACCGGCTCCGCGGCGCCCTTCAGCGCAATGGCCAGCTTGTCCTTCTCGACGTGGCGCATCAGCGTTTGCGCCGAAGCGACGTCGAGCTTGGTCAGATCGTCGAAAGTGAACATCAGCGTTTTGATGCGTTCGGCGCTTTCGCGATTGTCCTCCTCCAGCGCGGTCAAGAAACGCGTCTCGGTCTGGCGGTCGAAATTATTGAAAATCTCGGCCATCACTTCGTGGGCGTCGCGCCGGCGCGTCTGCGACAGGTTCGACATGAATTCGGTGCGCAGTGTCTGTTCGACGCGCTCCAGCACCTCTTTCTGCACCGCCTCCATGCGCAGCATGCGATTGACCACGTCGAGCGCCAGGTCCTCAGGCAGGATGCCGAGAACGCGTGCGGCGTGCTCCGGGCCGATCTTCGACAGCACCACGGCCACCGTCTGCGGGTACTCGTTCTTGAGATAGTTGGCGAGCACCTCCTCCTGAACGTTGGAGAGCTTTTCCCACATATTGCGGCCGGCCGGGCCGCGGATCTCTTCCATGATGATGCCGACGCGCTCCGGCGGCAGATAGGATTGCAACAAACGCTCGGTTGCCTCGTAGGTGCCCATGATCGCCCCGGAGGCCGACATCCGCGAGACGAATTCGATCAACAAATTCTCGACCTGATCGGCTTCGATCGTGCCGATCGTCGACATCAGCATCGAAATCTGGCGCAATTCGTCGTCGTCGAGCATGCTCCAGATCTTGGCACCGTGCTGTTCGCCGAGCGCGAGCAAAAGAACTGCCGCGCGCTCCGGTCCGCGCAGCGGCCGCTTGGGCCCCGGCGAATGTATTGCCTTGCCGGCGAGGCTTGCCAGCGCGCTGGCAATTTCGCTTTGGGCGGTTTCGCTATGCTTGGCGTTTGGTGTTGCCATGATCGATCAGGCTGCGGCGCTTTCGTTAAGCCAGGAGCGGATGATGGAC
>JBAQHW010000067.1:0-3956 GCA_049288525.1 Xanthobacteraceae bacterium
GCACCGGCTCGCAGAGTTCGGTCGCGGCCGGCGCTGTCAATACCGGCGGCTCGACCGGCGACAGCGGCACCGGCGCGGAGCCGGCGACCAGCGTCGGCACGCTCAATCAAGACAGCACCACCGGCAATGGTGCGAACAGCGGCGCGCCGACTTCGGCCAATTTCGCCGTGCTCAACGGCAGCGGCAGCAGCACTGGCAATGACAGCAGCGGCGCATCGCCGGCGGTCAACGCGTCCGCGCTCAATGCTCCTGATGTCGCAACCGGCGATACGGGCAGCGGCAACGGCACCGGCGCCAATGCCAGCGCCCTGAATGGCTCCGGAAGCGACACCGGCAGCAGCGGCGGCAATTCGCCGGCCGCGGCGAACGCCGCCATATTCAATGCGCCCCAAACGTTCACCGGCGGCAACACCGGCAATTCGACCGGCGCGGTGAACGCGTCTGTCGCAAGCGCCCCGAGTTCGAGCGCGGGCACGGGCGGCACGGGCTCTGGCGGCGCCGGCTCCGGAGGAGCGGGCAGCAGCGGCTCGGGCTCCAGTTCGAATTCCGGCGCGTCAAGCAGCAGTAGCAGCGGTGGCGGTGGTGGCGGCGGAAGTGTGGCGATCGGCGGCTTCAGCGGCGGCTATTCGGCCGCGGCGGGCGGAGTTGCCGACGCCATCGGTCCGCGCTGCGTCGCCGTTCTGAAAGATCCGCGACGCTACAAGCATCGCTACCGCCGCCTCTGGGAGCATTGCCGGTTTCTGGCCGAGCGTTACGCCAAGCGGCACCAGGCATCGCGCTAGCGACCGTTCACCAGCGCGCGGTGACGGACAAGAGGTAGACATTCTTAAAGTAGGGCAGCGCCGTGACGGCTGTGAATCCAGCCGGAGCGACGCCGCCCTTTGAGCTGAATTGCAGGTTGCGGTAGTCGAAGCCCAAAGTCACATTCGGTGTGGCAAAATATTTGATCGACGCCAGTGGGCCGTAACTGCGGTCGATTCGATCGAACGCCAACTGGCCTTGATAGTCGTCTTCCAGATAGGTACCGCCGGCGCCGATCACAACATTCGGTGCAATGTGAACGTCAAGGCGGCCGCCGATCTCCGACTCGATGTCGCTGACGCAAACTGCGGCATCGGCGGTGCAGGTCGGCGCGTCGGCGCCCAACGAGCCGTCAGGCAGCGCAGCCAGCCCCAGCGCAGCCTCCTTGGCTTCACGCCGGCCTTCGAACACCGCGGTGACATTGTTGCTGAGGAGCGCGGAAAGACCTAAGCCGTAGGTCCAGCTCGACACGGTGGCCATGGTGGCGCCGTTATAGTTCTGGTTCATATAACCGCCCCAGAACTCGCCCTTGAGCTGCGCGCCCGGACCTTGTTCGAACAGCATGCCGGCCACCAATCGGTAGCCCGCGGAATCAAAGTAGCTGACGTCCCAGTCGCGCGTATTGCCGGCCGCTTCGACAAAGATGCTGGTGCGCGGTGCGATGACGTAGCCAAGCCGGCCGTTGACGATGCCGATGCCGCCGTCGGCATAGCCGAGATCGACCGGCGTTCCCGCGCCGAAACTGCTGGAACTGCCGATCACCGGGTTCTGATATTGGATTTCGAGACCGGCGCCGCCGATCGAGCTCCACCAATTGCCGTTGCGCTTGTTGAGCGCCACCGACTCGAGGCCTTCGTCATAGGCCACCGGATGCGCGAATTGCGTGCTCAACAGTTCCGAGCCGAGGCCCGGGATAGTGACGACGGTTTCGGCCGAGCCGCGATCGAGATGCTCGTGAATATAGCGGGCGCTGCCGACAATCTGCGTATCGTTGTCCGGCATTGTGGTGAAGTTTGCGCCGGCGCCGCCATTGATCTGATCTTCGGAAGAGAACCGCGCGTAGTCGCGGCCCTCGAGCCAGCCGTCGGCGGCGAAGGTGTAGTTCGGTCCTTGCGTGACCCATTGCGCGTCGGGCCGTGCAAAGAAGGCCCAATCGCTCTGGCGGTTGCTGTTGGTGGCGAACACGTTGTCGTCGAAGAATGTGCCGGCCGTGACCCCGGTGAAGAGCGTGCCGCCGGCCCATGGGGTACCCGGCGCCTGCGGATACCACGACGGCCAGGTCGACTGCGCCGACTGGCTGCCCGCCGGCTGGCTCGGAGCGCTGGGAGCGTTATTCGGCGTCTGCCGCGCGGAGTAGAGCGCCGGAACGGGCGGCGTGCCTGTCTGCCATACGCTACTATCGTAACCCGTCCCGCTGTCGGGAGCAACTTGTGCCGACGCGGGCGAAACCGCCGCAGCGCCGGTAATTGCAAACAAACAAATAAGAGTGAGATCCCCCCGGCGCATAACACGACTCCTTTGCTCCGCGCGCGGCTGCTAGGCCATGGCGCGGCTCTTTCGGCTTGTCGTGCTGGAGGCGTCGCCAGCAGACGAAGCGTTTTTTGCGCAAGCAAGCACGCAAACTAAACGCCAAATCACTGAGCGATGGCCGAAGAGTACAAAGCGAATCAGATCATAATCAATCGCAGCGGCGAACCATCATCGCGCAAAGTCGACGGCCTGTGAGAATTTTGCCACTAATTACGCGCCGGCGGTGTGGACAAATCGGAACTTTCACAGGAGTTCCGTGACGAACCGCGACATCCACCCAGAAATCTTTTGCGCTGTGTCGGGTGGCCGTCTTAGGCGGGGCGCTTAACCGCTGCACCGAGCCGCGCCAGCGCGGCTTTCAGATCGTCGTCGCGAACATCCGACAGATGCTCCGAAATTTTCGCGGCGGCGGCGGCATCGACGCCATGAGGTGACTGCCGAGCGCCGCGTCGCAATGGCGCTTGCCGAAACGCCAGCCGGGCTATGGCGCCCCAGCCGAGAAAGCGATTGACGCGTTCGCAGATCACCCCGCCGAGATGCTGAATCTCGATTGCCGCCGGACCGTGGACCCGCAGCACCAGCGTGCCCGGCTCGCGTTCGCCGCCTTCGGCCGGACGGACCCACTGAATCTTGATCGGCTCGCTGTGGGCGGCGATCTCGGCGCCGACGATTTCGCTCCAACGCGTCACCAGTTCGGCCGAAGCAAAACCTTGCCGCGCAAAGCTCTCGCCGACGATCTTGGGGACGAGGTCGCGCAACGGCTTGGCGAAGGGACGCGCGGGCTTGTTCATGATGCAAGGCTCTGTCATCCCTGCCCAAGATGGCAGCGACGACTATTAGGCTAGCAGCGAAGGTGGCGGTGCGACAGCGCGATCCTCGCGCCGCGGCCGCTTCGTCACCGCAACCCACCGATTTGCTGGCCTGGTACGACCGCCATCGGCGGAAATTGCCGTGGCGGGCGCCGCCCGGGCAGCACGCGGATCCCTACCGGGTGTGGCTGTCCGAAATCATGCTGCAGCAGACGACGGTCAAGACCGTGGCGCCGTATTACGCGCGCTTTCTCACACGTTGGCCGGATATTGCCGGGCTGGCGGCGGCGCCGCTCGACGATGTGCTCAAAGCCTGGGCCGGTCTTGGTTATTATGCGCGCGCCCGCAACCTGCATGCCTGCGCCCGCGCCGTAGTGGCGCAGTACGACGGTACATTCCCGGCAAGCGAGGCGGCTTTGCGCGAGTTGCCGGGCATTGGCACCTATACGGCTGCGGCGATCGCGGCCATCGCCTTCGATGCGCCGGCTTCCCCGGTCGACGGCAATATCGAGCGCGTCATTGCGCGCCTTTATGCGGTCGAGACGCCACTGCCGGCGGCGAAAGTCGAGATATCCCGTCTGGCGCAGGCGCTCACGCCGCGGCAGCGGGCCGGCGATTTTGCCCAGGCGATGATGGATCTGGGCGCCACCATCTGCACGCCGAAGACCCCGGCCTGCGTATTGTGTCCGTGGACCGATACCTGCGCGGCGCGCCGCCGCGGCGATGCCGAAACGCTGCCGCGCCGCATCCCGAGGCCCGAAGGTGTGCTGCGCCGCGGCGCCGCTTTCGTCGCGCTCCGCGCCGACGGTGTTATCC
>JBAQHW010000068.1:0-5510 GCA_049288525.1 Xanthobacteraceae bacterium
TCAGCGCGATGCAGCGTGAGATTTGGCGCGCCGAACTTCTCGCGAAAATCGCTGCGGCGGATGCGCGAGATGTAGCGCCCGCTTTTCCACGAGCGGATGAGCTGGAAGGCCGACGCCCAGCCGATGGCTTCGACCTCGTTGTCGATGCCGAGCGCGCGAAAGGCCTTCACCGCGTTGGGCGTCAAATTGATTCCGGCGCCGATCTCGCTGTGTACCGGCGATTGCTCGCACACGATAACCTCGGCACCGCGGCGCTCGAGCGCCAGTGCCGCGGTCAGTCCGCCGATGCCGCCGCCGACGACAACGACGCGTGGCATGCGTGGCATTTTCGAATTCCTCCTTGTCGTGTCCCGATACTCTATCGTCCCGCCATGGCTTCGGGGAGAGGCCGCCACCCTTTGGCTCTCGCCGCCGTGGTTTCGTTCGGCTGCAGACAGGAACCGGGCGGTGGGCCGTTCCGCCCGCGCCTTAAGGGAACCCCCTTAGGGATAATTCCCGAATTTCGCGCGGACGCGCGGCATTGCAACCTGCAGCCGAGGTCCTCGTAGCTGAGCAAAGACCAGGGAGCGTAGGATGTCGATGGGAGCCACTCAAACCGATCAGGCGCTGCATATGGGCGCCGAGGCCGAGCAATTTCTCCGTCTGGGCCTGATGTATTCCACCGGCGAAACCGTGCCGGCCGACATGGTCACCGCGCACAAATGGTTCAATATTGCCGGCATGCGGGTTCGCGCGAAGCGGTCCATCACCGCTGCCAGATCGCTCGCGAAATGTCGTCCGCCGATATTGGCGCTGCGCCGCGCGCCGCGCGCGTCTGGCTGGTCCGGCATTGACCGCGAGGGGCATCGCGGTCTTCGGCGCAATTTGCTAGCCTCCGCGCGAATCTTATTCGAAAGCGAAGAGGAAACAGCATGCGTCGTGTTATCGCCTTAGCCGCTGTGTTCGCACTTGCCCTGCCGGCCGTAGCCGCGGCGCAGGATCACCACGACGACCATAAGGGGCCGCCACCAAAGGGCCATCCCGCCGGCCCTCCGCATCCCCCCGGCGGCCAAATGCATCCGCCGGGTCCCCCCGGGCCGCCACACAGGCCGCCTGCCGGTCCGCCGCATGGGTCGATGGGCCCTATGCATCCGCCCGGACCGCCTGGGCCGATGCATCCGCCTGGACCGCCGGCCGGCGGGGCGCATGGCGTGCAGTTCAGCTATCACGGGCACCAGTTCAATCGCTTCCACGCCCCGCATGCGTTCGTCTATCCGCCGGGCTGGAGCTATCGGCGCTGGGGCATCGGCGGCATCCTGCCCCCGGTCTTCCTGGCGCCTGACTATTATTTCATGGATTGGGCCGCGCTCGGTCTGCCGCCTCCGCCGCCCGGCGACCAATGGGTCCGTTACGGACCTGATCTGCTTCTGGTCGATGTGAGCACGGGGCAGATCGTCGATGCAATCTACGACGCGTTCTACTGAGAGCGCTCTGATTTATCCGCGAAGCGATGGCCGGGACTTGTCCCGGCCATCGGCGTTTTGAGGCGCTGCGGGATCGGGACTTCCTTTCCGCTCCAGCACGCGACGGCGGTCCGTTACGCCCGCGCGTATCTGCCGCGGTTGAAGAAGCGGTCTTTCTGGTCGTCATTCGCAGTGTCGCGATTGGATTTGATGGCGCCGATCTTGGCGAGCGCCGCTTTCACTGCCGGCCGCTCGTCGATCGATCTAAACCAGCGCGCCAGGTTCGGGTGGTCCTCCCATTTGACCCCCTGCGCGTCGTGATTGCGCGTCCACGGAAAAGTGGCGACGTCGGCGATCGAGTATTCGTCGCCGGCGAGATAGGGCGTGTGCGCCAGACGCTTTTCCATCACGTCGTAAAGCCGCTTCACCTCGCTCTGATAACGCGTCATTGAATAGTCGTTGCCTTCCTTCGGCGCGAACATCTTGAAATGCGTGAACTGGCCGAACATCGGGCCGACGCCCGAGGTCTGGAAGAACAGCCACTGCAGCACGTCGTATTTCTTCGCCATGTCGGTAGGCAGAAACTTGCCGACCTTCTCGGCGAGATACATCAGGATCGCGCCCGACTCGATGACGGTATAGGGCCTGCCGCCGGGGCCGTCGTGATCGACGATCGCCGGGATTTTCGAGTTCGGATTGATCTTGACGAAATCCGGATTGTACTGCTCGCCCTTCCATACGTCGACGAAATGCTCCTTGTACGGGAGCTTCGTCTCTTCGAGCATGACGTAGATTTTCTGTACATTCGGGCTGGTCAAAGCATAAAGGTCGATCATGGCAATGTCCCTGGTTTTCCTGTCTCGAGATGGAGAAAGCGCGCGAAATTATCGGCCTCGCCCGGCCTGGACAAGGCGCAAGCGGAAGCCTCAGCCAAGCGTGGCGATCACTTGTGCGGCATTGCCGAGGGCGCGTAAGTTTGCAGGAATTGCCGGGATCTGCCTGGGAAACCAGGGACACGGCTTTGGGGAGGAAATCGATGCACCGTTTATCGCAATGCCTGGCGTCGGCTGTCGTGTCGCTGGTTTTGGCGCTGGCGCTCGGCGCGGGGCCGGTCCGCGCGCAGGAGGATTATCCAAATCACGCGGTGCGTTGGCTGGTCGGCTATCCGCCCGGCGGCTCCACCGATATCTGCGCCCGGCTGATCGGCAATTATCTATCGCAGCGCCTGCACCAGCAGTTCACGATCGAAAACAAGCCGGGCGCCGGCAACAATCTCGCCACCGAGATGGCGGCACACTCGCCGCCGGATGGCTACACCGTGTTTTTGGTCAATCCGGCCAACGCCATCAATGCCACGCTTTATAAGAACCTCAATTTCGATTTCCTGCGCGATATGGCGCCGGTCGCAGGCTTCATTCGCGTTCCGAATGTGATGGAAGTCAATCCGAATGTGCCGGCGCACACGGTGAAGGAATTCATCGATTACGCCAAAGCCAATCCGGGTAAGGTCAATATGGCCTCGGCCGGCATCGGCACCTCCACGCATCTGTCGGGCGAGCTGTTCATGATGATGACCGGCGTCAAACTGGTGCACGTGCCCTATCGCGGCGCCGGCCCGGCGCTGACCGACATGATGGGCGGGCAGGTCCAGGTATTTTTCGATAATATGCCGTCCTCGATCGGCTACATTAGAGCCGGCAAACTGCGGGCGCTGGCGGTAACGACGGCCGAGCGTTCGAAGGAATTGCCGGATGTGCCGACCGTCGCCGAGACCGTGCCCGGCTACGAAGCCAGTGCTTTCTTCGGCATGGCGGTGCCGGCCGGCACGCCGCGCGACATCGTCGAGCGGCTCAATCGCGCGGTGAACGACGCGCTCGCGGATCCTGACGTGCAGGCCAAGCTCGCCGCGCTGGGCGGCACTTTGATCCCAGGCACGCCGGAAGATTTCGGCAATCTCCTCGCCGACGAAACCGATAAATGGGGCAAGGTGGTCAAAACAACCGGCGTGACGGCGGAGTAAGGGCGTGATCCGACTTATTGCTGGTTTGTGTTTGATTGCCGCGGCACTGCCGGCATGGGCGCAGGACTATCCAACCCGGCCGATCCGCGCGCTCACGGCGACCAGTGCTGGCGGCACGAGCGACGTGTTCATGCGTGCCCTCGGGCAGGAAGTCGCCAAGCGCTGGGGCCAGACCATTGTCGTGGAAAACCGGCCCGGGGGCGCCATGAATGTCGGCGGGGAGGCCTGCGCGCAGTCCGCAAACGACGGCTATACCATCTGCATCCTGCCGCCGGAGACGCTTGCCTATAACCAATATCTGTTCAAATCCATTCCCTTCGATCCGGCGAAGGATTTCACGCCAATCACCAATCCGTTCTTCACCACGCAGGTGCTGGTGGTGAATGCGTCGCTCAAGGTGCATTCGCTCGCCGAGCTTGCCGCGTTGTCGAAGGCGAAGCCGAAAACGCTGAGTTATACCGCAGCGTCTATTCCGCTGATCGCGTTCATGAACCGCTGGACCAAGACAACGGACGCCGACATCGTCAAAGTGCCGTTCCGCGGCGGTGCCGAAGCGGTCAATGGCGTCTTGGGCGGCTCGACGCCGGTGGCGTTTTTCGGTCTCGCCAACTGGCTGTCGTTCATCAAGAATGGGACGGTGACCGCGCTCGCCGTCGACAGCGAGCAGCGCTCGCCGCTGTTGCCGAACGTGCCGACGCTGACCGAACTCGGCTATGGCGCCAATCTGACGCGGCTTTATTTCGGCATCGTCGCGCCGGTCGGCACGCCGCAGCCGATCGTCCACAAGCTCTACGAGGAGTTCGCCGCCGTCGGCAAAGACGCGAACTTCCGCCAGAAGCACATGATCGATGTCGGCCTCGAACCGGTCTTCGACACGCCCGAACAATTCGGTGCGTTCCTGAAGAAAGACCGCAGCGCTTCGGCCCGCATCGTCAAGGAAGCCGGAATGGGCCCGCAATGATCATCGAATGGCATACCCACGTTTATCCGCCGGAAGAAGCCGCCGCTGACGCATTGGCCTGGGATGGCAAAAGCGGTCCCACCTGGGCCGGGCGGTGCCCGATGACGCTGGAGAACGTGCTCGAGGCTCATCATCGCTGCGGCGTCGGGGTCACAGTGTTCAGCAATGCGGCGCATTACATGCGCGGCAAGGCCGAGGCCGAAGAGCTCAAAGCGATCCAACGCTGGTCCGATTACGCGGCCGAGATTCAGGCCGCCTATAAGGGCGAGCTTTACGGCTTCGCCACCATGCTGCCTTGTGGCGGCCCGGCCTTCATCAAAGAAACCGAGCGCGCCATCCGCCAACTCGGACTCAAAGGCATTCTCATTCATTCCAGTCACAAGGGTCACTATCCGGACGACGACGAGGCGCGGCCGTTCTGGGAATTGGTGCAGGATTTGAACGTCCCCGTCTTCATTCATCCGCCGCATGTCGGATTCGGCGAGGAGCGCGTGCGCGACTATCGATTGGCATCGAGCGTCGGCCGGCCAGCCGATCTCTGCCTGGCGCTGTCGCGGATGATCGTGCGCGGCGTTCTCGAAGACTTTCCGCGCCTGACGGTGGTGGCCTCGCATGGCGGCGGCGGGCTTTGGGAAGTGATTGGCCGTTTGAATTATGCCTACGAACTGCAGGAGGAGTGTTACTTCCTCGGCCCGTATACGCCGATCAAAATCAAGCGGGAGCCCGGCTATTATGCCAAGCGCATGTATTTCGACACGGTGACCTACCATCCGCCGGCGGCGCAGCTCGTCGTCGATTCCGTGGGCGCCGACCATGTGCTCTACGGCAGCGACGCGCCGCCGCTTACCTCGCTCAAGCCGCGGGCGATCAAGTTGGTCGAGGACCTCAAGGTTACCAGCGACGACCGCGAAAAGATTTTCTGGCGCAACGCCGCGAAGCTTCTCAAGATTGAAATTCCGAACCTAGTGGAGCGGATTTGACATTCGCTACCCACCCAGCCGCAAACTCGTGAAGCGAATGTCAAATCCAAAAGCTCCACTAGGACTGACATTTGCTAGTGGTCCTTTGATTCTAACATTCGCATAAT
>JBAQHW010000069.1:0-6747 GCA_049288525.1 Xanthobacteraceae bacterium
GCTGGTCGAATTACCACGAATTTCTGCATACGCCGGATCGCTGCGAGCGCCGCTATGCGGCGATGGATGTCGACGGCGACGGCTACGCCTATTGGCACGCCAACGATATCCGGGCCGAGGACGCCCAGGTGACGAAAACGCGCTACAGCGCCTTCATCCTGGGCTCATCGAATATCGAGCGCCTGTTGCGGGATCGCGGTATCGACACGATCCTGGTCACCGGCACGGCCACCAATGTTTGCTGTGAAAGCACCGCGCGCGACGCCATGATGCTCAATTTCAAGGTGGTCATGGTCTCGGACGGCACGGCCACCCACAACGACGAGGAGCACAACGCCGCGCTGTCGATCTTTTACGGTCTGTTCGGCGATGTGCAGACCACCGACGAGGCGATCGCCTCGCTCGCGCGCGGCGACAAAGAACGGGCTGCGGCGTAGCGCACCGATTTCGATCGACTGCTATCAGCCGTTGCGCCCATCGTCGCGCAGCGCCGGCAGGCCGATGCCGGTGGCTTGAAAGCCGCCGTCGACGGCGAGCGTCTGTCCGGTGATGTAGCTCGCGCGGTCGCTGCACAAAAAGAAAATCGCTTCGGCGAGCTCGGCTTCCAGCCCGTAGCGGTTGAGCGGAATGGCGTCGTGGTAGGCGGCGCGGATTTCCGGCGTGTGCACGGCCTTGGCCATCGCCGTGTCGACGGGGCCCGGCGCCACGGCATTGACCCGGATACCGAGCGAAGCGAGTTCGATGGCCTGCTGCTGGGTCAAGTGCGCCAGGCCGGCTTTGCTGGTGCCGTAGGCGGTGCGCAGCGTCGAGGCGCGCAGGCCGGAGATCGAGGTGATGTTGACGATGGCGCCGCCGCCGCTGTCACGCATCAGCGGCGCGGCGGCCTGAGCGCATAAAAACGGCCCGGTGAGATTGACGGCCAGCACCCGCGACCAATCCTCATAGGTGACGTCGAGGATCGGTTTGAAGATCGCGATCCCGGCATTGTTGACCAGCGCATCCAGCCGGCCGAACTCTTGCGCCACCGTTTCCAACGCGGCGGCGACGCCCGCCGGGTCGGCGACGTCGCAGCAAAGGTCGATGACGGCGTCGGCGCTGTTCGCCGCCGAGAGGGCTTTAGAGCTGCGATCGAGCGTTACCTTGTCGATATCGAGCAGCGCCACGCGCCAGCCCTCGGCGAGGAAGCGTTTTGCGGTTGCGAGCCCGATGCCGCGTGCCGCGCCGGTGACCAGGGCGGCCTTCTGTGCCGTGTTGCCCATCGTGCGCCACAATGCCCTGCGCGGCGGCAGCGATCAATCCGTGCAGCAACTCGCAGCAGGAAGAAGGCGGCCGCGTCATTCAACAGCGGGCGGCTATTGCCGTGAAACAGGCGTCGAGAGCGCTCATCGAGACGTCGCCGAACTACTTGTCCTGGGCCAACAACCCGGCAACGGTCTTGATCTCGTTGCGCGCATATTTGGGCAAGCCGGCGCTGATTGAACTGCCGGAGTTGAATGATGACTGGCCCATCAGGACTTGCGCCGGTACCAGATTGCGCAGCACCGGCACGTTCTCAAAACCGCGTTTCTCGTCAAGCACCCTCGCCTTGATAGCGAGCGCCATGAAAGCGGTGACGACTGTCTTATCGGGATCGGTCGGATGCGCCTGGAATACGGCAAAGAACTTGCCGAATTTCATGATCTCGTTGACGTAGAAGATGTTCTGCTCGAGTACGCCGATAATCGGCGTATCGACCTTAGTCAGCTGCTGCAGGCCGGTTTGGTCGACATCGGCCGGGGCGAGCGCGGCAAGCTCGCTCTGGAAATCGATATGATCGGCGACCTTTTTGACGCTGTCGCGCAGCTTGTTCACCAGCATGATACCCATCGGGATCTTGCCTTCGAGCTTGTAGCTCGACTGGATGCAGATCGAGCTCGTTCGCCCGACGCACCATTTGCGGTCGGGATTGTCATTGCCGGTGCCAGCCTCATCCTTCAATGAGCTTACGTCGGCGGGATCGATCAGCTTGTGCTGAATGGCCGGATCGATCTTGTCCAAAAAGGCCAATGTGACGTCGTGCGACAGATCGATCGATGCCGGCGCCCGATCGAGAACGAAGCGCGCTTGCGCCACGTACATGTAAAGCTTCTCGGTGACCTTGGCGTTTTTTTGCGTGGCGGCGCTGCTTGTCGACTTCGCGACGGCCGGTTCGGCATAGCCTGGAAACAGCGCCAGGAATTTCTTCTCGTTGGGGTGCTTTTCCGCCCAGTCGGCGAACCGGCTCAATGCCGTCTCGCTGTCGATGGCCCCCGGATGGGTGTGGTCGCTGAAATCGATGACGCCGGGCTTGAGGTCGGCAACGCTCGTGTCACGCGCCGCATTCACCTCCGCGATCTGAAAATCTTGCGCCGCGGCCAGCGCGACGCAGCCCAAGAAACCGGCCAACAAACCGGCAATCAGCATCAAAAGCGCCAGGGGGTTCCGCGTCGACATTTCAAATTACTTTTTGCTGTGGCAATTCAGCGGCCGCCCCAGAAGAAATTGCGGCTCGGCGGTTCGTCGTTCCACGGCCGGAATAGGCCGAACAAGCCACGCGACGGCTGCTGCGGCGGCGGTTGCGGCGGCAACTGCTGCCAGCCTTGATTGGGATAGTAAGATCGCCCGCTGTTGTCGGCGGCGCCGCCCCAGAACGGGTTGGATTCGCCGCCTTGGCCGGCGTAGGCTTCCTCTTGCGACACCAGTTGGTATTGGGTGTCCGCGATCTGACCGTCGGCGCTGCGCCGGAAGTGCTCGATGAAGTTACCGCCGTTCATGCGGTTGCCGGACGCGTAGTCGATCGGAATATCGACCAGGTCGCGTCGCGCCGCCGGCGAGGGACCGGCCAGCGGCGTTTTCGGCGCGACGCCGTCCGCCCAGACCGCCTGAATGATCGGCTGGAAGATCGGCAGCGCGACCCGCGCACCGTCCTCGCTCGGTCCGAGCGAGCGGCGCTTGCCGTCGGCGTTGTCGTAGCCCACCCATACCGCCACGGTGACGTCGTTGGTGAAGCCGATAAACCAGCCATCGACGGCGTTTTCGGTGGTGCCGGTCTTGCCGGCGACATAGGGCGACAGCGATGCGATCGCGCGCGCCGTACCGCGCGCCACCACGCCCTGCAATATGCTCTTGAGTTGGTAGAACGCGGCTGGGTCGGCGGCCCCGATCCGCGGCAGCGGCGCATCCGGATATTGATAGACGGTGTGGCCGTTCTGCTCGATGGAATCGATACCGTGCGGCTGCGGCAGCCCGCCCTCATTGGCGATGGCGGCATAAAACGCGGCGAGATTGATCATCTTCACCGGCTGCGCGCCGAGAATGAACGGATAGTAGCGTACGCATTGCGCATAGATTTTCGCCGCGACGGCGGTGGCGCAAATGTCGTCGAGGCTTTTTTCGGGCTGCGCGTCGATACCGCCATCGAGCAGATGCGCGGTGACGAGGTTGACCGAATCCTCCAGGCCGCGGCGTAACGTCAAAACGCCGCCGGCGCTGTCATCGTCATTGCGCGGCGACCAGTAGTCCTCTTCGCGCACGTTGTCGCCGAATTCGCGGCCGATGACATCGCGGCCGTTGCCGGAGGCGCCGATCGGCGGAAACGTGATCGGGTCGTTGAGCACCAGTGTGTTCGGCTGCAGCCCCCGCTGCAGCGCCGTCAGATAAGTCACCGGTTTTACCGCCGAACCGGGCTGACGCTGCGTCTGCGCGGTGCGATTGAGCTGGCTCAGCGGATAAGAGAAGCTCCCGGCCATGGCGAGGATGCGGCCGGTCTTGTTCTCCAGCACCAGTGCGGCGCCCTGCACGCTCGGCCGCACGCGCAACTGCGCCTGGGCACCGCCGGCCGACGCGCGGCTCTTGGTCTTGCCGTTGGGTTTGGCCGCGACGTATCTCGGTTCGACGACATTGACGTAGACGACGTCATAGAGACTGAGGCTGCGCTTGATCGCGGCCGACCAGGCCGTCAGCGGCACGATGCGGCCATCCGGCAGCCCGACCCGCACCGCGCCATCGCCGGATTTGCCGCCCTTCTCCAGCACGACAGCCGGCGTCCAATGCACGTCGTAAAGCGGCAACCGCACCGCCTGCAGCGCCTGCTGCCACGCCGGCGCAGCGGCCTTGTTGTCGACTTCGAGCTTGTTGACGGCGTCGGCAATATTCGCCTCGGGCCCGCGAAACACCGCGCGTCCGGTCGACATCTCGTAATGCGCCAGACCTTCCTGCAGGGCCGCCTCGGTGTCGTACTGCAATTGCGCGTTGATGGTCGAATGCACGACATAGGGTTCGGCGGTCAGGCTGTCGACGCCGTCAGCCTTGGCCTCGCGGCCGAGAAAATCGACAAAGTGAAAGCCGCTGTCCCGGTGCGGAAGCGTAAACGCGATCAGTTTCGGCGGCGACGCCAGCGCCTTGTTTTTCTGCTCCGCGGTAATGACGCCATCCTCTTGCATGCGCTCAAGCACATAGGTGAGGCGGTCCCGGGCGCGGTCGGGATGGCGGTCGGGGTTATAGAAGCTCGGTCCTTTCAACAGCCCCGCCAGCATCGCGCCTTCGCCAAGCGTCAGGTCTTTCGCCGATTTGCCGAAATAGCTGCGCGCGGCCATCTCGATGCCCCATGAGGCGCGGCCGAAATAAACCGAATTCACGTACAGTTCGAGAATCTGGTTCTTGGTCAGGGTATTTTCGAGCCGCGAGGCCACGATCATTTCGCGAATTTTGCGCTGGTAGGTGACGTCTTCTCCGACCAGCAGATTTTTCACGACCTGCTGGGTGATGGTGGAGCCGCCCTGCGGCCGGCCGGGGTCGGCCAGATCGCCGATGAAGGCGCGAATGATGCCGCGCTCGTCGACGCCGTGGTGCTGATAGAAGCGGCGGTCCTCGGCGGCGATGAACGCTTTCTGAACCTGATCGGGAATGGTATCGAGCGAAATCCAGATACGGCGGTTGCCGGGCTGGAACACGTCGGCGAAATTCTTGCCGTTGCCGTCGAGCACCACGCTGAGGCTTGGCAGTTTCCGGCCCTTCAGCGTCGCGGGATCCGGCAGATCGCTCGCCGCCGCGTTGAAGAAATCGATCACTTGGCCGAGATCGACCACCGGCGTGGCGATCGGCTCGTTTTTGCAGAACTGGTGGTAGGCGGTATTGAGGTCGCCGAAATTCAATCCGTGGAACGCGGGAATGTTGGCGCCGGCCGCGCTCGGATCGTTGAGCGCGGTCGAGATCAGATCGTCGAGATTGATGGATTCGATGTCGAACGCCTGCTTCATGTGCTCGCAGCCGTTGCGCAGGATTTGCACCACCGCGCCTTGGTCCTCCACCGGATCGAAATGCGTCTTGACCGCCTGCGGGGCGGTCGTGACCTGGCTCAAGGCGAGCGCCGCCGCAAATAGCTTGACGATGATGGGGACCATCTGGACTGCGACGGCGGAACAGCCGGGTTCGAGGAACGCAAGGTTAAGACCGGGATTATAGCGATCTGATCCTTACAAAAAGACTTTTTTGCGAGCGCCGGAGGCTTGCCGAAATGGCTCCCGTGGCCGGCTTATGGCTTGGTCGATGCGTTGGGCGGCAGCAGTGCGGCGAAGTGGCCGCTCCGCTGCAGCCACGCGAGCAGAACGAGCGCCGGCACGCCGGAAACCGCGCAGATGACGAAGAACCACGGCCAGCCGGTCGCCGTGGCGATAAAGCCGGCTGCGGACGACAGGTAAGTGCGGCCGAAGGCCGCGAGCGCGGTTAACAGCGCGTATTGTGTCGCCGTGTGCAGCGGATTGCGGCACAGCGCCGAGAGGTAAGCGACGAAGATCACCGTGCCGATGGCGCTGGTGAAATTCTCGGCGACGATGGCGAAAGTAAGCCACGCGGCGTTGAGCCCGATCACTGCCTGCCAGGAAAACGCGAGGTTGGCGACGCCCTGCAATATGCTGCCGAGCCACAGGCTCGCCGGCAGCGAAAGGGCGCGGGCGAGAAAGCCGCCGGCAAAGCCGCCAATGAGCGTCGCCGCCAAGCCCACGCCTTTGATGATCGCGGCGTATTCGTTGCGCGAGAAGCCGAGATCGATCACGAACGGCCCGGTCATGGCGCCGGACAGCGCATCGGTGAATTTGAACAGCACGACGAAAGCCAGCACGACGAAAACGAAATCGCGGCTGAGAAATTCCGCGAAGGCGCCGAACGCCGCGGTAAAAACCCGCCGCACCGAATTGGCGCCGGCGGCGATCTCTCCGGCGTGTTCCGCTTCCGCACCGACGGACCTTTCCGGCTCCGTGGCGATCAGCGTGGTGACGATGCCGATAACGACCAGAGCCGCCATGGCGACATAGCTGGCGGTCCATGCCGGCTGGTGCCGCAGCCCAAACGCTTGAAAGCCGGTGACGAGGAATAAAGCCCCGGCGGTCGAGACCAGCATGCCGATGCGATAGGCGGCGACATAGGACGCCATGCCGGCCGCTTGCTCGCTTTCATCCAGGCTTTCCACCCGGAACGCATCGATGATGATGTCCTGCGTCGCCGAAGCGGTCGCGACGAGGAGCGCGCCGATCGCAACCAGGAACGGCGACACCGACGGATCGCAGGCACCGAGGAAAAGGATCGCCGCGATCAAGAGAAATTGCGACAGCAGCAGCCAGCCGCGGCGGCGCCCGAAGCGTCGCGACAACAGCGGCACGTCGAGCGCGTCGATCAGCGGCGCCCACAGGAACTTGATGGTGTAGGGCGTGCCGACCAGCGCGAACAGGCCGA
>JBAQHW010000070.1:0-25088 GCA_049288525.1 Xanthobacteraceae bacterium
GTATGTGTAGGGAGAAAAGCTCCACTCTGAGCTTAAGACTACAGCAGTTGTCTGCTCAAGCAATTCCAACGAAAGAATTTTGATCGGGAAATAAAGTTCGAACGCGTTCCTGATGTTCGAGGAGCGAAGGAGTAGACCCAGAAATGCTTTGAAACGGACTAGATTGAAGTTAACCCTACGGCAGTGCTCTAGGACGGTGTCTTGAGCAATAGAAGCGTCGATGGAAAGCAACAAGTCTCTGTCTTTCCGATAGACGGCAAGAATTCGCTTAAGGGCTTTCCAGGAATCGCGATGCGGATAATCGCCGTCTATCAAACGCTCAACCATAGAAATGGCTGAGTCAACTTTCTGAAGACAAAAATGCTTATCTAACGAATCGGAGCTCATCCTCAAACGTTCGTTCACCCTCGTGCAATGGAGGCAGGCGTTGAGCCATCATGGACTTATGTAAGGACAAGCAAAAGCTCTTTATCAACCCAAGATTTTCCGCGCTGGGGTTGCCGGCCTGCATTAGAGGCTCAATGATCTTCTTTACTGCCGTGCCTAAAGTCGAAACATCGGAAACCGGCTCTTGTGAGGCATCCCAAATCGCCTGAGCAAATACGCCGGTTGTCGTAGGGTCAGAGTGAAGAAATGCGCTTTCAGCAGCGAAGTCGACGCCTGAAGATTTCGAGAGTTCGTTGGTAAAATCGGCAAACACTTGATAGTCAGCGGATTTGCCTTTGAGTTCTCGGTCTACTTCAGCGGCAACTCGAAGGGAAAGGACGGCGAGACTGTCGCCTAGCACGTCGTCGGCCATAGGCTGCCCCGAATCAGAGTCCCACGATTCGTTAGAGTCGGATGTTTGGGTCAAGACTGTCAATAACCTTCCTTAGAACAAACATAGAACGCAGTCAACCGTTCCGCTTCTCCGCGATCCTGTCCCAGATCAGCACCGCGATATCGGCGCCGCCGAGATTTTTTATCGAGCGGATGCCGGTCGGCGAGGTGACGTTGATCTCGGTGAGATAATCTCCAATGACATCGATGCCGACGAAGAGAAGCCCGCGCTCGCGCAAGGCCGGGCCGAGCCGCTTGCAAATCTCGCGCTCGCGATCGGTGAGGTCGGTCGCTTTGGGCGACCCGCCGCGCACCATGTTGGAACGCAGGTCGTCCGGCGCCGGCACGCGATTGACCGCGCCGGCGAATTCGCCGTCGACCAGAATGATGCGCTTGTCGCCCTCCTTCACCGCCGGCAAAAATTTCTGCACAACCCACGGCTCGCGGAAGGTCACAGCAAACAGATCGTAGAGCGAGCCGAAATTAAGGTCCTCGGGCGCTAGGCGGAACACCGCCTCACCGCCTTTACCGTAGAGCGGCTTCATGACGATGTCGCCCTGCTCGTTCCGAAACGCTTTGATCGCTTCGAGGTCGCGGGTGACCAGCGTCGGCGGCATCAGATCGGGAAATTCGGTGACGAACACCTTCTCCGGCGCGTTGCGCACATGCGCCGGATCGTTGACCACCAGCGTGCCGGGCTGCACGCGCTCGAGCATATGGGTCGAGGTGATGTAGGCGAGATCGAATGGCGGGTCCTGCCGCAGCAAAATGACGTCGAACGATGTCAGCGCGACGTGGCGCGGCTCGCCCAACGAAAAATGCGCGCCGACCTCGTCACGCACCGAAATCGGCTGCACCCGGGCGGCCACTTTCCCGTCGCGCAGCTCCAACCGATCAGGCGTGTAATAGGACAGCGGATAGCCGCGCGCCTGCGCTTCCAACAGCAGCGCGAACGTGGAATCGCCGCGGATATTGATCCGCTCGATCGGGTCCATCTGCACGGCGACGTTCTGGGGCATGTCGGGGCTCTTGTTCGGGGCTTTTGGCGAAGAGGTCCAAAGAGGTCTGCGTCAAGCAGTCTCGTCTTACTGAGAGGCATCGAAGGCATTGGCAAGGTGCCGCGGTATTTTTCCCGGCGCGACTGAAATCACATCGAAGCGGATTTCGGCTTTCGTGTCGCCGGGATGCTGCGCCAGCCAGAAATGCGCGGCGTCGACGATGCGCTGCTTGTTGCGCTCGCTCACCGCCGCCAACGCCTCGTCGATGGTATCGCGCGCCTTGACCTCGACAAAGACGAGCGCGCGCCGGCGGCGGGCGACAATATCGATCTCGCCGAACGGCGTCCGATAGCGCCGCGCCACGATGCGGTAGGCCTTGGCGAGCAGGAAAAATGCGGCGCGGCTTTCCGCCGACACGCCAAGCCGGAACGCCGCCACGCGCTCCGGGCGCGGTGCGGCTTTGAGCGGCTTTAACGGTTCAGCGCGGCGCGCCATGGGTGTCTTTCTGGCTTTCTTTTTTGCCGGCTTTGGTCAGCGCCAGGGCCTGCTGATAAATCTCGCGCCGCGGCAGCCCGGTGGCGTCGGCAACTTCGCCGACGGCATCCTTCAGCGAGACGCGCGCTAATGCTTGTCGGAGAAGACTCTCGGTCTCGGCGGCGCTGGCGGCTGGTGCTTGCCCGGGCGGTGCGATGACGAGGACGATTTCGCCGCGCGGCGCCTCGTGCGCGTAAGCCTCGGCGAGGCTCGCCAAGTCGCCGCGCCGGATCTCCTCGTGCAGCTTGGTCAGCTCGCGGCACACCGCCGCCTCACGCTGCGGGCCTAACCCGGCGGCGAGGTCGGCCAGGCTGGCGCCAAGCCGCGGGCCTGACTCGAACAGCACCAGCGTCGCCGGCACGCGGGCGAGCTCGGCGATACGGGCACGCCGCGCCGTCTGCTTGGGTGGCAAAAAGCCGGCAAACAGGAACGCGTCGGTCGGCAGGCCGGCAACGGCGAGCGCCGTCAGCGTGGCGGAGGCGCCGGGCAAGGCCGTGACCGGGTGGCCGGCGTCCTGCACGGCGCGGACGAGCTTGTATCCCGGATCGGAAACGAGCGGCGTGCCGGCGTCCGAAACCAGCGCAATCCCGGCGCCGTCGGCGAGCCGCCGCAACAATAGCGGCCGCGCCTTCGCCGCGTTGTGCTCGTGGTAGGGCGTGAGCGGCGTCGCGATGCCATAACGATCCAAAAGCTTGCGGGTGACGCGGGTGTCCTCGCAGGCGATCAGGTCGGCCCCGGCGAGCGTTTCGAGTGCGCGCAGCGTGATGTCGCCGAGATTGCCGATCGGGGTAGCGACGATGTGCAGGCCGCGGGCGAGCCGCGCGACCTCGACCGCCTTCCCGGCAAGCGCATAGGTTCTCGGGCTGTAATCTTGCTTCGGTCCGGAACCGGGTGCGGCGTTACTCATTGTCGACACTCTAGCGTCCCTGCCTTGTGGCGTCATGCCGCGGGAAATTCTCTATCCTTTTCATTTAGTTAACCATTCGCCGCCATTATGTCTGATTGGCGTAGCATCGACGTTCGGGGCGTCGTGGGGAGATTCGCCGTGTTCGCGTCTAGGCAGCTTTGGAGGGCGGCGGTTATGCCTACGCGGCGCCGCTCGATCGCGGGCTTGCTGGCGACCGCAGGCGCGCTCCTCACCGGCTGCTCCAGCAATTCGAATTCGCAGTATCTATCGACCACACCGGGACCGCAAAGCACCCAGGTGGCTGCGGGCGCGACTATCGGCGCGGGTCAGGTCAAGGCCGGCCTCATTTTGCCCTTGTCGGCTCCCGGCAATGCCGGGATTGCCGGCCAGTCGATGCGCAACGCCGCCGAAATGGCGATCGCCGAGTTTCAAAGCCCCAACATCCAGCTTTTGGTCAAGGATGACGGCGGCACGGCCCAGGCGGCGCAAATTGCTGCGCAGCAATCGCTCGACGAAGGTGCACAAATCATCCTCGGACCGCTATTCTCTCAGTCCGTCGGCCTCGTCGCCCAGGCGGCGCGGCCGCGCAACGTCCCGATCATCGCCTTTTCCACCGATGCCAACGTCGCCGCGAATGGCGTCTATTTATTGAGTTTCCTGCCGGAAACCGACGTCGACCGCGTCGTGCAATACGCCACCTCGACCGGAAAGCGGTCCTATGCGGCGCTGATCCCCGACAATCCCTATGGAACGGTGGTCGAAGCCGCGTTCAAGCAGGCGATTGCCCGTCGCCGCGGCAGCCAGATCGTCGCGCTCGAACGCTACCCCCATGACAAGGCCGCCATGGCAGCGCCGATCCGCAACATCGCGCAGGGCTCGACGCGCGCCGACGCCTTGTTCATTCCGGACGGCGGCGATGCCGTTCCGGATGTGGTGGCCGGGCTGATTGCCGACGGCGTCAATCTGCGGCGCCTGCAGCTTCTCGGCACCGGCCTGTGGGACGATCCGCGGATTTTCGCCACCGCGGCCCTCGCCGGCGGCTGGTACGCGGCGCCCGATGGTGTCGGCTACCGGAATTTCGCCACCCGCTATCGTCAGCGGTACAACCAGGACCCGGTGCGGACCGCGACGCTGTCTTACGATGCCGTCGCGCTGATTGCCGCACTGGTGAAGACCCAAGGGCCGCAGGCCTTTTCGCCGCAGGTTTTGACCAATCCGTCCGGTTTTTCCGGCATCGACGGGCTGTTCCGCTTTCGGCCCGACGGCACCAATGAGCGCGGGCTGGCGGTGCTGCGGGTCGCAGCGGGCGGGCCGCAGGTTATCTCGCCGGCGCCACGCAGCTTTGCCGGATCGGCAGCGGGATAATAAGTAGGCTCACGAATTATCTGGCCTGACACCCCCACCTGTTCGCCGGCATGGCGCTGATATGTCGCCGTGCCTATGTGTAGCCGATTGGTACGGCAAGCCGTTCGCGTTAATATCGGATATGCGCCGCAACGAAGTCATCGCCCGATTGAAGGAAGTAGAGCCGGCAATCCGCGCACACGGGGCGCGAGCGCTTTATTTGTTCGGCTCGTACGCCCGCGATGATGCGGCCGCTGATTCCGACATCGACGTATTCATCGACAAGGATAGATCGCGCCGGTTCGGCTTTGATGAATTCATGGACATTTATTTTCTGTTGCGCGAGCGCCTTGGTGACAGGCTCGATTACGGTACCCGTGATGGATTGAGCCCGGCGTTGCGCGCAGAGATCGAGCGGGAAGCTATTCGGATTTTTTAATGAACGTTCGTTCGCCGCGCGTGTGGCTGATCGACATTCGCGAAGAAATCGCGGGTATTCAAGGCCTTACGAGGAGCGCGGACCTTGCCGAGTTTTCGGCAAGTTGGGGCATGAAGCGCGCTGTAGAGCACGCGCTGCTGATAATTGCCGAAGCCGCAAAGAACCTGCCGCAATCTATGAAGGACGCGCGGCCTGAGGTGCCGTGGCAAAAGATCCATGGGCTTGGCAATCTGCTTCGCCACGAATATCGCCATATAGATCCCGAGGTGCTGTGGTCTATCGTGACTGGCCCTTGAGCGATCTCGACACCGCTGCAGTGGCGTTGCTTGAGGAAGTCGAGAAGAGCGTGGGGCTGTAGTCCAAATTAGGCCGCCCGCCGCTTCGGTATCAAACACCGGACATCCAGGAAGGGTGTGACGCCTAGCCGAGGCACGCCGCACCATACGTCGCCCGGAATGACTACAAATAGTAAGCTAGCTTATGAAATATGAGGGGTGATTTTGCTCCCTTTGCAAGACGGAGCTGCCCGCCGAGCCCGCCCGCCTCCTTCTTTCAGCTTTCGGGTGGCCTTGCCGCCCGCCATGGCACAGTTGAGTAGCCTTATCCGACGATGCCCCGGAGCAACCGCCATGCTGGCACCCAAGCCAAACCTCCTGCCCGAGAACGCGACAGGGCCGTCGGTGGCCGCGCGGGTTGGTTCGCTCGATTTGAAGGCGATTGCGACCGATCTCGATGCTTATGGCCGCGCGACCACGGGTCCTCTGCTTAGTCCGGATGAATGTGCGGCGCTGACCCAGACTTATCCGGACGACACGCCTTACCGCAGCCGGATCGTGATGGCACGGCATGGCTTCGGGCGCGGAGAATACAAGTATTTCGCCTATCCCCTGCCGCCCGTCGTGGCGGCCCTGCGCGAAGAGCTTTTCCCGCCGCTGGCGCGACTGGCCAATCGCTGGAACGAAATGCTGGGCGCGGCGGCGGCCTATCCGCCCGATCACGCGCGTTATCTGCGGCAATGTCATGCGGCAGGCCAGAACAAGCCGACGCCGCTTTTGCTGCAATATGGCGCCGGCGACTACAATTGCCTGCACCAGGACATCTACGGCGAGCACGTCTTCCCGCTGCAAGTGGCCTTTCTGCTGTCGCGGCCGGACGCCGATTTTTCCGGCGGCGAATTCGTGCTGGTCGAGCAGCGGCCGCGAATGCAGTCGCGGGCCGAGATCGTGCCGCTCTCCCAGGGCGAGGGCGTCATCTTCCCGGTACACCATCGTCCGGTGCAGGGCAGCCGTGGCGTCTATCGGGTCAATATGCGGCACGGCGTCAGCCGGCTGCGATCAGGCCGCCGCTATACGCTGGGCGTCATCTTCCATGACGCTGCGTAAACGCGGCTATCGAACGACGAGATCGGCCACGGCCGCGTTCTGCAAGGAAATCCCGGTAGATAGTAAGCAGGCTTATGAATTATTGAAGCCCGGAATCCAGCTCCTTTGCCCGCTTATATGCTTCAGGCCGCGAGGTCGGCAACGACGGCGTCGAGCACTGGAAATCCGGGCAAGGTGACGCGCAGGCGCCCCTGCGGAGTGGTTTCCACCAGGCCATGCTCGCACAGCGCGGCGATGCGGACCGGATCGAGCGGCCGCCCGGATACTTCGGCATAGCGCGCCAAATCGATACCCTCGGCAAGCCGTAACCCCATCAGCAAAAATTCATCCGAGCGTTCCTCCCGGATCAGCACCTCGTCGGTGACCACGCCATGGCCGCGACTCTCGACCAGATCGAGCCAGGCTTCGGGCCCCTTCTCGGTCGCGGTGGCATGACGTTCGCCGTCGATATCGAGCCGGCCATGGGCGCCGGGGCCGACGCCGGCATATTCCTGCGCGCGCCAATAAACCAGATTATGCTGGCATTCGCCGCCGGGACGGGCATGATTGGAAATCTCGTAGGCCGGCAATCCATGCGCGCCACAGAGCTCCTGAGTCACGTCATAGAGCGCGCGCGCGGTGTCTTCGTCGGGGGTACGCAATTTGCCGGCGGCGTGCAGCGCGGCGAATGGCGTGTCGGCCTCGACGGTCAGCTGATAGAGCGACAGATGCTCGCCGGCCTCCGCTAGCGCCCGTTTCAGCTCATCCGCCCAAGCTTTCGGCTCTTGGTTCGGCCGCGCATAGATCAGGTCGAACGAGTAGCGGCCGAATACCGTGCGCGCGATGTCGACGGCATCGAGCGCCTCGCGAGCGGTATGGGTGCGGCCGAGCTCGGCCAGCGCCCGATCGTCGAGCGCCTGGACGCCGAGCGACACGCGATTGACGCCGGCTGCGCGGTAGCCGCGAAAGCGGTCGGCCTCGACGCTGGTCGGATTGGCTTCGAGGGTGATTTCCGCGTCGCCGGCGACCCGCCATTGGCGGGCGATCGAATTGAGCACGCCGGCGATGGTCGACGGCTGCATCAGCGACGGCGTGCCACCGCCGAAGAAAATCGTCGACACGGTGCGGTCGCGCACCCGTTCGGCGGTCTTGCCGATTTCGCTGTGAAAGGCGCGCAAAAACCGCTGCTCGTCGATGGCGCTGTGCCGCACATGGCTGTTGAAGTCGCAATACGGGCATTTCGACAGGCAGAACGGCCAGTGGACATAGACGCCGAAGGCTTGCTCAGGTTCGGACAAGACATGCTCCGGTTCGGACAAGACATGCCTCCGCCAGCTTGAGAAAGGCGCGGGCGCGGTGCGAAAGGCCTTTGCCGCGCGGCGGCAGGCCGTGCTTTTCTTCGCTGTCCATCTCACCAAAAGTACGGTCGTGACCGTCGGGCAGGAACATCGGATCATAGCCGAAACCTTGGTCGCCGCGTGGCGGCCAGACCAGCGTGCCGTCGACACGCGCCTCGAACTCCTCGATATGGCCGTCCGGCCAGGCGAGACAGAGCGCCGAGACGAAATGCGCTTTGCGGCGGTCGGGCGTGGTTGCGTCACGCGCCTGCAACTTGTCTTCGACCGACTGCATTGCCGCTTGAAAATCCTTCTCCGGCCCGGCCCAGCGCGCCGAATAAATCCCCGGCGCGCCGTCCAGCGCATCGACGACAAGCCCGGAATCGTCGGCAAAAGCCGGCCGACCGGCTGTGTTCGCTGCGGCGGCAGCCTTGATATGGGCGTTGTCGCGAAAGCTCATTCCGGTTTCCTCCGGTTCCTTAAGCCCGAGCTCGCCCGCGGATGTGGCGTCGATTCCGTAGGGCGCAAGCAAGTCGCGCATTTCGGCGAGCTTGCCGGCATTGTGCGTCGCGATCACGAGACGCCCGGCGAGGCGGCGATGATCCGGCGTCCTCACATCACCGCCATCTTCTGCAGATCGACCAGCTTGCCGATGCCTTTGCGGGCCAGGCCCAGCAAGGCCGAGAACTGCGCCTCGGAGAATGGGATCTTTTCCGCGGTCGCCTGCACCTCGACGATGTCGCCCGAGCCGGTGAGCACGAAATTGGCGTCGGTATCGGCTTGCGAATCCTCGGCATAGTCCAGGTCGAGCACCGCCGTGCCCGAATAGACGCCGCAGGAAATCGCCGCGACGTGATCGCGCAACACCTCGGTCGCGATCATCGACCGCGCCTTCATCCAGGCGAGACAGTCGTAGAGCGCAATCCAGGCGCCGGTAATGGATGCGGTGCGGGTGCCGCCGTCGGCCTGAATCACGTCGCAATCGATGGTGATCTGGCGCTCGCCGAGCGCTTTGAGATCGACCACCGAGCGCAGGCTACGCCCGATCAGGCGCTGAATTTCGACGGTGCGGCCGTTCTGCTTGCCGGCCGACGCCTCGCGGCGGGTGCGCTCGAGCGTCGCCCGCGGCAGCATGCCGTATTCGGCGGTGATCCAGCCCCGCGCCTGGCCCTTCAGCCAGGGCGGCAAACGGTCCTCGAGCGTCGCCGTCACCAGGACATGGGTCTCGCCGAATTTCACGAAGCATGAGCCTTCGGCAAATTTGACCACCCCGCGCTCGAGCGAGACAGGACGTAATTCATCAGGTTGTCGGCGGCTCGGCCGCATAAAGCACTCCCGGTTGCCGGCCATGACGGCGCCGGCGCTTCAGGGTTTTAGTGTGTCAGCCATGATTCCTACAAGGGATGGCTGCCACAAGGGCGCAAAACGGCGCCATAAACGCCAATTGCCTTTGGCGGCGGCTAACCGCTACGGTGCGGCTTAAGATTTTGACCGGGACCAAGATTTTCACCGGAACATTGCCGGGAGCGCGCGATGGCGGCGGACGCAGGTCAAGAACCGACACAAGAAGCAACACGGGTGCTGGCGCAATTCGCCGCACGGCTCGACTACGACGCCTTGCCGGCGGGCGCGCGCGAGCACAGCAAAAAATTGTTGCTTGATGCGCTGGCCTGCGCCGTCGCCGGCCATCTTGGCGAGGAAACCGGTCAGATGGCCGCGCTCGCCTCAGCCTTGGCGCAGGGCTCCGAATCCAGCGTGATCGGCGGTGGGCATTTGTCGCTCGCCGGCGCGACGCTCTTGAATGGCTATCTCATCACCGCAGTGACCATGTGCGACGCCCACCGCGCGACCATGACCCATATCACCCCGGAAGTCGTGCCGCCGGCGCTCGCCATCGCCGAGCGCGACGGCCTGTCCGGCCGCGATCTGTTGGTGGCAATTGCGGCGGGCGCCGAAGTGACGACGCGGATCGGCATCGGTCTCGACTATCCCGCCTTCCGCGCCCGCGGCTTCCACGGACCGGGCGTGCTCGGTCCGTTCGGCGCGGCGGCCGCCGTCGGGCGCTTGCTGAAATTCGATGCCGACACCATGGCGCGGGCATTCGGCCTTGCCGGCAGCCAGGCGGCCGGTACCTTTGCCGCCTGGGGCACCCCGACGGTGAAATTCCATCAGTGCCGCGGCGCGCTATCGGGTTTGATGGCGGCTTTGCTGGCGCAGCAGAACTTTATCGCCACGCGCCAGTTTCTCACCGCCAAAGACGGCGGCCTCTACAATGCCTACGCCAATGGCGGCAAACCCGAGTTGGCGACCGCCGAGCTCGGACGCCGCTTCGAGCTCGAACAGATCGCGCTCCGGCTGTGGCCGTCGGCGTCGCTGATCCAAGGGCTGAACACGGCGCTGTTCGAGATTGTGGAAAAGCACAGCTTCGATCCCGCGCACGTGCGCAAGGTCGCCATCGCGCTGAGCCCGTCGACCTTCGACTTCCACGGCGGCTTCGGCCGCTACCAGGCAAAATTCGAGGCGCTGCTGTCGGCCCATTACAGCGCCGCGGCGATCCTGCATGATCGGGCGCTGAGCTTGGCGCAATTCGCGCCCGCGCGTTACGACGATCCGAAGCTGCGCCGCTTTGCCGCCGAAAAGGTCGAGGTTCGCGCCGATGCCGCCATCGCCGGCTCGCAAGCCCAAGTCGACGTGACGATGGACGACGGCGCGCGCTTCTCGGCGCGCTGCGACTATCCGCTCGGCTCGCCGGAAAATCCGCTGTCGCGCGGCCAGGTCGAGCAGAAATTCCGCACCTATGCCGAGGGCGTCATTGCCGACGCCCATATCGATGACGTCATTGCCGCGGTCGATCGGCTCGAGGACTACGGCTCGGTGCGTTCGCTCATGGCGCTGCTGCGTGCCCCGCGCGCGCGTGCGATGGCGGCGGCGGAATGATAGAGTCGCAACACGGGTGCGGCATTCGGTTGGGAGCGCGGTTTGTCAAGCCATGACTTTCCGCTGGGCGTGAACCAGCAGGGCCTCGCTCAGCTCAACGAGCGTTCGCGCGAGATCTTTCGTCTGGTCGTCGAGAGCTATCTCGCGACCGGCGAACCGGTCGGCTCGCGCAATCTGTCGCGCATTCTGCCGATGACCTTGTCGCCGGCCTCGGTGCGCAACGTCATGTCCGATCTCGAACAGCTTGGTCTGGTTTATGCGCCGCATACCTCGGCCGGCCGGTTGCCGACCGAGATGGGGCTGCGTTTCTTTGTCGATGCCTTGATGCAGATCGGCGACCTCACCGAACAGGATCGCAAGGCCATCGAAGCGCAGGTCGCGGCCGCGGGTCATCCGAAATCGGTCGAGGCGGTGCTGACCGAAGCCTCGGGCCTGCTATCCGGCTTAAGCCGCGCGGCCGGCGTGGTGCTCACGTCCAAGGCCAATCCGCGGCTCAAGCATATCGAATTCGTGCGGCTTGAGCCGGAACGCGCGCTGGTGATCCTGGTCGGCGAGGACGGCCAGGTTGAAAACCGCGTTCTCCATACCCCGATCGGCCTGCCGACCTCGGCCCTGATCGAAGCCGGCAATTTCCTCAACGCTCGCATCCGCGGCCACACCCTCGACGAAGTGAAAGCCGAGATGCAACGGACGCTGACGGAGGGCCAGGCGGAACTCGATCAACTGACCACGCGGATCGTCGCCGATGGCTTGGCGAGCTGGTCGGGCGGCGAGAGCGACGAGCGCAAGCTCATTGTGCGCGGCCAGGCGCATTTGCTCGACGATCTCAAAGCCGTCGCCGACCTCGAACGCGTCCGGCTGTTATTCGACGATCTGGAGACGCGCCGCGAGGTGATCGATCTGCTCGGCCGTGCCGAACAGGCCGAAGGGGTGCGGGTGTTTATCGGCTCGGAAAACAAGCTGTTCTCGCTATCCGGCTCGTCCACCATCGTGGCGCCGTATCACGATGCCTCGGGCCACATCGTCGGCGTGCTCGGCGTCATCGGTCCGACCCGGCTCAATTACGCGCGCATCGTCCCCATGGTGGATTACACCGCCAAGATCGTCAGCAAGTTGTTGGGGAGCTGACGGAAGTTTGCGTTCTTTTCCTCGGGTAGCCGCGGAATACGGGCCTTTTCAGCGCCCGCCGGGGGGCCTGGGCGCCTTTGTTGACGACGATCGGGTTTTCGCGTTGCCAGCCCATTGACTTGATTTTTACCGGTCGAGCCCTGATATGCGGGGCGTCAAAGGATGGAAAAATCATGACGGAACAGACCGCTCGCGCTGAGGACGAAGCGGCCACGCCGCAAAAATCCGCTGCCGCCGAACCGGTGCCTTCGACGGCGCTGGAACGCGAGCATGGCGAGATGAAAGACCGGCTGTTGCGCACGCTTGCCGAGATGGAAAATCTGCGCAAGCGGACCGACCGCGAGATCGCGGATTCGCGAATCTACGGCGTCAGCGGCTTCGCCCGCGACATCCTCAGCATCGCCGACAATATGCGCCGCGCCTTGGACGCGGTCGCGCCGGAATTGCGGGCGAGCGCCGAGAGCGGCGTGAAGGCGCTGATCGACGGGGTTGAATTGACCGAGCGCGAACTTCAGAAGGCGCTGGAAAAGAACGGCGTCCGCCAGTTCACGCCGCAAGCCGAGAAGTTCGATCCCAACCGGCATCAGGCCATGTTCGAAGTCACCGACGCCACGGTGCCCGCTGGCAGCGTCGTTCAGGTGGTGCAGCCCGGCTATATGATCGGCGAGCGGGTGCTGCGTCCGGCCCTGGTCGGCGTGTCGAAAGGCGGCCCGAAGACGGCGCCGGCTTCAGCGATCAACGACAACGCCCAATCGCCTGCGAGCTAAAACCCACGCTTACTTGCTGTCGATGCTGTCGCGCACCGCGCGCATGCGCGTAAACACGTCGGTCCATACACTCGCCTGTGCGGTGCCGATCATTTGCATGTAGCCGCCGCTGCCGAAGCGAAGCCATTGCACGACCATAAGGTCGGTCTTGCCCTGCGGATCCTTGGCTTTGGCCAGAGTCTCGTAACCCGATTGGCCGTTAAGCCGCAGCGGCTCGGCGTCCTGGATACGGACGTCGCTGATTCCGCCGATTTCATTGAAGGTCGTCCGGGCAAAATTGTCGTCGTCTGTGGCATCGGTCGGGCCGCCCGGCAGCGCCGCGATCAGGAGGCGCGCATCGATAGGGTGCCCTTCGATATCGGTATTCTCGGCCGCCGCAGTCGCGCCGGCAGGAGTCTTGTCCGCCGAATCCTTGTCTGCGGAACCCTTGGCAGCCGAATCCTTGGCAGCAGACGCCTTATCCGGCGGCGCCGGCGCCGCCGCCAGATGCACCAGCATCAAAGCGCGGCCCGGCAATACGTCTTCGATTTTGAATCCCGCCAGTTTGCCGACCGTGAACGGCAACAGGCTCAGGCGTTCGGCGTCCGGTATGCTGGCGCGCACCGCCACCGTCGCCAGCGCCGCGCGCACCGCCTGATCGGTGTATTTGGCGTCCTGCGCCGGAGCTCGCACCGTGACCAGCGCCGTCACATTGCCCGCCGGCGCGACCAGCATCCACTGGCGGAAAGTCACGGGCCCCGCCGCCCGTTGCCCAGTGAGAAGAAAGCCGTTGCCGGCCGCGGCCTGGAACGGCTCTCGCGTCTCGATGCCTTGCTTCGCCAGCGCACTGGGAACCATGGACTTGTCCAGCGCCGCAAAGGCGTCGCCCGGAAAGGTCGCGAGCAGAATGGCGGCATTGTCGGCGGGATCCACGAAGCCCTCGAACGTCGGACTCAGCGACATGCCGGCAGGCGGCACCAGCCCGATGCGGGAGCCGACCGGATAAATCGGACCGGCGGCGTGCGCTGGAATCGTCCAGATGACGAAAGCCAACATCCCCGCGGCTAGAAACGCGCAGACGCGGGTCATGGGTGCTTTGCTCGAACCTCTCATCGTTGTTGGCCTGGAAGAGCTTCCGCGGGTTGCGATGGCTGAGCGGCAGTGGAGCGGAATTGACATTCGCTACCCATCCAGCCGCGAACCCCCGAAGCGAATATCAAATCCAAAGCTCCACCGTTACTGATATTTGCTAGCGGTCCTTTGATTATAACATTCGCATAACAGCCTGAGGAACCCGGATGCGAATGTTAGAATCGGCCACCAGGAGGCCGCGTCACCCGCCGCATGGTCAAATTGATCCGTCCGCCCTCGGCAAGCAAGCTCGACGTGCCCGAATAGATACGGTCGACGCCATGAAAGCACAGCCGGGCGCCGCCACCCAAGACCAGCGCATCGCCGGAATTAAGGCGCAGCGACCGTGTCGGATCGCCGCGTTTCGTCCCGCCGATGCGGAACAGGCAGGCGTCGCCGAGCGACAGCGACACTACCGGCGCGGTGAAGTCCACTTCGTCGCGGTCCTGGTGCAGGCCCATTTTCGCCGCCGGTCCGTAGACATTGATCAGACAGGCTTCCGGCGGATGGGAATATTCCGCAATGTCGTTCCAAATGGCGATCAGCGTTTCGGGGATCGGCGGCCACGGGCGGCCGGTTTCGGGGTGACCCGGCTCATAGCGGTAGCCGCGCTCGTCGGACAGCCAGCCGAACGCGCCGCAATTCGTCATGCGCACCGACATCGGCCGCCCGGATTTCGGCATACGCGAGGTGTAAAGCGGTGCTGCCGCCACGACCTCGCGAATGGCGGCGACAAGATCGTCCTGGCGCCGGCGGTCGAGATAGCCCGGATAACAGCGAAAGCCCTCCGGCGTTGTTTGGTTGCGGGCGAAGTCGGCATCGAATGCCGGCGCGGCGGCCTGATCGCAAGTTCGGTCATCGCAAGTTCGGTCATCGCAAGTTTGGTCGAGGGCTGCTTTCATTGGACTCTTACCAGTTCGCCGTCACGCTTCCGCCGACGTCTTTCGCCTCGCCCAGCGCCGCCATTGCGGCGCCCTGGTTCGGTTCCGCCGTCTATAACACGACGCTGGGCGATATGCTGGGCGCTCCGTACCAGGACCATTACCGCTCGTACCCGCTGCGTTCGCTGCTGTTCATCTGGCCGTTGAAAGCTCACATCTAGCGCACGGTCGCCGGCTTGCTCCAACCCCGCCGAGGAATCGAAACGATGCCTTGCTTCATCTGCACCGCCTGCGGCACGCAATATGCGCAGAGCGAACGCCCGCCCACTCATTGCATCATCTGTGACGAAGAGCGGCAATACGTGCCGCCGCGTGGGCAGACCTGGACCACGCTTGCGGCGCTGCGGCAAAGCCACAGCAACAGCTTTCGCCAATACGACAAGGACATCATCGGCATCGGCTCGACGCCGGCATTCGCCATCGGTCAGCGTGCGCTCCTCTTGCGCACGGCGAACGGCAATATTCTGTGGGATTGCATCGCCACGCTCGACGACGCGACGGTGACGTTGATCGAAGGTCTCGGCGGCATCGATGCCATCGCCATCTCGCATCCGCATTTCTACACGACGATGGTGGACTGGGCGCGAACATTTACGGCGCGCATTCATCTGCATGCGGCCGACCGGCAATGGATCATGCGCAGCGATCCCGCCGTCGAGCTGTGGAACGGCGAAACCAATGCGCTGTGGGACGGCGTCACGCTGGTCCGCTGCGGCGGCCATTTCGAAGGCGGCACGGTGCTGCATTGGGCCGGCGGCGCGGGCGGACGCGGCGTCGTCTGCTCGGGCGACATTCTGACCGTGACCACCGATCGCAAGTGGCTGTCGTTCATGCGCAGCTATCCGAATCTCATTCCGTTATCGGCGGCGACCGTCGCGCGCATCGGCGCGGCGCTTAATCCGTTCGCCTTCGAAGCCATCTACGGCCACTATTTCGACCGCGTCATCGCTGACGACGGCAAAGCCGTGCTGGAAAAGTCGGTGGCGCGCTACGTGGCGGCGGTCGAAGGCAGGCGCGGTTATGAATGAAGCGCCGCCGCCGGATGGTCGGTATCGGTGGATAGACAGCCTTAAGCCGCGCGTTCCCAGGCGGCTTTTTCCGGAACCAGCCGCACGCTGTCGAGCGCGCTTTGCGCGCCTTGCTCGCCTGCCTCGTGATATTCGGCGTCTTCGTTGACGTTCCACACGTCGTAGCGCCGCGCGCCGGCGAGGATATTTCGCGCGGTGAGCATGGCCGTCATCATCGCATGGTCCTGGTTGTTGTAGCGGTGCATACCGTTTCGCCCGATCACATGCAGCGATGGGTAAGTGCCTTCGAGATCGCGGCGGACCGCCGCGACATTGTCGCGATAGTCCTCGTCGTAGACCGGATAGGCCTTGGCCAGGCGCACCGCGCAGGCGTCGACGACGTCAGCCATCGCCACAAGCCCGATCTGCGCTGCTTCTTTTTTCGCCAGTGCGATCAGCTCGCTATCGGGCGCGTTCCACAGCCCGTCGCCTTCGAAGCAAAAATATTCAAGCCCGAGGCAGGTCATGCCGGCGGCAACCATTTCCGGCGACCAGGAGCGGAAGTTCTGCACGCGGCCGACCTGGACGCTCGGATCGTGAATGTAGATCCAGTTGTCCGGGAACAGGTCCTCCTTGCGCACCATCAGCGCCACGGTGAGGAAGTCGCGATAGCGCAAGGCGCGCCCATGCAACAATGAGATCGGCGTTGGCTTGATGCGTTCGACCAGTTCGCGCAGTGGCGCCGAACTGACGACCTCGTGCGCGGTATAGAGTTCACTCTCGCCGTCGCTGGTGACGACCTCGATGCGCCAGTAATTCCGTGCGGCATCGAATTCGAGCCGGCTGAGCTCGCGTCACATCAGGATGCGGCCGCCCTGCGCCTTGATCCGGCGCGCCGCCGCGTCCCACATCATGCCCGGACCCTTGCGCGGATACTGAAAGCTTTCGATCAGCGTCTTGACCGCGCCGCCGCCGCCGTCACGCGCGGCGTTGCCGGCGAAAGGCAGTGAGCGCTTTACGCCGTTGAGCACGGCGGTCGCCAGATCGAGGCCCTTGATGCGCTGCGCCGCCCAGTCGGCGGAAATCTCGTCACACGACATGCCCCACACCGTCTCGGTGTAGGTCTTGAAGAAGATCCGAAACAGCCGTTCGCCGAACTGGTTGCGCACCCAGTCGTGGAACGTCCGCGTCTCGGCGACCGGAAAAATCCTGGCATAGAGGTAGGACACAAGGCACGCCGTGCTCTCGAACACGCCGAGCTTGACCAGCGCCTCGAAGGCCTTGAGCGGATAGGAGAAGAATTTGCCGTTGTAATAAATCCGCGACAGCCGCGGCCGGGCGATGAAGTCGTCGGGTAGGATTTCCCGCCACAGCGCGAGCACTTCTTGTGATTTGGAGAAGAAGCGGTGGCCGCCGATGTCGAACAGGAAGCCGTTGTAATCGACGGTGCGGCTGATGCCGCCGACATAGATCGGGTCGCGCTCGATCACCACCACGGAGCGCGCCGCCTTGGTCAGGCAATAGGCCGTGGTGAGGCCGGCCGGTCCGGCGCCGATCACGAACACATCGGCGTCGACGGTCGCGCCGCGAACGGACCGGTCGCCCAGGGTCTCGCCCATCGTTTTGGGGCTGGTTTTGGGGCTGGTCATGGTGCGCTCGTCAGGTCCGCTGCAGCGGCCGGAAGGCAAAAAACGCCTGCCCGCTGTAAGCCACCAAGGCGCCGGCCGCGGCGCCGGCGATCGCGGCCAGCTGCGGCATGGCGTTCGGCAGGGCCAGGACGACGGCTGCGAATATGCCGTAGCTCAGGGTTTGTGCGGTGGCGGCGACGATAGCGTAGCGCATGGCCTCGTCGGCCGGACGGCGGCCGCTGCCGGCGAAGGTCAGCGCGCGGTTCAACCGCCAGGTCAACAGCGTCGCCACGGCGAGCGATGCCACGCGCGCGGCCAATGGATGAAGCCCATGGGCGATCAGCAGCGTGAGGACCGGCGAGGTCGACGATAAGCCCGAGACCGCTGACGCCGAGGAAACGGACCGGCCGCGGCAAGATCGTCAACAGCGCGCGAACCGGGTCATCGATACCGGCTGCACCGGCGGCCGGCGCCGGCGCCGCGCCTTTCCCCCGCCACGGTCGACAAAACTCCAACGCATGACGAGACCCACGCCTGGTGCGGCATTGTTTCGGTGCCGTTTCCGGCCGGCCGATTCTCCCCGGCTCTTTCTCTCTGCTAGTCCGTCGTCCACGCCATCCGTGGCAGGATTTTCTTAATGGCGGACTAGCGCTATGCCGCGCGGCGAAATCTGCGCACGGCAGCGTTAAAAGACCTTCACCGCGATCCCGGAGGCGAAGCTTGTCCGGCGCCTTGCTCGGCCGAGATTAATCGGCGGCGAATCGGCAAGAGAAACGGCAAGACTTGTCCTCATGACTGCCTTGCAGGCGCATGTGGCCCTCCTATATGAGCCAAGGGAATTCGTCCGCGGCAGCAGGGTTTGGCAGCGGTCTTTTGGCCGGCAGGTTTTGGCGCAACGGCGTCTCAAACCAGGCCAGCCGAAACCGACCGGACAAACCGGGCCAGAAACTGGGCCAGGGCGAAGAGTGATAAGGGGGTCGGATGCGCGGCGCCTTTGGGGCCAAGCCGACCTGCCGCAAATAGAGAGATAGAGAGGATGTTAAACCATGGCCAAGGTCATCGGTATCGATCTCGGGACCACCAATTCCTGCGTCGCTGTCATGGAAGGCAAGACGCCGAAGGTCATCGAGAACGCCGAAGGGATGCGCACCACGCCGTCCATCGTTGCTTTCACGGACGAGGGCGAGCGGCTGGTCGGTCAGCCGGCAAAACGCCAGGCGGTCACCAATCCGGAGCGCACGATTTTCGCAGTCAAACGCTTGATCGGCCGTCGCTACGACGATCCGATGGTGGAAAAGGACAAGAAGCTCGTCCCCTACAAGATTTCGCGCGCCTCTAACGGCGACGCCTGGGTCGAGATCGAAGGCAAGACCTATTCGCCGTCGCAGATTTCCGCGTTCATCCTGCAGAAGATGAAAGAGACGGCGGAGGCCTATCTCGGCAGCAAGGTCGAGCAGGCCGTCATCACCGTTCCGGCTTATTTCAACGACGCGCAGCGCCAAGCCACCAAGGATGCCGGCAAGATCGCCGGCCTCGAAGTGTTGCGCATCATTAACGAGCCGACCGCGGCAGCACTCGCCTACGGCCTCGACAAGAACAAGACCGGCATCATCGCGGTGTACGACCTCGGCGGCGGCACGTTCGATGTTTCAATTCTCGAAATCGGCGACGGCGTGTTCGAGGTGAAGTCGACCAACGGCGACACCTTTCTCGGCGGCGAAGACTTCGACATGCGGCTGGTTAATTATCTGGCCGACGAGTTTCAGAAGGAGCAGGGCATCGATCTGCGCCGCGATAAGCTCGCTTTGCAGCGCCTGAAGGAGGCTGCGGAGAAGGCCAAGATCGAGCTGTCTTCGACCACGCAGACCGAAATCAATCTGCCGTTCATCACGGCGGACGCCTCCGGGCCGAAGCATCTGACGATGAAGCTGACCCGCGCCAAATTCGAGGCGCTGGTCGACGACCTGGTGCGAAAGACGATCGAACCCTGCCGGCAGGCGCTCAAGGATGCCGGCCTCACTGCGGCCGAGATCAACGAAGTGGTCCTGGTCGGCGGCATGACGCGCATGCCGAAGGTCCAGGAAGTCGTCAAGCAATTGTTCGGCAAGGAGCCCCACAAGGGCGTCAATCCAGACGAAGTCGTCGCGGTCGGCGCTGCGATCCAGGCCGGCGTGCTGCAAGGCGACGTCAAGGACGTGCTGCTGCTCGACGTGACGCCGCTGTCGCTCGGCATCGAGACGCTGGGCGGCGTGTTCACCCGGCTGATCGACCGCAACACCACGATCCCGACCAAGAAGAGCCAGGTGTTCTCCACCGCCGAAGACGGCCAGACCGCGGTGACGATCCGCGTGTTCCAGGGCGAACGCGAGATGGCGGCGGATAACAAGATCCTCGGCCAGTTCGATCTGGTCGGCCTCCCGGCGGCGCCGCGCGGCGTGCCGCAGATCGAGGTCACCTTCGATATCGACGCCAACGGCATCGTCAACGTGTCGGCCAAGGACAAAGGCACCGGCAAGGAGCAGCAGATTCGCATCCAGGCGTCGGGCGGACTGTCCGAGACCGACATCCAGAAGATGGTCAAGGACGCCGAAGCCCACGCCGAAGACGACAAGAAGCGCAAGGCGCAGGTCGAAGCCAAGAACCACGCCGAAGCTTTGGTTCATTCGACCGAGAAGACCTTGGCCGAGCACGGCTCCAAGATCGGCGAAGCCGAACGCCGCGCCATCGAGAACGCGATCGCCGACCTCAAGGAAGCCTTGAAGGGCGACGACGCGGAAGCGATCACGGCGAAGGCCAATACGCTGGCGCAAGCCTCGATGAAACTCGGCGAGGCCGTGTACAAGCAGTCCGCCGAGCAGCAGCCGGGCGGCGGCGACGGTGCGGCCGGTGGCGGCGCCGAGGACAAGAAGGAAGACGTCGTCGACGCCGAGTTCACCGAAGTCGACGACGACAAGAAGAACAAAAAATCCGCTTAATTGGACGGCGGTATTTGATGAGCAGGCCCCTCACCATAGTCCCTCCCCCGGCAAGGGGGAGGGTTTGGCAGCGGGCCGACTTTCCGGGAAGATGCAATTTCAGCCGTCGGCCTTCCCCTCCAAGCTTGCACGCGGGCGCGCGCAAGCGCGGCCCGGATGGGGGAGGCGAGCTGTGACGCTTGGCATGCGTAGCAACCATTCTCACATTTCTCTCAGTTAGAGATTCGGCAATGGCCAAGCGCTGCTACTACGAATCCCTGTCTGTCGAACGCACGGCGACCGAGGTCGACATCAAGGCCGCGTTCCGCAAGCAGGCCATGGCCTGCCATCCGGATCGCAATCCGGGCGACCATGATGCCGAGCATCGCTTCAAGGAAATCAACGAGGCCTACGAGGTCCTTAAAGATCCCAACAAGCGGGCGGCCTACGACCGGTACGGCCACGCGGCGTTCGAGCAGGGCACCGGCGGCGCGCCGGGCTTCGGCGCCGATTTCGGCACGGCCTTCTCCGACCTGTTCGAAGGCATATTCGGCATGTCGAGCGCGCGCGGCCGCGGCACCGGCCGCGAACGCGGCGCCGATCTCCGCTACAACATGGAAATCAGCCTGAACGAGGCCTATGCGGGCAAAAATGCGCAAGTCCGCATTCCGACCTCGGTCACCTGCGAGGCGTGCTCCGGTTCCGGCGCCAAGACCGGCACCAAGCCGAAAACCTGTCCGATGTGCGGCGGTCACGGCCGGGTGCGCCATGCCCAAGGCTTCTTCACGCTGGAGCGCACCTGCCCGAATTGCCAGGGCCGCGGTCAGTCGATCGACAGCCCGTGCCCGTCATGCGCCGGTTCGGGCCGGGTCACCCGCGAGCGGACTTTGGCGGTGAATATTCCGGCCGGTGTCGAGGACGGCACCCGTATCCGGCTTGCCGGCGAGGGCGAGGCCGGGGTGCGCGGCGGCCCGCCGGGCGATCTCTACATTTTCCTGTCGGTCGGCTCGCATCCGTTCTTTCAGCGCGACGGCGCCGATCTGCATTGTCGCGTTCCGGTTTCCATGGTCGCCGCCGCCATGGGCGGCGAGTGCGAGGTGCCGACCATCGACGGCGGCAAGACCAGAGTGAAGATTCCGGAAGGCACTCAGTCCGGCCGCCGCTTCCGCTTGCAGGGCAAGGGCATGCCGGTGCTGCGGGCGCGACAGTCCGGCGACATGTACGTGCAGGTGCTGGTGGAGACGCCGCAGAAGCTCACCAAGAAACAGCGCGACCTCCTGGCCGAGTTCGACCGCTTGTCGTCGACGGAAACCCAGCCGGAATCGTCGGGTTTCCTGGGCAAGGTCAAGGAGTTCCTTGACGGGCTCGGCGGCCGCGCCGAGGCCGACTAGTGCGATAGGGCGGCTCCAGCCCTGTATGGTCATTGCCTTCTGAATGATTTAAAACCGACACGATTTCGTCGCGTGTAGACGACTTGTGCAAGATTTTTGTGTGAAATCCCAATGCCGCTTCCGGCCCTGCAAAAATTCGAAAAGAAAATCGGGCGTCAGCTTCGCCTCCTCGAAGTCCGCAAAAACCTCATCGAACGCAAGATCGAGCGTCACATCCGGCTGTTCGAACAACGGCGCAACGGCATCGGCAAGAAGATCGAGCAGCAGGTCAAACAGTTCGAGCGTGCCAAGGGCATCCGCCTCGATGACGAAGTGCGCTTCATCCGTTCCTGGATCGAGCGGCCGCTGAGCATCGGCGCGGTCACCCCGTCGGGCAAGGTTCTGGCCCGAACCATGGCGCGTTATGTCGATCCGCTATCGACCGGGCCGGTGGTCGAATTGGGCCCGGGCACCGGGCCGATCACCGAAGCTCTGGTCGCGGCCGGGGTCGATCCGGCGCGGCTCGTGCTGGTCGAATTCGATCCGACCTTCTGCCGCATTCTGAGCAACCGCTATCCCGAAGCGACGCTGGTGCAGGGCGACGCCTATAGCTTGCGCCGGCTCCTCGAAACGCTCTTGATCCAGCCGGCCGCCGCGGTGGTCTCCGGCCTGCCGCTGATCACCAAGCCTTTGAAGATGCGCATGCGGCTGCTGCGCGACGCCTTCGACCTGATGCTGCCGGGCGCGCCCTTCGTGCAATTTACCTATTCGGTCGCCTCGCCGGTCCCCAAACGCTTCGGCGGATTCACGGCCGAGGCGTCCGAACGCATCTGGCTGAATATTCCGCCGGCGCGCGTGTGGGTGTACCGGAAATCAGAAAACAGATGACAGATATCGGAAATCAGACTTTTGCTATTCTGATTGCCGATTACTGATTACTGACATCTGATCATGCCGGCTCCGAAAATTCTCATCATCCCCGGCTCGCTGCGCAGCGGCTCGCATAACGTCCGCCTTGCCGCGCTCGCCGCCAAGGAGTTGACGCTCGCGGAAGCCGAGGTCACGCGCATTTCGCTCGAAGACTATCCGCTGCCGCTGTTCGACGCCGATCTGGCGGCGTCGGCCATGCCGCGGCCGGCGGTGCGGCTGAAGCAGATGATCATGGCGCATCAGGGCGTCTTCATCACCAGCCCGGAATATTCGGCTTCGGTGACGCCGCTGCTGAAAAACGCGATCGATTGGGTGTCGCGCGTGCGCGAAGGCGGCGAACCGAGCTACGCCGCGTTCAAGCAGCGCGTCTTTGCCGTCGGTTCGGTGACCAACGGCGGCAGCGGCGGGGTGCGTTCGTTGATGGCGCTGCGGCAAATCCTGGAGCTCGGTTGCGGCGCGCTGGTCATCCCGGAGCAGGTTGCGGTGCCGCGCGCCGAGCAGGCTTTTGACGAAAACGACAATCTGCGGGAGGAGGCCCCGGCTGCGGCGCTCAAGGCGATGGCGCGCCAGCTGGTGGAGTTGGCGGCAGTGATGCGCCGGTAGAGCATAAGTCTTAAGTAAAAAGGCGATAAATTCGCTGTTGAATATCGGCGGCTGCCGCCTTCCGATCTTTTGCGTTTTTAATCGGACGGCCCACTACGATGTAGTCGGCGCCATTTTCAAAGGCCTTTTCAACGTCGACCGTTCGCTTTTGATCGTCCACGTTCGCAACAGGTCTAATTCCTGGAACAACAATTAGAAAACGCTCTCCCAGTTCTTCTCTAAGTTGCGGGGCCTCCAATCCAGATGATATTACACCGTCTGCGCCCGCATCTAATGACCTTCTTGCGCGGGAAAGAACCAAATCTTGAACGCTAATATCCTTGTAACCAAATTCTTTGATGTCTGACTCATTCATGCTTGTAAGAACGGTAACAGCTAATATTTTTACACCGTTCTTTTCGGCAGCCGCGGCACGGATAATCTCGTCGTTGCCATGTACGGTTACAAAATTAGCATTTTTGCCGCGTAGTTGCCGAACAGCGGAAGCAACCGTCTGCGGAACATCAAAGAACTTAAGATCAACGAAGGTTTTTTTCTTACGTTCGGTCAGCCAATCCAGAAGCTCAAAATAGCCACCCGCGACAAATAATTCCAAGCCGATCTTGTAAAAATGTACGTAGTCGTCAAGTTCATTGACAAGGCGCTTAGCTTCCTCAATGTCGGTGGTGTCAAGAGCGAAAATCAGTCGCTCATGCCTAGGAATTTGCTTCTGCGAAAGCCATCGATTTGGAGCAGGCATGGTTTCTAGCTTGCGCGCCGTGGATGTGGCCAATGTCGGTCCCCCAAAGCCTTCCCCGAGACGGTCCATTGTCGTGGAAGGGCTTTCTATACCTGCCACACTAGAACCTGTCCACGAAAGGACCAGCAATCGACTTACCACCGACCGCGAAGAAAAAAGATTCAAAAAGCAGCGAAATAGAGAATAAAGTTCTAGATATCCGTCAAGGCATTGTAAATAGGGCTCAATTTAATGGCGCCATAATGTGCGCTGCAGAGAGAATACGGCTCTTTTCCACAAGATCAGTCGATCGAGGGCTGCGATGCGCTGCGTACGTTCGGATCGCCCTCCGGAGCGATTGCCGCGCCCGATCCCAGAGCCGCGGCGGAAGCGATCGTCGCCGAAATCGCCGCACAGACAGACAGGGAGAAATGAGATGGCAAAAGGCTACTGGATCGGGCGTGTCGATGTGAGCAACGAGGACGGCTACAAAGCCTACGCCGCCGCCAATCCGGCGATCTTCAAGAAGTTCGGCGGCCGCTTCCTGGTCCGAGCCGGCAAATTCGAAGCCCCGGAAGGCACCAGCCGTTCGCGCAACGTCGTCATCGAATTTCCGGATTATGCGGCGGCGCTCGCCTGCTACCGCTCGCCGGAATATCAGGCCAATATCAAGGTCCGCCAGCCGCATTCCGCGATCGACATCGTAATTATCGAGGGCTACGACGGACCTCAGCCGTGACCGGTTTTCCGCCCGCTTACGCGGGAATGAGTGCAGATAATCGCCAGCGATTTTAGGAGCGCGTCATGCCGAAAGGTTATTGGCTGCCGCAGATCGATGTCAGCAACATGGAAGGCTACAAGGCCTATATGGCGGCGACGCCGCCGGCGCATGAGACATATCACGGCGTCGCGCTGGTCCGTGGCGGCAAGAGCGAAGTGGTGGAAGGACGGATGCGCTCGCGCTGCGTGATCCGCGAATTTCCCGATTATGCCGCGGCCCTCGCCTGCTATCGATCGGATGAGTATCAGCGCGCCCGGCCGCTGCGGCTGCCGCATTCGCAATGCGACTTCGTCATTGCCGAGGGTTACGACGATCCGCAGCCGGCCACTGCGGCTGCCGTGCCCGGGGCAAAAAAGGGCTATTGGATCGTCCACCTCGATGTGACCGATGCCGAGGCGTACAAAGCCTATCCGCCCGCATTGCTTGCGCATCTCGCCAAATTCGGCACCCGCTTCCTGGTGCGCGGCGGGATGCG
>JBAQHW010000071.1:0-2590 GCA_049288525.1 Xanthobacteraceae bacterium
CGACAGGGCCTTGGAGGATATCGGCTTGGCCGAGCCGCTGCGGCGTGACTTCGACGCCGTGAAGCCGTTCTGGATGCCGTGAGCGCGGCGCTTGGGCATGTACTCATAAATCGAGATTGGTGAGCGAAGGTTGGCGCTTGTCCGCCCCCGAAAGCGAACATGATCCGGCCATCGTGGCATGTTCCCTTCGTGCTAAATCGGGCAATCCTAAATCGCCACCAGGATTGTGGTATTTAAGGTGCTTTTCCGGGCAAAGTGCTGCGAAAATCGATTTCGCAGCTTCCCAACGTTTGGGACTCTGTGCCATCCTAAATTTAATAAAACAGCAGTGTGAGCCTATCCTATGACACGGTTTGGCGACTCTAAGATCTATATTTGCCATGATCCCGCTGCGTCCCTCGAAATACGATCTCTCAAGCGTCCTTGGTCGGCCCCTCGCGTGATATTACCAACTGGCGTGAATAACACTGAAAAGGTAGTCGGGGGCACCGCGGACAGACACACGCATATAACCTCCATCTCGGATGGCCTATCATAGCTGTCGAGATCATTGATGAACCCTTCAAGGCTCTCGAACTATCGGCTATCGGCCCGCAAAATAGCTTCTGCAAGATGCGGATTTTGCTGCGGGGCGGCCTCGTTGCATCGAAGCGATAGGTTAGCCCCCTCTCTATCCCCAAAGCGTCGGCTTTAACACAGACTGTCGAGCGGCGCGGCGAGAGCGCATCATCATGAGCGGTATCTGCGGGATATTGCGATTCGATGGTGAGCCGGCTGCCGAGAGCGATCTTGGCCGTCAGATGGCTGGGCTCGGGCATCGCGGTGCCGATCGGACGCGGACGTGGTGTGCCGGGTCGGTCGGCCTCGGCCATCTGATGATGCGCGTAACGCGCGAGGACCAATTCGACGTTCAGCCGATGCAAGATGCCGGGCTTTCGCTCGTCGCCGATCTGCGGCTCGACAATCGCGAGGAGCTTGCGCAGGCGCTGGCGATCGGCGGCTCAGCCTTGCCCTACATGCCGGATAGCGCCCTTCTGTTAGCAGCCTATAAGAAATGGGGTGCGGATTGTGTCGAGCACCTGCTCGGCGATTTTGCGTTCGCCGTGTGGGACGCCGATAAGAAAACGCTGACGCTCGGGCGCGACCACATGGGCCAGCGCCATGTGTTCTATCATCAAGGGCCACGCTTCTTCGCCTTCGCCTCGGAGATGAAGGGGCTGTGGGCTTTGCCGCAGGTACCGCGCGTACTGCTGGAAGATCGCGTTGCACAATTATTGCTGTTCGATCAGCCGACCGAGGTTGGCGCGACGGCATTCGAAGGCATCCACGGCATTCCCGGCGGCACCGTGATGACGATAGTGGCGCAGGGCGAAATCACTTCACGACGTTATTGGGAGCCGCAGGCCAATCCGGTCCATGAGGGTCGCGATGAAGCCTATTACATTGAGACTTACCGCAAGGTCCTAACCGAAGCGGTCGAGTGCAGGCTGTGCCGCGCCACTACGCCGGCCGGACTGTTCATGGGCGGCGGCTTCGATTCCAGCGCCATTTGCGCGCTGGCGGGGCCGGTGGTGACTGCACACGGCCGCAAACTCATTGCCGTATCCTCGGTCATGCCGGAAGATTATCGCGGCACGATCCATCACGCGCGAAAGTGGGTGGAAATGTGCCGCCGCGACATGCTGCATCTGGACGTGCGCTATGTAACCCGCGAGGGGCTCGACATCTTCACCGGAATGGAAAAGGTGTTTCTCGCGACCGGCATCCGGCACGGTCCGAACGGCTACACGACACGGGCGATGTTTGCCGAGATCGCCAGAACTGGCGCGCGCATCGTAATGGACGGTCATGGCGGCGATTACACGCTCAATCCCCGCGGACAAAACTTTCTCATTCGGCTCCTGCGCACCGGCCAATTCCACCGTTTTGGTACGGAGTTCACGGCCATGCGGCGGCACCTGCGGCAAAGCGTCAAACAGACCTTCGTCCGCAACGTGCTGTTGCAGCTTGTTCCGGCGTTCTGGATGCAGGTCTGGACTCGCTATCGCAATGGCCTTGCCCTGTTCGGACCGACCATGCCGCTGTCGCGACAGGTAATCGAGCGCAGGAGCAAGGGCGCGCGCTCGCGGTTTCAACGGAAAGCCGGCGACACTCAGCGCGTCGGCATGGAACGCGCGCTTCGCACGGTGCAGAACGCGCCGGCTGTCGGCTATTCTATCTCGGCCGCCGTGCATGGCCTCGAATTCACCCAGCCATTTCACGACAAGCGTGTGGTCGAATTTGGCCTTGCCATCCCCGAAGAGTTGTACGTCAAGAACGGCAAGACGCGCTATCTGGCGCGCGCCGCGCTCAAGCATTTTTATCCGCCAGAATATCAGGACCGTCCGCCCGGCAACGACGATCTCGGCCCGGATTTCCTGATAATGGCCAAACGCATCGAACCGCGAGTACTTACCGAAATCAACCGGATGGAGAAGGCTGGGAAGCTGTCGAAGTATTTCGACTTCCCGCGAATGCGGGCGATGCTGACGCGCCGCACCATTGAGCAACACGCCTCGGGCAACGAATACGACACGCAGCAAGCCATCCT
>JBAQHW010000072.1:0-3093 GCA_049288525.1 Xanthobacteraceae bacterium
GGGTTCGGGGATCGCGCTGCCGATCGGACGGGTATAGCTGAAGGTCGCGGCCTGCACAGTGCCGAGCGGCGAAGCGATCAGGTGCCAACCTGTCGGCGCGGCGTGGTCGTGCGCGATGAACGACGCAAGATCCTGATAGCCGATGGAAGTCGGCATCAAGGCGATGCAGAATGCGCTGAACCAGAAGCGCGCCGTCGACGGCACACTCAAGACCCGGCTACGCGACACCCCGCTACGCGACGCCACAACCACCCCTACGCCAACACGCACGCAACGCGTACACGCTTATGGAAACGCCACCGCAGTGGCTCGAATGCGACGGGTCTATTTATTGTCGGGTTAACGTTGCGAAGGCGTTAATCGCGCGCGGCGCCGCTAAATTTGCGGACGTTGTGTCGCAATCATGCTTACGCGTTCTGCGCACAAGTTCCGCGCGGCCGCAGTTGCGCCGCGCGATGTTGGAGTTTCATTAACCACGATCAAGTTTGGCGATGAAACTTCGCACTTGGTGCAATTGGACTTCAGCGTGGCGGATCAGCCCTCGCCCGCCAGCACTTTGCCGAGCGCGGCCTGCGCAGCGGCGAGCCGCGCGATCGGCACGCGAAACGGCGAGCACGATACATAATCAAGCTTGATCTCGTGGCAGAACGCCACCGACGCTGGATCGCCGCCGTGTTCGCCGCAGATGCCGAGCTTCAAATTCTTGCGCACCTTGCGGCCGCGCTCGGTCGCGATGCGGACAAGCTCGCCGACGCCGTCGCGGTCGAGCGAGACGAACGGGTCGGCCGGCAGAATCCCTTTCGCCGTATAGATACCCAAGAAGCTTGCGGCGTCGTCGCGACTGATGCCGAAGGTGGTTTGCGTCAGATCGTTGGTGCCGAAGGAAAAGAATTGCGCGGTTTCGGCGATCTCGCCGGCCTTGAGCGCCGCGCGCGGCAATTCGATCATGGTGCCGACCTGATAGTCGATCTTGCTCTTGGTCTCGTCGCGAACCATTTTCGCCGTGGCGTCGATGCGGTCTTTAACGAGATCGAGCTCCATCTTCGTGGCAATCAGCGGCACCATGATTTCCGGCGCCACCGGCTTGCCGGTCGCGCGCTGCGCCTCGACCGCGGCCTCGAAAATGGCGCGGGCCTGCATCTCGGCGATTTCCGGATAAGCGATGGCAAGCCGGCAGCCGCGAAAGCCGAGCATCGGATTAAACTCGGAGAGTTCCCGGGCGCGGTCGGCGAGCTTCTGCGGATCGGCGCCCATCGCCTTCGCCACCTCGGCGATCTCCTCCTCGCTATGCGGCAGAAATTCATGCAGCGGCGGATCGAGAAGCCGGATGGTGACCGGCAAACCGCCCATGATCTTGAACAATTCGACGAAGTCGGCGCGCTGCATCGGCAGAAGCTTCGACAGCGCCGTGCGACGCGCCGTCTCGTCGCCGGCGAGGATCATCTCGCGCACCGCGCGGATGCGGTCCTCATCGAAAAACATATGCTCGGTGCGGCACAGGCCGATGCCCTCGGCGCCGAACTTGACCGCGGCCCGGGCGTCGGCCGGCGTATCGGCATTGGCGCGCACTTTCAGCTTGCGGACCTGGTCGGCCCACTCCATGACGGTGGCGAACTCGTCGGCGAGCGCCGGCTCGATCATCGGCACCTTGCCGGCGAGCACCTGTCCGGTGGCACCGTCGATGGTGAGCGTGTCGCCCTTCTTCAGCGTGGTATTACCGGCCGTCATGGTCTGGCTGCGGTAATCGACGCGCAACGAGCCGGCGCCGGAGACGCACGGCTTGCCCATGCCGCGCGCCACCACCGCGGCATGCGAGGTCATGCCGCCGCGCGTCGTCAGAATGCCTTCGGCGGCGTGCATGCCGTGAATATCTTCGGGCGAGGTCTCGACGCGCACCAGGATCACTTTGCGGCCCTGGCTTTTAAGGAGTTCGGCCTCTTCGGAGGAAAACACGATCTCGCCCGATGCCGCGCCGGGCGAGGCGGGCAGCCCGCTGGCAATCACCTTGCGCTCGGCTTTCGGGTCGATGGTCGGATGCAGCAACTGATCGAGCGCCGATGGATCGACGCGCAAGACCGCTTCCTGTTTGCTGATCAGCTTCTCCCGCGCCAGATCGACAGCGATGCGCAGCGCGGCCTGTGCGGTGCGCTTGCCGCTGCGCGTCTGCAGCATCCAAAGCTTGCCCTGCTCGACGGTGAATTCGAGATCCTGCATGTCGCGGTAATGCTTTTCAAGCCTGGCGTGGATGCGCTTAAGCTCGGCGAACGCATCCGGCAGCGCCGCTTCCATCGACGGTTTGTCGGAGCCGGCCTCCTTGCGCGCGGTTTCCGTGATCTCCTGCGGCGTGCGAATGCCGGCGACCACGTCTTCGCCCTGCGCATTGATCAGGAATTCGCCGTAAAGCTTCTTCTCGCCGGTCGACGGATTGCGGGTGAAGGCGACACCGGTGGCGGAGGTCTCGCCCATATTGCCGAACACCATGGCTTGGACGTTGACCGCGGTGCCCCAGCTTTCGGGAATGCCGTGCAGACGCCGATAGGTGATGGCGCGCTGGTTCATCCATGAGCCGAAGACCGCGCCGATCGCGCCCCACAATTGCGCGTGCGGGTCTTGCGGAAACGGCCGGCCGGTTTCCTCCTCGACCCGCTCCTTGTAGCGGGCGATCACTTCCGACCAATCCGAAGCGTCAAGCTCGGTGTCGAGCGAATAGCCGTTCCGATCTTTGTGGTCGTCGAGGATTTCCTCGAAGTGATGGTGCTCGATGCCGAGCACCACGTCGGAATACATGGTGATGAAGCGCCGGTAGCTGTCCTGGGCGAAGCGCCGGTCGCCGGATTTTTCGGCAAGCGCGTTGACCGTGACGTCGTTGAGCCCGAGATTGAGCACGGTATCCATCATGCCCGGCATCGATGCGCGCCCGCCGGAGCGCACCGAGACCAGAAGCGGATTCTCGGCATCGCCGAATTTCTTGCCGGTGATGCGGCCGACGGCGAGGAGCGCCGCCTCGACCTGGGCTTTCAGCGTCTTCGGATAGGTTTTGCCGTGCTGGTAGAAATAGGTGCAGACCTCGGTGGTGATGGTGAAGCCGGGCGG
>JBAQHW010000073.1:0-3625 GCA_049288525.1 Xanthobacteraceae bacterium
AGGTAATGACTGCACATCTGCAGGAAGCGGCGATTGTAGAGGCGACCCTTGCCGACGAAGATCGTCTCCACCGCCGTCTTCATGTTGTCGTAGATGCCGCGCCCGCAAGCGCCCTTGAACAGGGCGAAGGCCCGGTCGTGGGCGTCGAACACCATCTCCTGCGTCTCGCGCGGATAGGCGCGCACGAACAGCATCCGGCTGTGACAGAGCCGAACATGGGCGGCCTTCACGATGACCGTCACGCCGCTCAGCAGAACGACCTCGTGGCTCCAGTCGAACTGGTAGGCTTCCCCTGGCGCGAAGCTCAGCGGGACGTAGGCCGCCGCCGTCGATTGTCCGCGCTCCTTGGCCCATCGCCTGGCGTAGCGCCGCACGGCATCGTAGCCACCGTCGTAGCCGCGCCCGCGTAGTTCCTCGAAGATGCGGATCAGCGTCAACTGCTCGCGGAAGGGCTTGGTCGTATTGCCTTCCAACAGTTCATCGAGTTCAGCCGTCCACCGCCCCAGCTTCGGTCGAGGCTGAACGTCACGCTCGTACTCGAACGATGTCTCCCCCGACCGCAGTACCTTGCGGACCGTGTTCCGGGACACCCTCAGATCCCGGGAAATCTCCCTGATCGTCTTGCCCTTAATGAAATGCTCGCGCCGAATCCGGCCGATCGTCTCCACTGTCAGCATTCCCCCACCACTCGCTTGGAATCAAAGCGAGCAGCGCATCAGGCCAACCTGTAGGGGGTCAATTTTGGACGCCGATCCCCCGGCTCAGGGGGTCAAAATTGCACGCCGAATAACAGTCGGGAAGGCGTTCCGCAGCGTTGTCGCTGCCGCGGGCCTTGGTGCCGACGTGACACCGCACACGTTGAGGCACACAGCCGCTACTTGGCTCATGCAAGCCAGAACCGATATCTGGGAGGCTGCCGGATTCCTCGGCATGACGATCGAGATGTTATCCGAACGATATGGCCACCATCATCCCGATCATCTGTCAGGAGCGAAGGAAGCATTCGCGCGTCATCGCAAGCTCCGGGAAACTGTGGCCGAAGCTGTGGCCGAGAGGAGCCCTACGTCAGCTAAGTACTGGTCGGAGTGGCAGGATTTGAACCTGCGACCCCCTCGTCCCGAACGAGGTGCTCTACCAGGCTGAGCCACACTCCGACATTGGCCGCTTTCGAGGCCGAGGGCGGCTTATAGCCTCGGCCTTCCGCCCCGGCAAGCCGTTCACCTTGTCGCGGTTGCGCCGGCTTTATTTAGGCACCAAGGTCCGGCGATGACAGGCCCGATGACCCAAACGGCGACGCGCGTTCTGCCGGGAGGCGACGCCGCGATCACGGAGGCGGCGCGTATTCTTGCCGCTGGCGGGCTGGTCGCGTTGCCGACCGAGACGGTCTACGGGCTGGCCACGGATGCCACCAATGGCGAGGCGGTGGCCCGGCTCTATGCGGCCAAGGGGCGGCCGCGCTTCAACCCGCTGATCGCGACCGTGCCGGACCTTGCCGCCGCGCTGGCACTGGCGAAGTTTCCGGCCGACGCGCTGCGGCTGGCGCAAGCGTTCTGGCCCGGCCCGCTGACGCTGGTGTTGCCGAAAGCGCCCGGCTGCGAAGTGGCCGATCTGGCGACCGCCGGGCTCGACAGCGTCGCGGTGCGCGTCCCCGATCACCCGGTGGCGCGAAAAATCCTCGTCCGTTTCGGCCGGCCGGTGGCGGCGCCGTCGGCCAACCGCTCCGGCCACGTCTCGCCGACCACGGCGGCGCATGTGCTCGCCGACCTCAATGGCCGCATCGATCTTATCGTCGACGGCGGCGCGACCGCGGTCGGCGTGGAATCGACCATCGTCGCCTGCCTGGAGGACGGCCCGATGCTGCTGCGGCCGGGCGGCCTGCCGCGCGAAGCGATCGAAGGCGTGCTCGGCCGGCGGCTCGCCGATGCGCGCGCCGAAAGCGCGGAGATTGGCGAGGCGCCGCTCGCACCCGGCATGCTGGCGTCGCATTACGCGCCGCGCACGCGGCTTCGGCTTAACGCCGAAGACGTCGCGGCCGGCGAAGCGCTGCTGGCATTCGGGCCAAAGCTTCCCGATGGCGCGGACCGCGCGGTGAAGATTTTGAACCTTTCGGTGGCCGGCGATGTCATCGAGGCAGCCGCCAATCTTTTTTCGCATCTGCGGACGCTTGATGCCGTGGGCGCCTCGGCGATCGCGGCAATGCCGGTGCCGCAGAACGGACTCGGCGAGGCGATCAACGATCGGCTCAAACGCGCCGCGGCGCCGCGGCCGTAAGCGGCCCCGGCGGGTTGCGGGCGAACGCCGGCAATGCTATCTGACTAGTCTGACTAGAATGGTCGAGCGATGAAAAAAACCAATACTTGGAAGCTGCAGGACGCCAAGGCGCGGCTGTCCGAGGTCGTGCGTCAGGCGCGCGCCGGCGCGCCGCAGACCGTCACGATCCACGGCAAAGATGCCGTCGTCATTGCCGACACGGAACGGTTTGAGGTTCGACCCAGGCCGCGCCCGGCACCGACCATGGCCGATTTCGTCGAAGGCTCGAAGAAATACAGAGGATTGCTCGAGGGCATCGATCTAAAGCGCGTGCGAATGAATATCGCGCCTCGCTCGATCTTCTTCGAAGAGGACGACAAGTGAAATGGCTCTTAGATACCAACGTTCTTTCCGAAAGCGTACGACCCAATCCTGACCGCAAGGTGTTGGCCTGGATCGCCGCCCACCCCGGAGAAGAACTGGCAATCAGCCTGATAACCGTCGCGGAATTGCGCGCCGGTGTTGCAGCGTTGGGCGAAATCGGCCGACAAAGATCATTTGACGCATGGATGAGCGCGTATGTCGTTCCGAACTTTGGCGAACGAACGCTGCCGATAACGCTCGAAATCCTTGTCGACTGGATCGCGCTATCGCGCCGGCTCGATGCCAGAGGCAGGCCCAAGGTCGCCGCGGATCTTCTCATCGCGTCCACAGCACGCGTTCACGACCTTACTCTCGTTACCCGTAATGTTCGCGATTTCGCCCAGACCGGCGTTATCGTATATGAACCTTGGAGTGGGAAAACCCACGTCATGGATAAGCCCTGATGCTCGATAAACCGCTTCATCCTTCCCCCGCGAAGACCGATCCCGCCTTGCTGGCGCGCTTTGCCGCCATCGTCGGCGACAAATACGCCATCACCGACCCGTCGCTGCAGGCGCCCTATCTGGTCGAGCAGCGGCATCTGTTCGAAGCGCACACGCCGATGGTGCTGCGGCCCGGCTCGGTCGCCGAAGTGGCGGCGATCGCCAGGCTCGCCAACGAGACCAAGACCGCGATTGTGCCGCAGGGCGGCAATACCGGGCTGGTCGGCGGACAAATCCCGCATCACAACGAGATCGTGCTCTCGCTCAACCGGCTGAATCGGATTCGCGAAGTCGACGCCACCTCGAACACCATCACCTGCGAGGCCGGCGTCACGCTGGCGCGCGCGCGCGAGGCCGCCGCCGCGGCCGACCGGCTTTATCCGCAGCTGCTGCCCTCGGAAGGCAGCTGCACCATCGGCGGCAATCTCTCGACAAATGCCGGCGGCACCGCTGCATTGGCGTATGGCATCGCCCGCTCGCACGCGCTCGGTCTCGAAGTGGTGCTGGCC
>JBAQHW010000074.1:0-1642 GCA_049288525.1 Xanthobacteraceae bacterium
CCGTTGCTTGGCCCGTTCGTTGGCCCTGTCTGGGCCCAAATCCGATAACAAGGAGCCTTTCATGCCGGAATCGATGTCGCAAGCCTCGCTGCCCAGTTTCGAAATCACCCTCAATGCGCTCGCCGCCGTTCTCGACAAGGCGGAAGCCTTTATCGCCGCCAAGAAAACCGACGCCGCAACGCTGTTGCATGCCAGACTTGCGCCCGACATGTTCGACTTGACCCGGCAGATTCAGGTGGCGACCGATCAGGCCCGCCGCGGCGCGGCACGACTTGCCGGCACCGAAGCGCCGAAGGTCGAGGACAACGAGACGACGCTCGCGCAATTAAAAGACCGCATCGCCAAAACGGTCGCCTATCTCAAGACGCTTGATAAGAAGGCGATCGACGCGTCGGCGGAGAAGGAGATCGTCTTTCCGCTCGGCCCCGAGAAGAAGGGCCACATGAAGGGCGACGATTATCTCAACCACTTCGTGCTGCCAAATTTTTATTTCCACAGCACCGCGGCTTACTCCATCCTCCGCCATCTCGGCGTCGAAATCGGCAAGCAGGATTTCATCGGCAAGATTCCGCTGACGATGACGTGAGGAACTAGGCAGTCGACACACTCAAATCGTCATGGCCGGGCTTGTCCCGGCCATCCACGACTTCTTGCTCTCGCGTCGTTAAGACGTGGATGCCCGGCACGAGGCCGGGCATGACGAAATAAGCGCCGCGCTTGTGCCGTGGCGGTAGGGGATATGGATTCCGGACTTGCGATGTCGTCATTGCCGCGCCGCGGCGTCGAGCACGCTGTCGAGCCAGACCGCGAACGTGTCAAGCACGTCGTTTAATACGTCTGCATCCTTGCGGCCGGTGCGCGCCGGCACGTGGAACGAGTGATCGGCGTCGTCGAACAGTTTCAGCGTCGCCCGCGCGCCGAGCGCCGCGCACACCGGACGCAACCGATCGAGCGTCGCGAACGCGTCGCGCGTGCCTTGCAGGAACAGCATCGGGATTTTCACCTCCGACAGATGCGCGGCGCGGTCCACCGAGGGACGGTCCGGCGGATGCAGCGGAAAGCCGAAAAACGCCAAGCCGCGAACATTCGGCAATGGCGCGGCGGCCTGCGCTTGCGAGGTCATGCGGCCGCCAAACGATTTGCCGCCGGCGATCAAAGGCAGTTCGGGCAGCGCACGTGCCGCCGCAGCAACCGCGGCGCGGACTATTGCTTGGGCGACGCGCGGCGGATCTGGACGTTTGGAACCGCGTTCCATGTAGCGAAACTGATAGCGCAAGCTGGCAATGCCGCGCTCGGCGAGGCCCGCGGCGACCGCAGTCATGAAGGGATGCTGCATGCCGGCGCCGGCGCCGTGCGCCAGCACGATGCACGCCTTCGTGCCGGGCGGTGTTTGCAGGTGCCCGGAGACGGCGACGCCACTCTCCGCTTCAATCGTCATTGGCGTGGCCGATACCGGTGGCATCTGGCGGCTCCTGAATGGGTGCGGCGGCCCACCGCGGACTTGACCCGGCTATTGCCGGTGCGCTGGATTATGACAGAACTCCGCCGACAAAGACCAAAGCGCAAGGAGCAACCCATGTGCCGCAGCATCCGCACGCTGTTTAATTTCGAGCCGCCGGCAACCGAAGAAGAAATCCGCGCC
>JBAQHW010000075.1:0-22671 GCA_049288525.1 Xanthobacteraceae bacterium
TGACGATCAGCGCCGTGTTGGGGTATTTCTTCAGCCGCGCCTCGAGCCACAGCGCGCCTTCGAGGTCGAGATAGTTGGTCGGCTCGTCGAGCAGCAAGAGATCGGGCTCGGCGAACAACGCCGCCGCGAGCGCCACCCGCATCCGCCAGCCGCCGGAAAACTCCGCCATCGGCCGCTGCAGATCGGCAGTGCCGAAACCCAGCCCGTTGAGGATTTCGGCGGCGCGGGCCGGCGCACGATCGGCGTCGATGGTGTTGAGATGCGCATAAATCTCGGCAAGCTCTTCCGGCGCGGCAACCTCGAGCGCCGCCGTCAGGGCTTCGCGCCGGGTGTCGGCAGCCAGCACGGTGTCGAGGAGACAGACCGGCGTCGCCGGATGTTCCTGGTCGACCGAGCCGATGCGGGCCGATTTCGGCAGCACAATCTTGCCGCTCAGCGGCACGAGATCGCCGACGATGAGCTTGAACAGCGTCGATTTGCCGACGCCGTTGCGGCCGACCAGGCCGACCTTGGTGGCGGACGGTATAGCTACGCTCGCCGCGTCGAAAAAGCGGCGGCCCCAGGCGTCAAAGACGAGATTCTCGATCCGAAGCATCGTTCGGCGTTGCCATTCTGTGGTTGAAAATTATTGTAGTTGGAGGTTGGCGGCCGTTCTCTATCGCGCGGCGCGCTCAAATGCAAAACGTCATTGCCGGCGAGCGCCGTTCGGCGGCCCTCATGCGGAATTGCCCGCGCTGGCAAGCTCCTCGCGCAGGATCTCAAGTTCCAGCCACTCTTCCTCGGCCGCTGCGATTTTGCATTGGAGCTCGCCGAGAGTAGCGCTCGCTTGTTCGAATCCAGCGCGGTCGCGCGCATAGAAATCGGGATCGCCGAGCTTTGCTTGCAGCGCGTTGATTTCCTTTTGCAGCGTGGCGATGGTTTTGGGCAGCGTCTCGAGCGCATGCTTGTCTTTGAACACCAGGCGCCGCTTCGGCGGCGCCGACTCTTCCGCCTTGGCCGCCGTGTCGCGGCCGGTCTTCGCCGGCGCTCCTTTGAGTTCGGTTTTGCGGCTGGCACGGGCGAGATCGGCGCCACGCTGCGCCAGCATGTCGCTATAGCCGCCGGCATAGTCGACCCAACAGCCGTCGCCCTCGGGAACGATCACGCCGGTCACCAGGCGGTCGAGAAAATCGCGGTCATGGCTGATGAGAAGAACCGTGCCGGCATAGTCGGCGAGCATGTCCTCGAGCACGTCCAGGGTTTCCATGTCGAGGTCGTTGGTCGGCTCGTCGAGGACCAACAGGTTCGACGGCTTGGCAAGAACCCGCGCCAGCATGAGCCGGCCGCGCTCGCCGCCCGATAATTTGCCGAGCGGCGTGCGCGCCTGTTCGCTGGTGAACAAAAAGTCCTTCAGATAACTGACCACATGCCTGGCGTGGCCGTTGACCATCACTGTATCGCCGCCGCCGCCGGTCAAGGCATCCACCGCCGTCACGTCGGCATCGAGGCTGTCGCGATGTTGATCGAGGGTGGCGAGCGCCAACGTGGAACCGAGCCGCACCGAGCCTTCATCCGGCGCCAAGGCGCCGGTCAACAGGTTGATCAACGTGGTCTTGCCGCTGCCGTTCGGCCCGACGATGCCGATGCGGTCGCCACGCGCCACGCGGATGGAGAAATCGCGCACGATCGGACGCTCGCCGTAGGATTTTCCGAGGCCCTTGGCCTCGATCACCAAAGCGCCGGACGGCGGCGCCGAACCGGCGACGATCGCTGCATCGCCGATGACGCCGCGATAGGTGCGGCGCTGCTGCCGCAGCTCCCGCAACAGGCCGACGCGGCGCATATTGCGCTTGCGCCGGCCGGTGACGCCGTAGCGCAGCCAGTGCTCTTCGGCGACGATTTTACGATCGAGCTTATGCTGCTCGCGCTCTTCCTCCTCGAGGACCGCATCGCGCCATTCTTCGAAATGCGAAAAACCCCGATCGAGCCGCCGCGTCAGCCCGCGGTCGAGCCAGACCGTGCCGCGCGACAGCGTCGAGAGAAACCTCCGATCATGACTGATGATCACCAGCGCGGTGCGCCGGCTGCCGAGCTCGGATTCCAGCCATTCGATCGCGGTGAGATCGAGATGATTGGTCGGCTCGTCGAGTAGCAGAATATCCGGATTTGGCGCCAGAACGCGCGCCAGCGAGGCGCGCCGCGCCTCGCCGCCGGAGAGTTCGGCGGGGTCCTCATCGCCGGTGAGGCCGAGTTGCTCGATCATGACGCGGGCGGCATGGCGGTCGTCGTCCGCGCGCAGTCCGGCCTCGACATAAGCGAGCGTCGAGGCAAAGCCGGAGAAATCCGGCTCCTGCGGCAGGTAGCGCACCAGCGCCCCCGGCTGCACGAATACCGAGCCGCGGTCCGGCTCGATCTGTCCCGCCGCTATTTTCAACAGCGTCGACTTGCCCGAACCGTTGCGGCCGACCAGGCCGACGCGCTCGCCGGCCGAAACCGAAAGCTCGGCCGAGGTGAGCAGCGGCGTGCCGCCAAACGTAAGCGCAATGTCTCTCAGCTGCAGAAGTGGGGCCATGCGCGTCGTGTCACCGTCAGTGGAATTTCAATCGCCGACTTGGCGCGTTCTTATAGGACTGGAATCCAAAACGACCATCCGCGATCGAGAATTGGCGGCCGTTCCTTATCGTGCGACACGCTTAAATGCAAAAGTCATTGCAGCGGAGCGTCCCTGGATTGCTTCGCTTCGCTCGCAATGACGGTCTTAAATCAGATCTCCGTATAAATCCCGCCATTGAGGGTTTGCCGCCTCTATCAACCTAACTTCTTCGTTCTCGATCCACCTTTGATCTGCTTTTCCCGTGCAATCGCGTCGAGCATGGTGGAGTGGAGTTCGTACCAAACGACCATCTTGCAATTATATTTCTTTGTGAAACCGCCGACGATACTGGTACGATGTTGCCAAGCCCTTTGCGGTAAATTTGACGTAACGCCGACGTAGAGCGTCCCATTTCGACGGTTCGCCGTGATATAGCCGCGGGCTGCTTCATGATCCTAGCTGTATGCGCGATCGCTTCGCCTTCGCCGTCATTGCGAGGAGCGAAGCGACGAAGCAATCCAGGGCCGCTAGCGAGAAAAAGCTGGATTGCTTCGCTTCGCTCGCAATGACGAGCCTATGTCGCAATGACGAGACCTACAGCGCCTCGACCGTGACCACTCCGGTGACCGCCTTGATGGCGCCGGCGATCTGCGGCGAGACCTTAAAGCGGCCCGGCAGCTTCACTTCGACCTCGCTGCCGTTCTTCAACAACAACACCATGCTGACTTCGCCTTCGCCGGTTTGCTGCGCGCCGTCGGCGCCGGCCCGGCCGCCGTTTTTCATCGGATCAAGCCGCTTGGCGACGCCGGCGAGCGGTTCCTGGTCGCGCAGGAACACGCGCAGGCCGCGCTGCATTTTGGCCGCGGCTTCATCCAGCGGTTCGACCGACTGGATGCGGGCGCGCACTTCGTCGGCCTGAACTTCGGCGGTGAGGAACAAAAGCACGGCGGTGCCCGGCTCCAACAGGTCGCGATATTGCGCCAGCCCTTCGGCGAACAGCACCGCCTCGTAATGGCCGGTGGGATCGGACAGGCCGATGATGCCCATTTTGCTGCCGGTCTTGGTGCGCCGCTCGGTGCGCGACACCACCGTGCCGGCGACGCGGCCGGCGCCGGCGCCATTCTTCACCGCGCGGGCGAATTCGGCCCAGGACTGCACCCGCAGCCGCTTGAGCGCCACCGTGTAGTCGTCGAGCGGGTGGCCGGACAGGAAAAATCCGACCGCGTCGAATTCGCGCTGCAGGCGTTCGGCCGGCAGCCACGGCTCCAGCGCGTGCAGCATGATCGGCGGCGCCGCGGCCGCGCCGCCGAACAGTTCCGACTGGCCGCGCGCCGCATCGTCGGACGTGCGCTGGGCGGTGGCCAACAGCGCATCGACTGCGGAAAAAGCGCGCGCGCGGTTTGGCTCGATCGGATCGAAGGCACCGGCCGCGACCATGCTTTCCAGCACGCGCTTGTTGACCGCGCGCGGATTGATGCGGTGGCCGAAATCGGCGAGATCGGCGAACGGCTTGTCGCCGCGCGCGGTTACGATGGATTCGACCGCCTGGCGGCCGACGCCGCGCAGCGCGGCGAGCGCATAATGGATGGTGTTGCCATCGGCCTCGAACGCGACGCCCGAGCGATTGATCGACGGCGGCTCGACCTTCAGCCCAAGCCGCTCGGCCTCGGCGCGGAATTCGGCGAGCTTGTCGGTGTCGCCCATTTCGAGCGTCATCGACGCCGCCAGAAACTCGACCGGGTGCGTCGCCTTCATATAGGCGGTCTGGTAGGTCAACAGCGCATACGGCGCCGAGTGCGATTTGTTGAAGCCGTACTCGGCAAATTTGGCGCAGGTGTCGAAGATCGCTTCGGCGTCGGGCCGGCCGATGCCGTGCTCGACCGCGCCGGCGATGAAATCGCCGCGCTGCGAGGCCATTTCCTTGCGGTCTTTCTTGCCCATGGCGCGGCGCAGAATATCGGCCTTGCCGAGGCTGTAGCCGGCGAGATCGCGCGCGATCTGCTGCACCTGTTCCTGATAGGTGATGATGCCGTAAGTCGGCCTCAAGATCGGCTCGAGTTTCGGATGCAGGTAGCCGATCGGCTCGAGGCCTGCCTTGCGCGAACAATAGGTCGGAATATTCGCCATCGGTCCCGGGCGATAGAGCGCCACCAGCACGATCAGGTCCTCGAAACGATCCGGCCGCATGTCGATGAGCGCCCGGCGCATGCCCGCGCTTTCCACCTGGAACACGCCGACCGTTTCGCCCCGCGCCAGCATTTCGAAAGTCTTGCCGTCGTCGAGCGGCAGATTGGACAGATCGAGGTCGACGCCGCGCCGGCGCACCAGCTTGGTGGCGAGGTCGAGCACCGTAAGCGTCTTTAGGCCGAGGAAGTCGAACTTCACCAGCCCCGCCGGCTCGACCCATTTCATGTTGAATTGCGTCACCGGCATCAGCGATTTCGGATCGCGATACAGCGGCACGAGTTCGCTCAAGGAGCGCTCGCCGATGACGATGCCGGCCGCGTGCGTCGAGGCATGGCGGTGCAGGCCTTCGAGCCGTTGCGCGATATCGAAGGCGCGCCGGGTGACCGGATCGCGGTCGCGCTCGGCCTGCAGCCGCGGCTCGCCGTCGATGGCGCTTTTGAGCGAGATCGGCGCCGCCGGATTTTGCGGCACGAGCTTGCATAGCTTGTCGACCTGGCCGTAGGGCATTTGCAGCACGCGGCCGACGTCGCGCAGCACGCCGCGCGCCTGCAAGGTGCCGAAGGTGATGATCTGGGCGACGCGATCCTCGCCGTAGCGCTGCTGCACGTAGCGGATCACCTCGTCGCGCCGGTCCTGGCAGAAATCGACGTCGAAGTCCGGCATCGACACGCGCTCGGGATTGAGGAAGCGCTCGAACAACAGGTCGAAGCGGATCGGATCGAGATCGGTGATGGTGAGCGAATAGGCGACCAGCGAGCCGGCGCCGGAGCCGCGGCCGGGACCGACCGGAATGCCCTGCCCTTTTGCCCACTGGATGAAGTCGGCGACGATGAGGAAATAGCCGGCATATTTCATGCGGCCGATGACGCCGAGCTCAAAGGCAAGCCGGTCCTGATATTCCTGCGTGGTGTGGCCCTGGGCGACGCCGTAACGCTTGAGCCGCGCTTGCAGCCCCGCTTCGGCGGCGACGCGCAACGCCTCGGCTTCGTCAGGGGCGATTTCGCTGCGGTCGGTCGAAAATCGCGGCAGGATCGGCGCCGCCATTTTCTTCGGGCGGAAGACACAGCGCTGCGCGATCTCGACGGTCGCCGCCAGCGCCTCCGGCAGGTCGGCGAACAGCGCCGCCATTTCGGCGCGGCTCTTGAAGCGATGCTCGACCGTCAATTGGCGGCGATCGGTATCGGCGATGAGCTTGGCTTCGGCGATGCACAGCAGCGCATCGTGCGCTTCGTGGTCCTCGCGGGCGGCGAAGAACGGCTCGTTGGTCGCGACCAGCGGGATGCCGCGCGCATAGGCAAGATCGATCAGCGCCGGCTCGGCCACGCGCTCGGCCGGCACGCCATGACGCTGCAGCTCGATATAGAGGCGGTCGCCGAACAGCCGCTGCAAAACTTCGCAGCGTGTCTCGGCCAGCGCGGTCTGGCCGCCGACGATGGCCGTGTCGAGCGGCCCGTTGGGGCCGCCCGAGAGCGCGATCAGGCCGTCGGTCTCGCCGTCGAGCCATTCGAGCTTGAGATGGGGGCGTTCCTGCTGGGCGGTTTCGAGGAAAGCGCGGGACGCAAGCCGCATCAGGCTGCGATAGCCGGCTTCGGTGGCCGCCAGCAGCACGAGGCGCGGCCACTCGCGCGCATGCGCGCCGGGACGGGTCTCGACGTCGCCAAAATCAAGGCCGAGCGCGCAGCCGACGATCGGCTGGATGCCGTAGCCGGCGAGTTTTTCGGAGAATTCCAGCGCGCCGAACATGTTGTCGGTGTCGGTGAGCGCCAGCGCCGGCTGGCGGTCGCCCTTGGCCAATTCCGCCAGCCGCGCCACCGTCAGCGCGCCCTCGAGCAGCGAATAGGACGAATGGACGTGGAGATGGACGAAAGGCGATGCGGCGGACGGTTTTGCTGCGGCCATGGCTTACTCTCGGACGGGCTCGCGGTGGCGCAGATGCGCTCGCTGCGGTTCGCCCCATGGTCTCGCAGATTCGGCGCGCGATGGGGACCGTCCGTGAGGCCGTTGTCCCCGCAGTTTAACGCCGCACCGGCAGCGGACCGCTCACAGAACGCCGAGCACCTGCGCCCAGACCGCCACCGTCCCGAGAAACAAGCTCAACGACGCCAATGCCATAGCTTCTTCGGCAAATCTGCGAACCATCTCCCCACTCCTTAAGAAGAACGAAAACGGAACATAGTTCGCTTTATGTTCTGAGTCAACTAATGGGTGGTGGGCCAGATTCAATTATGGCGGCTGCTTAAGGCTTGCCCAGGTTTGGCGGTTGAGGAACAATGAAATGCAACTTTGTGGGGGAGGTGATGATGAAACTCTTGAGTGGGCCACTTGCAATTGCCATCGCTCTTTCGATGAGTACCCCAGTGCTAGCTTCACAAACGAAAAGTCCGAAGAAGCCGACCTATGAACAATGCCAGAAACTGGCCGTAGCGAGAGGATATAAGGGGCGTGGACATTCGAATAAGCCAAACGACTTCTTCCCCAGATGCATGGCTGGAAAAGTGCCGTTTTAAGAATGCGCTGGTGGGCGACCCTATTCTTTTGACGTGCGTGCAGCCACGAAGCGGCAAGAAGGCGCTTAGGCGGCTCAGCTATTTCGCGTAACCCTGCGACCGGAGCCAGTCTATGCGGCGGGTTCCTTGCAGCCACTCATCGACCTCGGCTTTGCTCTTGAGCCCCTTGATGTACCTGGTCTCGGCGCCCGGATAATCGGCCAAGATTTGCCAATCGTCTTCGGCAATTCGCTGCATTTTGAAGGTGACTCGGGGTTTGCTCATGGGGCCGACTATGCCCACCCCGGCGTAGGCCGCAAGCCCTATTCCAGGCAGCCTTATTCGAGGCTGCCTTATTCAAATTCGAGACTGCCTTGCCCAAACCGGGCCGCGCCCCGAGGGCGGCTGGCAGGAAAATGTAAGAGACCCGACATTCTACGTAGATTCCCGTAATTTGCGGCTGGTTCGCCCATATTTATGAAAACGGGATGACTAGCTTCATCTTCCGGTGTCCGGCGACCGGCTACAGCGTGCAAGGTGTCGCCCCCGACCCGCTTCCCGAGGGTGACACCTACCAATCCGTCACATGTCCGGCCTGCTCTCGGACCCATTTGGTCAATCCGAAAACCTGCAAGGTCGCGGGCGCCGAGCGCAAATAGCGCCGCCGCGTCTTCCCGTTCGGCGCGTGGGCTCGCCGCTACCCCATTACCCATGCGTGGACCGAAGTTCCGGCTTGCGTCGGAGCGACCGACTCAACGGCGCGGGCAAGGCGTATAACGACAAGCGTCTCGCTGAGTCAGGCGCGCGAGAGATCATGCCACAGCGGGTGAGCCATCGCGGCGCTGTAGCAGTTTCGCTCTATTCGGTAAATCTTTCGGCAAGTCTATTCCGCAACTCTATTCGGCAGTTGTCATCACCAAAGAGGAGGAGGATTCGATGCGAAAACTGACCCTGACTTTGACCGCAGCCGCGCTGATGCTCGGCGTAACGGCAATAGCCGCCAGTGCGCAAACCCAGGCGCCGGGCGCAGCCGGCATTCAGGCGCAGATCAAGGCCTACACCCCGATCGAAAAGACCGCCTGTCGCGGTTGGGGGCCCTATTGCCGGCCGGGCTTCGTCCGCACCTGCGGCCCGTATCGCTGCTGGTGCCGTCCCTGCCGCTGATCCGAAGCGTCGGCGAACACCATCCGAGCGGGGCCGCCGGCGAGGCGGTCCCGTTTTTTTCTGCGCTTCCCGTTCCTGCTCCAAGTACTCGGGCTCCAAGTATTCGGGCTCCAAGTGCTGCTGCTCCAAGTGCTGCTGCTCCAAGTGCTGTTGCTTCAAGCGCTCACGAACGCGCGACCTGTTCCAGCCGAACGAATTGATCGCGGCGCGCGGTGTTTTAAATGATGCGCTCGCGGCGTTTAAGCCGCGCCTTTAAGGAGGCCGCTATGAAGCGTTTGCCGTCCACGCTCGCCGTCCTTGCCGGAATAACGCTTGCCGCGTTGGCGATCGCAAGCTCGGCACAGGCGCAGAATTATCCTTGGTGCGCGCAATATACCGGCCATATGGGCGGGGCCATGAATTGCGGCTTTGTCAGCTTCGACCAATGCATGGCAACGGCGCGGGGCATGGGCGCTTTCTGCATCCAAAACAATACCTACCGGGCGCCCGCCGGCCGGCGGCCCGCTCGCCGGGTGGCACCTCACCATGTCCACCACTCGTCCTAAGCCGCGGCTTCGCCGGGCCCGGCGGCGTTTTTGGCTCACGGTAGCGGTTATCACCGGCGGCGCGCCGTTTGCCGGAGGCGTACGGGGGCAGAACTATCCGTGGTGCGCGAACTTCCACGATGGCGCCGGCACCAATTGCGGGTTTTCGACCGAAGCGCAATGCCGCGCAACGGTCATGGGCAGTGGCGGTTTCTGCGACCGCAATGCGCAATATAAGCCGCTTGCCGTGGCCGCTCCGGCGCCAGGCCGCAAGCACCGTCCACATTCTTCATCCCAGCGGTGAACCTCGCAGGCGGCGCAGCGTTGTTGCTCCGACAGTCAGTTCAACTCCGGGACACCATATGAAATTACTCATCATCGCCTTAGGAATTGCCGGCGCCGCCGCATTGGCCGCGCCCGCGCAGGCGCAGAACTACCCCTGGTGCGCACAGTATTCGGGCCGCGGCATGGGCGGCGCTATGAATTGCGGTTTTGCGACCTACCGGCAGTGCATGGCGGACGTCAGCGGCATCGGCGGCTTCTGCATGCGCAACAATACCTATCGCGGACCGTATCGGCGCTAGCGCATGTCCCGCAAAAGTGGAAACCGGTTTTGCGAAAAGGACACGCCGAACAAACAGCTAGAAGCGTATTCCGATTCTGTTAAATCGGGATACGCTTTAGCGCGCACAGCAAGCTTCAAGTCAGCTCGATGATCGCGCCCTCGCGCAGCGTCACGCGCCGATCCATCTGTGCGGCAATGTCCATGTTGTGGGTTGCGATGATGGCGGCGAGGCCTGAGGCGCGGACCAGATGATGCAGAGTGCCGAAGACATGGTCGCCGGTATGGACGTCGAGGTTGCCGGTTGGCTCGTCGGCCAGCAAAATGCGCGGCGCGTTGGCGACGGCGCGGGCGATGGCGACGCGTTGCTGCTCGCCGCCGGATAGCTCTGCCGGGCGATGGGTGAGCCGATCGTGCAGGCCAAGATAGCTCAATAGCTCGGCACTGCGCGTGTTCGCCTCGCGCCGCGATAGGCCGCGGATCATCTGCGGTAGCACCACGTTTTCCAGCGCGGAAAATTCCGGCAACAGATGATGGGCCTGATAGACGAAGCCTATTTCGGTGCGGCGAATGCGCGTGCGCTCGATGTCGGAGAGCGTCGAGGTCGGCACGCCGTCGACAAAGACCTCTCCGGTATCGGCATGTTCAAGCAGCCCGGCAATGTGCAGCAATGTCGACTTGCCGGCGCCCGACGGCGCCACCAGCGCCACCGACTGCCCGGCCCATACCGCAAGCTCGGCACCGCGCAGAATGTCGAGCGTCGCATCCCCCTGGCGGAACTGGCGCGAAACGCCGTGCAAAAAAACCAGCGGCTGCTCGTCGCGGTCGGATGCCGGCGCAGCGGCTTGGCTTATCGTCGTGGTGTCGTCCATCACGTCCGATCATTCATAGCGCAGCGCCTCGACCGGATCGAGCCGCGCCGCGCGCCAGGAGGGATAAAGCGTCGCCAATAGCGACAGACCGAGCGCCATGACGACGACGGCAACGGTTTCCTTTACATTCATCTGCGCTGGCAGTTGCGACAGGAAATAAAGCTCCGGCGAAAACAACTCGGTATTCGTCAGCCACGACATGAAGCGGCGGATGTCCTCGATATAGGCGCAAACGATGGCGCCGATAACAAAACCCACCCCGGTGCCGACGAAACCGATCGAGGCGCCGGTGATGAGGAACACCCGCATGATCGCGCCTTGGGTCGCTCCCATGGTGCGCAGGATGGCGATGTCGCTGCCTTTGTCCTTCACCAGCATGATCAGGCCCGACACGATATTGAGTGCGGCAACCAGCACGATCAAGGTGAGGATTAGGAACATCACGTTGCGTTCGACCTGAAGCGCGTTGAAGAAGGTGGCGTTGCGCTGCCGCCAGTCGACCATATAGATCGGCCGTCCCGCGGCGGCGGTGACGGCCTTGCGGTAGCTGTCGATATTGTCCGGATTGTCGGTATAGACCTCGATCGCGGTGACGTCGCCGGGCCGGTTGAAATAGGCCTGCGCTTCGGTCAGCGGCATGAAGACGAAGGCGGAATCGTATTCCGACATGCCGATCTCGAATACCGCGGCGATCTTATAGGCCTTGATGCGCGGCGTGGTGCCCATCGGCGTCACCGCGCCGCGCGGCGCCACCAAGGTCAGGTTGTCGCCGGCGCGCACCGAAAGCTGCTCGGCCAGCCGCGAGCCGATAGCGATGCCCTGGCCGTCGTCGAAGTTGTCGAGCGAGCCCTGCTTGATGTTCTTGGATACTTGCGTGAGCTTCATCAGGTCGGCGCCGCGCATGCCGCGCACCACAACGCCCGACGCATTGAACGGCGAGGACGCCAGCGCTTGGCCCTCGACCAAGGGCGCAGCCAGATAGATGCCCGGCACCTTGGAGACGCGAGCGGCGACGGCGGCATAATCGGTCAGCGGCGATTCCAGGGGCTGGATGAGGAGATGGCCGTTGAGGCCCAGGATCTTCGACAACAGCTCCTGGCGGAAGCCATTCATCACCGCCATGACGATGATCAGGGTGGCGACGCCGAGCATGATGCCGAGAAACGAGAAACCGGCAATGACGGAAATGAACCCCTCTTTGCGCCGCGCCCGCAAGTAGCGCAGCGACAGCATCCATTCATAGGCGGAAAAGGGTCGGGTGCCGGTCGAATCGGCCATGTCTATTTCAGTCCCCGTGAATACCCGGAGTTTCACACGATTCTGGCGCTTTCAAGCCCTGTGATTTTGCGTCAAACGGTCGCCGCACACAGCTTATGCGGTCAATCGGGCCACGGCGTCGGCGAGCGGCATGAGTTGCCGCTCCCCATCGGCGCGGCGCTTCACCTCCACTTTGCCTTCTGCCAGGCTGCGCGGGCCCACCAGGATCTGCCAGGGAATGCCGATCAGGTCGGCGGTGGCGAATTTGGAACCGGGCCGCTCGTCGAGGTCGTGATAGAGCGTTTCGACGCCTTTGCCATTGAGCGCCGCATAAAGCTGCTCACAGGCCGGATCGGTGTCGGTTCCGCCCTGCTTCAAGTTGAGGATCATGGCCTTGAAGGGGGCGACCGCCTCCGGCCATTTGATGCCGGCATCGTCATGGGACGCCTCGATGATGGCGGCAACCAGCCGGCTCGGCCCGATGCCGTAGGAGCCCATATGGACCGGCCGATCGGTGCCGTCGTGGGTGGTCACAGTGGCCTTCATCGGCTCGGAATACTTGGTGCCGAAATAGAAAATGTGGCCGACTTCGATGCCGCGCGCCGATAGGCCCCGGTCCGGACCGAGCTTGGCGAATGCGGCCGGCTCGTGCTTCTCCGATGTTGCGGCATAGAGCGAGGTCCATTTATCGACGATCGCCTGCAGGCGGCCGACATGCTCGAAGTCGACGTCGGGGCCGGGGACTTCGAATTCGAGATACTCCCGGTCGCAAAACACCTCGCTTTCCCCGGTTTCGGCGAGGATGATGAACTCGTGGGACAGATTGCCGCCGATCGGACCGCTTTCCGCCACCATTGGGATCGAACGCAGGCCCATCCGGGCGAAAGTGCGCAAGTAAGCGACGAACATGCGGTTATAGGCGTGTTTGGCGCCGGCGAAGTCGAGGTCGAAGGAATAGGCGTCCTTCATCAGGAATTCGCGCCCGCGCATCAGGCCGAATCGCGGCCGCACCTCGTCGCGGAACTTCCATTGGATATGATAGAGGTTGAGCGGCAGATCCTTGTACGAGCGCACATAGGCGCGAAAGATCTCCGTGATCATCTCCTCGTTGGTCGGACCGTAGAGCATGTCGCGCTCGTGCCGGTCCTTGATTCGCAGCATTTCCTTGCCATAGGCCTCGTAGCGGCCGCTCTCGCGCCATAGCTCGGCCGACTGCAGCGTCGGCATCAACAGCTCGACGGCGCCGGAGCGATTCTGCTCCTCGCGGACGATGGCGCAGACCTTTTGCAGGACGCGAAAGCCAAGCGGCAGGAAGGCATAAATTCCGGCCGCCTCCTGCCGGATCATCCCGGCACGCAGCATGAGCCGATGCGAGATGATCTCGGCCTCTTTCGGAACCTCGCGCAAAATCGGCAGGAAGTAGCGGGAAAGGCGCATGAATTCCTAATCGCAGATCAAGGTCGGGAATTGGACTGGCAGTGAAGCCGCAACGGCGGCGGAAATACAAGAGGCAGCGCGGGAGCCGCCTTTTCCGGCCGCTGCCGGCGGGCTTCCAGCGCAAATGTCCGGCCGAAAATTTTTGCCGGCGATAAGTGGTAACATGATGACAATAGCCGTGAGATGGACTACCAATGCTGCGCGAACCCGGCGAAGCGATCTAGGTGCGGCGATCGGGAAAGCGGTCCAAGTCTCGGGAGGATGACCCGCGAGCGTAAAGCATCGCCAGCCACGCCGGTAATGCGTACTCAAAAGTAAGCGTGGGTTATGGGTTAGATGAGGATTTTATGGCAGGGCCTTGGCCCTGCTTTTTCTTTTTGGTGCCAGCCTTCGCTGGCAGTTTCCTTAGCTAATATTCCGAGTCATGCAATTCTGATAATATCCTGATTCCATCAATATTTTGCGTAATCGTACCGGCCCATCAGGTCGGATAAACTGACGAAATGCTGGCTATAAAGGGCAAAACACCCGGCATAGATTACGCAGGCCACGGCGGTCGTCCACAATAGCTTGCGACCAAGCCGGAAGCTGACCGGGGCGCCGGGATCGGTGCCGGGCGCGATCTCGCCACCGCTTTCCTGCTGGCTGTGCACGCCCCACGGCAGCACGGCGAACAAGCTGATCCACCAGATCAGAAAAAACGCGGCGAGCGCCGTCGCGAAGGTCATCGCTTAAGCCTGTTCCAATTCGATTAGCGTGCCGGAAAAGTCCTTCGGATGCAGGAACAGTACTGGCTTGCCGTGCGCGCCGGACTTCGGCTCGCCGTCGCCCAGCACGCGCGCGCCCCGCGCTTTGAGTGCATCGCGCGCGGCGCGGATATCGTCCACCTCGTAGCAGATATGGTGCATGCCGCCGTCCGGATTGCGCTCGAGGAATTTGGCGATGGGAGAATCGTCACCCAGCGGCTCAAGCAGCTCGATCTTGGTATTGGGCAATGTGATGAAAACTGTGGTCACACCGTGGTCGGGCTGGGCCACGGCGGCTGAGACATTTGCGCCCAGGATATCGCGGTATAGCGCGGCCGCCTTGCCGATATCGCGCACCGCGATCGCCACGTGATTGAGCCTGCCGATCACGGTGTCGGTCTCCTGCAAATCGGACAAACCGGGCCTTGCATTCTACACCACCAGCACATGCACGTGGCAGATCGGCTTCTTGCCCCAGCGCTCGGCGATGCGGCCGCGCACGCCGCGGCGCACCGCTTCGGCCACGGCGTCGGCATCGCGGCGGCGCGCCTTGGGCAGGTTCTCGAAGGTTTCCTCAACCGCTTTGCGCGCGATCGCAAGCAGGGCGACCCCGCTGGCATCCGCTTCGGGCAACCCGATGAGCTCCACTTCGGGGTCGGCCAAGAGCTGGCCATTGTCGTTGAGCACCAGCGCCACTGAAACGATGCCGGCGAAGCTCAAGCGGCGCCGCGCCGCGACCGTGCGTGACTCGGCGCTGATCAAGAGCGAGCCGTCCTTGTAAAGCCGGCCCGACGGCACCTCGTCGGCGATTTCCGGACCGTCCGGAGCGAGCCGGACCAGGTCGCCGTTCCGGCATACCAGCACTTTGGGTACGCCGGCACTGCGGGCGAGCGCGGCATGCTCAGCCAGATGCAGCGCCTCGCCATGCGCCGGGATCAGGATTTGCGGCCGCACCCAGGCGATCATGTCGCGCAGCTCGTCGCGCCGCGGGTGGCCCGAGACATGCACCAGATGGGTGCGGTCGGTGACGACCTCGATGCCCTGCTCCACCAAGCCGTTGATGACCCGTGCAACGGCCTTTTCGTTGCCCGGGATCGGCCGCGCCGAGAAAATCACGCGATCGCCGCGCGACAAGGTGACGTCCGGGTGTTCGTCCTGCGCGATGCGCGCCAGCGCGGCGCGCGGCTCGCCCTGGCTGCCGGTGCACAACGCCAGCACCTTGTCGGGCGGCAGATAGCCGTAGGCGTCGGCGCTGCGGAAATCCTGCACGCCGTCGAGATAGCCGGTTTCGCGCGCCACCTGCACGACGCGCTCCATGGCGCGGCCGACGATGACGACCTCGCGTTCCGCCGCTCGCGCGGCGTCGGCCACGGCACGCAACCGCCCGACATGCGAGGCAAACGTGGTCACCGCCACGCGGCGCGGCGCCGTGCGGATCAATTCGTAGAGCGTCTTGGCAACGTCGGCCTCCGACGGCGAGCGCCCTTCCCGCACGGCATTGGTGGAATCGCCGATCAGCGCCAGCACGCCTTGGTCGCCCAGCGCTTTGAGCCGGGCCGCGTCGGTCGGCGCGCCGATGGTTGGCGTCGGATCGATCTTCCAGTCGCCGGTATGGAGCACGGTGCCGGCTGGCGTGCGGATGGCGAGCGCATTCGATTCCGGGATCGAATGGGCGACGTTAATGAAATCGATGGCGAATGGGCCGAGTTCGAGGTGGCCACCCATCGGTACGATCTTGACCGGAATCTGCGGCGCGCCGGGCTCGGACGCCCGCTTGGCCTCAAACAAGGCTGCCGTGAACGGCGTGGCGTAAAGCGGCACCTTGAGCCGCGGCCACAGATCGATCAGCGCGCCCATATGATCTTCGTGCCCATGGGTGAGCAGGAGACCGAGGATGTTTTTGCGCTCCTCGATCAGATAGGCGATGTCCGGCAGGATGAGATCGATGCCCGGCAATTGCTCCTCGGAGGCAAACGACACGCCGCAATCGACAATGATCCATTGCCGGCGCCGTGCATCGCCGAAGCCATAGATCGAGAGGTTCATCCCGATCTCGCCGATGCCGCCAAGCGGCGCGAATACGAGCTCGTTGTGGGCCATCAGTCCGTCCGGCTGGCAGCGCGCTGCTGCTCGTGAACATCGAGGGGAAACACGTCTCCTGCCGATATTTTCTCGGTTGCACCGGCCGGTGTTTGGAGAACGAGCCGCCCGGATGGATCGAGCCCGACAAAGCGGCCGCGCTTTTCGCCAGAGCCGTTGCGCACGATGATCTCCTCGCCAAGCCCGCTCACGGCGGACAGCCAGTCGCCGAGAATAGCGGAGAAAGCCAGGCCGCGGTCCCACATCGCAAGGCGGCGGCACATGGCGGCGGAAAGCTGCCGGAACAGGCGCTCCGGGGCGACGGCGGCGCCGTGGGCTGCAAGATCCGTCGCCGGATAGGCGGTGTTGTCCGGATGGCTTGCGCAGTTGACCCCAATGCCGATGACGGCGCTGACGCGATTGTCGACGTCGACCTCGCCTTCGATCAAAATGCCCGCGCATTTCTTACCGGCAAGAAGCAGGTCGTTCGGCCATTTGAAGGCAAGCTGCGCTGCAAGCGGCGCAGCTTCGGCGATCACCGCGTCGCGCACCGCCAAGGCGGCGACAAAACCGAGCTCCGGCGCCCGCTCGGACGCTGCCGGCTCGCGCAATAACAGGCTGGCATAAAGATTGCCGGACGGCGATGCCCAGGAGCGATCCATCCGGCCGCGACCGTCGGTTTGCGTCACTGCCGTGATCCACAGCGGCGCCATGTCGCCGCGCAGCACGCGCAGGCGCGCTTCCTTATTGGTCGAGCCGACGCTGGCGAACACTTCGAGCCGCACGCCGGCCGCGACCGCTATCGGATCAAGCTGCATTAGAACATGATCCGGAAAAGTGGAAACCGGTTTTCCGAAAAGATCATGCTTCACCAAAATGTTAGAGCGTCAATCGATTCCATTTGAAACGATTGCGCTCTAAAACAAAGACTGCGCGGCCGCGCTGGCGACGCTGATAAGCGGCCCCGGATAGACAAAGAACAGAATATTGAACAAGCCGCACACCGCCAGCACGACGCGCAGTTCATACGGCATATTGTAGAAGCTTTCCGCCGGTTCGTCGAAATACATGAGCTTGATGATCATCAGATAATAATAGGCGCCGACCACGCTCGCCAGCACGCCAATGACCGCCAGCACATAGAGGCCTGCCTTGATCGCGGCGAGAAACACATAAAATTTTGCAAAGAACCCGGCAAGCGGCGGGATACCGGCCATGGAAAACAACAGCATGGCCATGAAGAATGCCGTCGCCGGATGCGTGCGTGCCAGCCCTGCGAACTGGTCGATCGACTCGACCATTCCGGTCGAGCGCCGCATCGACAGAATCACGGCGAAAACGCCGAGCGTCATGGTGATGTAGATCGCAATATAGACCAGCACCCCTTGCACGCCCTCCGACGTGCCGGCGGCGAGCCCGATCAGCGCAAAGCCCATGTGGCCGATCGACGAATAGGCCATCAGCCGCTTGATATTGCGCTGGCCGATCGCGGCGAAGGCGCCGAGCGCCATCGAGGCGATCGAGACGAAGACGACGATCTGCTGCCACTCGCCGGTAATTCCGGGAAAAGCCATGATGGCGGCGCGCACGAACATGGCGATGCCCGCCACTTTCGGCGCGGCGGCAAAGAATGCCGTGACCGGCGTCGGCGCCCCTTCATAAACGTCCGGCGTCCACATATGGAACGGCACGGCGGACACCTTGAAGCAGAAGCCGGCGAACAGAAAGACGATGCCGAAGATCAATCCGATATTGCCCGGACCGCCCTGCCCCGCGGCGTGTGCGATGCCGACAAAGCTCACTGTGCCAGTGAAGCCATAGATGAGCGACGCGCCGTAGAGCAGCATTCCCGACGACAGCGCGCCGAGGACGAAATATTTCAGCCCGGCCTCGGTCGAGCGCAGATTATCGCGATGGCTCGCGGCGACGACGTAGAGCGGCAGGCTCATCAATTCGAGCCCGAGATAAAGCGCGATCAGATCGGCCGCCGAAATCAGCATCATCATGCCGAGCGTCGACAGCAGGATGAGCACGGAGGTTTCGAACCGGTACTGATGCTCGCGCTCGGCGTAATCGAGCGACAGCAGGATGGCCGCCGCAGAGCCAAACAGCGCCAATATCTTCAGGAAGCGGGCAAAGTCGTCGACTATGAAGCTGCCGTTGAACCCCGTCAGCTTGCCGGCCGGCAGCAGCAACAGCGCGACGCCGGCAATCGCCAGGATGGCGATGGCGGCGTAATCAATCGTGCGCCCGAGGCGGCCGCTGCTGAACACAGCCGTCATCAATAAGGCCATGGCACCGCCGCCGACGATGATCTCCGGCAAGAGCGGAAGGAGCCTGGCAAGATGCATGCTGTCCATGGAGTCCTGCGGTCTTATTTGGTCAGCGCGGCCGTCTGCACGGCGCTCAGCGCATGATGGTAATTATCGATCAATTGGGCGACCGACGCCGACGACATGTCGAGCACCGGCTTCGGATAAATGCCCAAAAAAATGGTCAGCACCACCAGCGGCGTCAAAATGGCGATCTCGCGCCAACCGATGTCGCGGATGGCGGCGAGGCTGGGCTTCTCCAGCTTGCCGAAAATCACCTTGCGGTAGAGCCATAGCGCATAGGCCGCCGACAGGATGGTGCCGAGCGTCGCCAGCGTCGCCACCCAAGTGTTGACGCGGAAGGTGCCGATCAGGGTCAAGAACTCGCCGACGAAGCCGGACGTGCCCGGCAATCCGACATTGGCCAGCGAAAACACCAGGAAGACGAATGCGTATAGCGGCATGCGGTTGACGAGCCCGCCATAGGCGGCGATTTCGCGGGTATGCATGCGGTCGTAGACCACGCCGACGCACAGGAACAGCGCGGCGGAGACGATGCCGTGCGAGATCATCTGGAAAATGCCGCCAGCCACACCTTGTGCCGTCACCGCGAAGATTCCCATGGTGACAAAACCCATATGCGCCACCGACGAATAGGCGATCAGCTTTTTCACGTCTTCCTGCATCAGCGCCACCAAGGACGTGTAGATGATGGCGATGACGGACAGCGCGTAAATCAGCGGCGCCAAATGGTGCGAGGCTTCGGGAAACATCGGCAGCGAGAAGCGTAAAAATCCGTAACCGCCCATTTTGAGGAGGATCGCCGCCAGGATCACCGAGCCGGCGGTGGGCGCTTCGACGTGGGCGTCCGGCAGCCAGGTGTGCACCGGCCACATCGGCATTTTCACCGCAAAGGAGGCGAGGAAAGCGAACCAGGCCCAGGTCTGCAAAGCGAGCGGGAACGGATGATGCAGCAGCGTCGGGATGTAGGTCGTGCCGGCCTGCCAGTACATCGCCATGATGGCGAGCAGCATCAGCACCGAGCCGAGGAGCGTATAAAGGAAGAACTTGAAGCTCGCATAGACGCGGCGCGGGCCGCCCCAGACGCCGATGATCAGGAACATCGGAATAAGGCCGCCTTCGAAGAACAGATAGAACAGCACCAGGTCTAGCGCGCAGAAGGTGCCGACCATCAGCGTCTCGAGCACCAGGAACGCGATCATATATTCGCGCACCCGGCGCTGGATCGAGGTCCAGCTCGCCAGGATCGAAATCGGCATCAACGCCGTGGTCAGCACCACGAACGGCAGCGAAATGCCGTCGACGCCCATTGCGTAAGTGATGGTGCCGCCGAGCCAGGGGCGCCTTTCGACGAACTGGAAATCCGCACTCGACGGATCGAAGCGCCAGATCAGAATGAGCGAGATGGCGAAAGTGATGAGCGTGGTCCACAACGCCACCCAGCGCGCGTTGCGGACGCCGCCGGCATCGTCCTTGAGGAAGGCGATGAACAGCGCGCCCACCAGCGGCAGGAACGTGACGACGGAAAGAATCGGCCAGCTCATCATCAGTGCGGTCCCGCGAACATGAACCAGGTGATGAACCCGGCGACGCCGATCAGCATGGCAAAAGCGTAGTGGTAGAGATAACCGGTTTGCAGACGCACCACGTTGCGGGTGACATCGAGCACGCGCGCCGACACGCCGTCGGGACCGAAGCCGTCGATGAGGAAGCCGTCGCCGCCCTTCCAGAACAGCCGTCCAAGCCACATCGCCGGACGCACGAAAATAAAGTCGTAGATCTCGTCAAAGTACCACTTGTTGAGCAGGAACTCGTAGAGCACGCGCTGATCGCGCGCCAGCGCCACCGGCAAATCGGGCCGGCGGATATAGAACTGATAGGCGACCAGGAAGCCTACGATCATCATCAGGGTCGGCAGCAGCGAGAACCACAACGGCAGCTTCTCGGCGTTTTCGAACAGCGTCTGCGCACCGCCCAGTTTCAATGCTTCGCGGAAGAAGCCTTCGGCGCCATGTCCGGTGAAAATCGACAGGAACGGCCAGCCGGCGGCGATCGAACCGAAAGCCAGAACCGCCAGCGGAATAAGCATGGCCTTCGGGCTTTCGTGCGCCGCGTCGTAATGATGCTGGTCGTGCGGGGTGCCGTGGAAGGTCTTGAAGATCAGCCGCCAGGAATAAAACGCGGTCAGCGCCGCGGCGCCGAGCGTCATCAGATAGCCGTACGCCGCCATCGGATTGGAGCTGACCGAGGCCGCCTCGATGATGGCGTCTTTGGAAAAATATCCGGCGGTCAGCGGAAAACCGGTCAGCGCCAAGGTTCCGAAAAGCATAGCGGCGTAAGTGAACGGAATCTTTCGCCACAGACCGCCCATGTGGCGGATGTCCTGCTCGTGATGCATCGCAATGATCACCGAGCCCGAGCCTAAGAACAGCAGCGCTTTGAAAAACGCATGCGTAAAAAGATGAAACATGCCGACCGAATAGGCCCCTACCCCCATGGCGACGAACATGTAGCCGAGCTGTGAGCAGGTCGAGTAGGCGATGATGCGCTTGATGTCGTTCTGCACCAGGGCGATGGTCGCGGCGAACATCGCCGTGGTCCCGCCGATAAAGGTGACGAAGGCGGAAGCGTCCGGCGACAGCGAGAACAACGGCGACAGCCGCGCCACCATGAACACGCCGGCGGTGACCATCGTCGCGGCGTGGATCAGCGCCGAGACCGGGGTCGGGCCTTCCATCGCGTCGGGCAGCCAGGTGTGGAGCAAAAACTGCGCCGACTTGCCCATGGCACCCATGAACAAGAGCAGGCACACCACGGTCAGGGCGTTGACGTCCCAACTGAGGAAATGAAAGCTCTTGCTCGCCAGCGCCGGAGCCTGCGCGAAAATGGTATCGAAGTCGATGGCGCCGGTGAGATAGAAGACCGCGAATATTCCGAGCGAGAAGCCGAAATCGCCGACGCGGTTGACGATGAAGGCCTTGATCGCCGCGGCGTTGGCTTCAGGCTTGTAATACCAGAAGCCGATCAAGAGATAGCTCGCCAAGCCGACGCCTTCCCAGCCGAAAAACATTTGCACGAGATTGTCGGCCGTCACCAGCATCAGCATGGCGAAGGTGAAGAACGACAGATAGCAGAAAAAGCGCGGCTTATAGGGATCCTCGTCCATGTAGCCGATCGAATAGATGTGCACGAGCGATGAGATAGTGGTGACCACGACCAGCATCACCGCGGTCAGCGAATCGATGCGCAGCGCCCATTCCGAGTGCAAGTCGGCAAAACTGATGAACGAGAACAGCGTAATGCGCGTCTCATGACCTTCGATGCCGACGTCGTAGAATGCGAGCCACGACAAGACGCAGGCGATAACCAGGAAGGTCGAGGTCACCAGCATAGCGGGCAGCGATCCCGCCGCCGAAGGCTCGTGCGGCGCATGCTCCTCGGCATGGGTGTTGGAGAAAGCGGCATGCGCCGCATGCGGATCGGGCGCGCCGTGCGGATGATCTTCGGGCACCGGCGCTGCCGCATGATCGTCGTGCGGCGGCGGCGGATCCTCGCCCGGGAAACGATTATGGGCGCCGATCAGCGTGATCAGGCCGGCGATGATCGCGCCGAGCAGCGGCAGGGCTACGATGGCTTCGTACATGCTAGAATCTGCCCCAGCCGCGTTGAGGAATGCTGCCACCCATTGTCGTTTGGCGCATGATCTTTTCCGAAAACCGGTATCTATTTTTCGGGATCATGCGCTAACCCTTCATCGCATTGATGTCTTCAACCGCGATCGAGCCGCGATTGCGGTAATAGGCGACCAGAATGGACAGCCCGATCGCCGCCTCGGCCGCTGCGACAGTCAGGACGATCAGCGCGTAGACTTGGCCGACGATGTCGCCGAGGAAGCTCGAAAACGCCACGAGATTGATGTTGACCGAAAGCAGAATGAGCTCGATCGACATCAGAATGACGATGACGTTCTTGCGATTCAAGAAAATGCCGAAAATGCCCAGCGTGAACAGCACCGCCGCCACCGCAAGATAATGACCGAGACCGATCGTCATGACAGCGTCCGCCTCACGATAGTCCTTGCCCCGGCTTGACCTTGACGACGTCGATCGCGGTCGCCCGGTTGCGCGCGACCTGGCTGGCAATGCTCTGCCGCCGCACGTTCGGCTTATGCTGCAGCGTCAGCACGATGGCGCCGATCATGGCGACGAGCAGGATGAGGCCGGCGGACTGGAAGAAATAGACGTAGCGGGTGTACAGCACGAGGCCGAGCGCTTCCGTATTGGTGACCCCGCTCGGGATCGGCGCGGCAATGCCCTTCACCACGGCCGGCCCTATCGCCCAGGCGCCTACCACGACCAGGAGCTCGGCCAAGAGCACGGCGCCGACCAGCGCGCCCACCGGAAGATAGCTGAGAAAGCCTTCGCGCAATTCGGCGAAATCGACGTCGAGCAT
>JBAQHW010000076.1:0-23237 GCA_049288525.1 Xanthobacteraceae bacterium
GGCACGATAGCGACAAGCCATCCGGCGGCCTGCTCCGCTGTCGCTCGTCCGTCCTTCGCCGGCAATAACGCAATGACGACGCCATTCATCGAAAATTTCCAGCCGCTGGCGCGAGACTATGACGTACTGCTGTGCGACGTCTGGGGCGTCATTCACAACGGACTTGCCGCTTTTCCGGCCGCCTGCGACGCGCTGTTGCGGTTCCGCGAGCGCGGCGGCACCGCGATCCTGATCACCAACGCACCGCGTGCGGGCGAATCGGTGGCGCGCATCCTTGACCGGCTCGGCGTGCCGCGCGACGCCTATGCCGCGATCACCAGTTCCGGCGACGTCACCCGCGGCATCGTCGCTTCGCGGTTGCCGCAGACCGTCTTTCATCTCGGCCCGGAGCGCGACCTTTCGATCTTTGCCGGCCTCGACGTGACGTTCGCCGCTCTCGAAGCCGCCGACTACGTGGTCTGCTCCGGGCTGTTCGACGACACCACCGAAACCCCGGCCAGCTATCGCGACATGCTGGCGGCGATGCGCGCGCGTTCGCTGTTCATGGTTTGCGCCAATCCCGACATGGTCGTCGAGCGCGGCGATACGCTGGTCTATTGCGCCGGCGCCTTGGCCGACGCCTATGCGGCGCTGGGTGGCGCGGTGCTTTACTGCGGCAAGCCGCATGCGCCGATCTACGACGCTGCACTGCAGACGGCCGCGGCCTTGCGCGGCGGGATCGCGCCGGCACGCCGCCGCGTGCTGGCGATCGGCGATTCGGTGCGCACCGATTTGAAGGGAGCCGCCGCGTTCGGCCTCGATTATATGTTCGTCACCTCCGCCATTCATGCCGAGGAATACGGGTCCCGCGATGCGCCGGACATGGCGGCGCTCAACGCGACCTTCACCGCCGCGACCGTGGCGCCGAAGGCGGTGATGCGCGCTCTGGTCTGGTGAGACTTCGCTTAGGAGTTGGGGCGTCAGGCGTTGCGCGGCGCCCGGGCGCCGACAAACGTGGCGGCGTTGGTCTGCTCCACCGCCGCGGCGAATTCCTGCCTTGGAGCAAAAACCGCCTCGATCTTGGCCTTAAGCGTCTGCGCGTTGAACGGCTTGACGATGTAATTATTCACGCCGGCCTTTCTCGCTGCGATCACGTTCTCGGTCTTGGATTCGGCTGTCACCATGATGAATGGGGTCGAGTCGATGTCCGGCGTGGCGCGCACGCGGCGCAACAGATCGAAGCCCGTCATCGGTTCCATATTCCAATCCGAGATGACGAGGCCGTACCGCTTGCAGCCCATCTTTTCGAGCGCAATGCTGCCGTCCGGTGCGTCGTCGATATCTTCGAACCCGATTTGCCGCAAAAGATTGCGGATGATGCGTACCATGGTGCCGTAGTCGTCGACCACGAGCACCGGCATTTTCGGATCGAGCGCCATCGCTCAGCTCCTTAGCGCGCGACCGGCGCGAATATGGCGCGGTTAACCGCGCGAGGACTTGTCTTACGGGCGAACCGGCGCGCCGAGCAATATCCGCCCGGCCACCGCTTCCACAGCCCGGCAGGCTACACCGGGTTTTTGAACGCGCGGTTAACCGCTGGGGCAGGGCAGTCCCTTGACTTTACGGTTGAGGCGACGGCACCACTCCGGGATCGATCCGTAACCGGTTGTTAACGATCTGAGAGCGATGGCGGCGAAGAATTTCAGCCTCGTGCGCGATTTTGCGTCGGATGGCGGGCTGCGCGGCGCCGTGGTCGCTATCGGCAATTTCGACGGCGTGCACCGCGGTCACAAGGCGGTCATCGCCGCGGCGCAACGGCGGGCGACGGCGCTTGCCTGTCCGGCCGCGGCGCTGACCTTCGAGCCGCATCCGCGTACCTTTTTCAACCCCGGCGAGCCGCTGTTTCGTCTGACCGACGAAACCGCCAAATTACGCCTCTTGGCCGCCACCGGGCTCGACGGCGCGATCGTGCTCACCTTCGACGAGGCGCTGGCGCAACTCACGGCGCAAGCGTTCGTTGCCCGGATCCTGGTCGAGCGCTTCGCCGTGCGCGGCGCGGCGATCGGCTTTAACTTCCACTTCGGCGCCAATCGTGGCGGCGCGCCGGAGTTTCTGGCGGCTGAAGGCGCCAAACGGGGTTTTACCGTCGACGTGGTGCCGCCTTTGCAGGATCGCGGCCGTCCAGTCTCGTCGCAGCCGATCCGCGAGGCTCTTGCTGCCGGCTGCCTCGCCGAGGCCGAAGAGTTGCTGGGCTATCCCTGGTTTATCTCCGGTCCGGTGATCCACGGCGACAAGCGCGGCCGCGAGCTTGGTTTTCCGACGGCGAATCTCGTGCCCGACCCGTCCTGCGGCCTCCGCCACGGCATCTATGCGGTACGCGTCGGCTGGCGCGGCCGCCATTACGACGGCGTCGCGAGCTTCGGCCGGCGGCCGATGTTCGACGCCGGCAAAGTTCTGCTCGAAACGTTCCTGTTCGATTTTTCCGGCGATCTCTACGGCGACGCGATCGACGTCGCGTTCATCGCCTTCATTCGCGACGAGGCGACGTTCGCCTCGGCCGACGAACTCGTCCGGCAGATGCACGATGACTCTCGCCGGGCGCGTCAGGCCCTGGCGCAGGCGAGCGGGGCGTTCCCGCCGATTTAGCCATAATCGGTACAATGACTGGCCTCGGACTTGGTCCGAGGCCAGTCCCGGTTTTCCGAAAAGTTATATGCCGTCGGAGTCTTTCTGCCGTTCCTGCTTGCGGTAATCGCGCGCCCACTGTGCCGCCAAGACGCCCAACAGTGCCACCGGGATCAGGCGCTGCCAGCCAATGCTGCGGCCGGCCTCGACGGCGACGCCAAGGAGCTTCGGATCGAGCAGCCAGGACGGTGAATGCGCTTTGGCGGCACGGGCGAGGATGGCGCGCTCGCGCACGCGGCGGCGGACCAGCGCGGCCATCAGCAAGGCCATCAGCGCAATCGCGGCAAAAATGCCGGCCATGATCAGGCCGGCAAACACGTCGCCGAACTGGACCGCAAACCAAGCGTAGCCGCTGACACACAGAAACGCGAAGGCTATGAACGCCGCCAGCGCCAGGATGGCGAGCCAGACGATTACGGCCACGCTGGTGCCGCTTCTGGCCTGGATCGCCAGCGTGATCTCGCGTGTCAGGGTGTTGAGCATCGCAGGTTTCCGAGCGGCGCCCGATTATCGGCGCCACGTTGCTCCGAACAAAAAGGCGAGCCCGGCGACGACCGCGAGCGTGACATAGGGCCTTGTCTTGATCGAGTCGTCGAGCGCTTCGACAAAATTGTCCGATACCTCGCGCAGCGCGCCTACAGCCTCGCGGCCGCGGTCCTGGGCGTCGGCGACGACATCGTCGACGCTGGAGCGGGCACGCTGCCAGGCCGCGCCGCCACGGTTGGCGAGAATGTCGGCCATCTGTTCGGCCAGCCGACCAAAGTCATCACGCAACGCCTGCAAATCCGTTTGCAAATCCGTTTGGATGTTGCCCGATGCCTCTGAAGCCGCTTTGTTGGCTTCGCGTACGCCTTCGCGCGCCTGCTCGGCGGTGTCGCGTGTCATATCGCGCATTTCGGGTGAAATCGTCGATGCGCCGGGCATGCGTGAACTCCTTGGAATAAGACTGACGGATTGCCCGGATAATGACCCAACGTTCGGGAAAGTTCCATTGACAAAGATCAAGGGCGGAAAAGGCTCATTCAGTCGGGGAGTTTGACCTCCTCGGCCGGAACGAGATGATTGAAAACGACCAGGGCGACGATCGAGAGCGGGGCGGCCAACAGCGCGCCGAACGGTCCCCACATCCAGGTCCAGAAGGCGAGCGCCAAAAACACCAACAGCGGATTGAGCGTAAGCCGCCGGCCGACGATGGTCGGAGTGACGAAGTGGCCCTCCGTCGTGGTGACGGCAATGAATCCGAGCGGCGCGATAAAGGCGTGGCTGAGCGACGCAAAGCTGACCAACCCGACGCCGAACATGACCACCACCATCACCGCCGGCCCGAGATAGGGCACGTAATTCAAAATCGCCGCCAACAGGCCGAAAATCACCGGGTTGGGCAAGCCGATGAGCCAGGCGCCGACGGCGACGATGGTGCCGACCGCGGCATTGATGATCGTCACCACGGTCAGATAGCCGGCAAGGTTGCGCTCGATGTCGTGCATGATTTTCAAAAATCGGAGCTTGGAATCGCGGTCGGCAAACATATTGACTGCCTGATTGCGCAGTTCGGTCTGACCGATCAGAAAGAAATACAGCGTCACGAAGAACACCAGCACCTCGCCAGCGGCCGGAGTGAGGAAAGCGACCACCGGCAGCACCACGCTGGGCGCACTGATGTTCATTTGCGTATTGGCGTTGCCGAACAGCGCGCCTTCGAGTTGGTGCAGAGCCGCGAGCGGCTGATCGAGCACTGAAAGCTTCTGCTGGATGGCGGCGCCGATCTGCGGCGCTTGGGCGATCCAGTTGCTCACCGGGCCGGCCAAGGCCATGCCAAGAAGGCTCATGGCGCCGAACCCGACCAGCAGGATAAAGAGGCCGGTGATCCAAGGGGAAATTCCGGCCCGCGCGAGTGCCTTGATGAGCGGAGCCAAAGTGAGCGCAATGATCGCGGCGGCCAGCACCGGCAGCAGGATGGCGCGGCCGAGGTAAAGGAAGGCGCCGAATAGCAGCAGGAAAATGCCGACGGTCGCCACTTGGCCTACCGATCCCCACATGTTTTGCACGTTGCCGACGGGCGTCGGGTCGCTGATCACCAGCGCGTGGCGGACTTCGCGTTTGGCCCGGATATAGTCCACAAACCCTCCGACATCCCGCAACAACCCGCTAAATATCTAAATATTCCGAATCAACGCCTATTTTGCGACGGCGTTCCCCACGACCGGCCTCGCGCCGGTTCTTGGTCGCAAATGGGGTCTTTCCGCATTGCGCCCGGCTCGTGTTAGAAGGCGCGGCCATGAACGAGAGCCCGACCAAAGCGCGCGACTACTCGCAAACGCTGTTTCTGCCGAAGACCGACTTCCCGATGCGCGCCGGCCTCCCGCAAAAGGAGCTGGAGTTTCTGGCGCGCTGGCAGAAGATCGATCTTTATGGCCGGTTGCGCGTGGCGGCCAAGGGCAAGCCCCGCTTCGTGCTGCATGACGGGCCACCCTATGCCAACGGCAACATCCATATCGGCCATGCGCTCAACAAGATCCTTAAGGATGTGGTGACGCGCAGCCAGCAGATGCTCGGCCATGACTCCAATTACGTGCCGGGCTGGGACTGTCACGGCCTGCCGATCGAGTGGAAGATCGAGGAGGAGAATTACCGCGCCAGGGGTAAGCCGAAGCCGGATTTTTCAAATCCGGCAGCCCTGGTGGCATTCCGCCGCGAATGCCGGGCCTTCGCCGAGCACTGGATCGAGGTGCAGCGCGCTGAGTTCGAACGGCTCGGCGTCACCGGCGACTGGATGCATCCCTACACCACCATGGAGCCGTTTGCGGAGGCGCAGATCGCGCGCGAATTGATGAAGTTCGCCGCCAACGGCACGCTCTATCGCGGGTCGAAGCCGGTGATGTGGTCGGTGGTGGAGAAGACCGCGCTGGCCGAGGCCGAGGTCGAATACGAGGATTACGTCAGCGACACAGTGTGGGTGAAGTTTCCGATTGCAACGCCCGATCGCGACGATCTCGACAATGCATCCATTGTCATCTGGACCACGACGCCGTGGACCATCCCCGGCAACCGGGCGATCAGCTATTCGAGCGCCATCGAATATGGCCTGTATCAGGTCACCGACGCACCCGAGGGAAATTGGGCCAAAGTCGGCGATAAATATGTGCTGGCGCGCAAGCTTGCGCTCGATGTGCTGCGACAGGCGCGGGTAACGGCGTTCAAAGAGATGGCGCAGCTGTCGCCTGAGACGATCGGCCGGCTCGGCTGCGCGCATCCGCTCAAAGGGGTGGCCGGCGATTACGACTTCCTCGTTCCTCTCCTTGCCGGCGATCACGTCACCGACGACGCGGGCACCGGTTTCGTGCACACCGCGCCGGGACACGGTCGCGAGGACTTTGAAGTATGGACAGCCAATGCGGCCAGACTGGCGGCCAAAGGCATCAACACTCACATTCCCTACACCGTCGATGCCGACGGCCGCTTGACCGATCAAGCTCCCGGCTTTACCGGCAAGCGCGTCCTCACCGAACAGGGTGAGAAGGGCGATGCCAACGAAGCGGTGATCAAGGCCTTGACCGGCGCCGGCATGCTGATCGCACGCGGGCGCCTCAAGCACCAATATCCACATTCCTGGCGCTCCAAAAAGCCGGTGATTTTCCGCAATACGCCGCAATGGTTCATTGCGATGGATAAGGATATCGACAAGCATCATGACACGCTGCGCCACCGCGCGCTGACCGTGATCGAGGCGACGCGCTGGGTGCCGGCAGCCGGCGAGAATCGCATCACCGGCATGATCGAGAGCCGTCCCGATTGGGTGATCTCGCGGCAACGCGCCTGGGGCGTGCCGATTGCACTGTTCATCCAGGAAAAGCCGGACGGTTCGGTCGACATCCTCAACGATCCGGAGGTGAACGTCGCCATCATCGAGGCCTTCGAAGATGAAGGCGCCGACGCCTGGTATGCGCCCGGCGCGCGCGAGCGCTTTCTCGGCCGGCTCGCCGACGACGGCTGGCACAAGGTCGACGATATTCTCGACGTCTGGTTCGATTCCGGCTCGACGCACGCTTTCGTGCTGGAGGACCCGCAAGCCTTTCCGGCGCTCGCCCATGTCAAGCGCAAGGCGGACGGCGGCGACGAAACGGTGATGTATCTGGAAGGCTCCGATCAGCATCGCGGCTGGTTTCAGTCGTCGCTCCTCGAAAGCTGCGGCACGCGCGGCCGCGCGCCATTCGACATTGTGCTCACACACGGCTTCGTACTCGATGAAAACGGGCGCAAAATGTCGAAATCGCTCGGCAACGTCACCGCGCCGCAGGACGTCATCAAACAGGCCGGCGCCGATATCCTGCGCATGTGGGTGTGCGCTGCCGATTATGCCGACGACCTGCGCATCGGGCCGGAAATCCTCAAGACCACGGTGGACACCTATCGCAAGCTGCGCAACACGCTGCGCTGGATGCTCGGCAATCTCGCACACTACGAAGAGGCCGATCGCGTCGCTGTCGAAAAAATGCCGGAGCTCGAGCGGCTGATGCTCCATCGGCTCGCCGAGCTCGATCCGCTGATCCGGCAGGCCTACGCCGATTTCGACTACAAGCGCATCTTCGCCACGCTCAACGCGTTCATGACCATCGATCTGTCGGCGTTCTATTTCGATATTCGTAAGGACGCGCTGTATTGCGATCCCTATTCGTCGACGACGCGCAAGGCCTGTCTCACCGTGCTGGATCAAATGTTCCGCGCCACGGTGTGCTGGCTGGCGCCGATGCTGTGCTTTACCGCCGAGGAAGCCTGGCTGGCGCGCGATCCCGCCGCCGTCTCGGTGCATCTCGAGCAATTTCCGCTGATCCCGGCGTCGTGGCGCGATGATGCGCTGGCGGAGAAGTGGCGCCAATTGCGCAATGTACGGCGCGTGGTGACCGGCGCGCTGGAACTCGAGCGCGCCGGCAAACGCATCGGCTCGTCGCTCGAAGCGCATCCACTGATCCATATCGCCGATGCCGAATTGTTCGCCGCCGCGGCCGACGCCGATCTCGCCGAACTGTGCATTACCTCGGGTGCAGCGTTGGTCGAGGGCGGCGGCCCGCCCGACGCGTTCCGTCTGCCGGATGTTCCCGGCGTCGCCGTCGTGCCGGAATTGGCGCAGGGCAAGAAATGCGCCCGGTCGTGGAAAATCTCGCCGGCAGTCGGGCTCGATCCGCAATTCGCCGACGTGACGCCGCGCGACGCGCAGGCGCTGCGCGAATGGGAAACCATGCGCAAAGCGGCCGAATAAAGCAGGGCAGGTCGGATATGACGGACGCGGTGCAGGACAAGCCGGCCGGTAGCTATCTGTGGGGACGGCTGAGCGGTTTCGGTCTGGTTATCGCAGCTCTCGCCTGTCTTGCCGACCAGGCGGCGAAGTTTTGGCTGCTCGACGATTTCGGTCTTGCCGGCCGTGGAGCGGTGGCGGTGACGCGGTTTTTTGATCTGGTGCTGACCTGGAACACCGGCATCAGCTACGGTCTGCTGCAGCAGCAAGGCGCATTCGGCACATGGGCGCTGTTCGCCTTTCGGCTGGCGGCCGTCGTTTTCCTTTGGGTCTGGCTGACGCGGGCGCCATCGCGGCTTACTGCCACGGCGCTTGGACTGATTATCGGGGGTGCGGTCGGCAACGGCATCGACCGGCTGCATTGGCCTGGAGTCATGGATTTTGTGCTGTTCCATGTCGAGACAACCGGCTTCAGTTTCCGTTGGTACGTGTTCAATCTTGCCGATGTGGCCATTGTTGCCGGAGTCATCGGATTATTGTATGAATCCTTAACGGGTAGCGGCGCCGCAAAAGCGCCCTGATCAGGCTTATAAAACTGCCGCCGGGCGTGTGATTGTGGGTTGTAACAGGTTGTGCATCGGCGTTTGATGCAGGCACGTCGGGTGAGGGCATGCCACAGGATCGAATAACTGGCCGCGTGATGGGCGACCGTAAGGACCGCCGCGTCATACCGTTGCGCGTAGCGCTGTGCGGCGCGGTCGCGGGGTTCGCGCTGTGCGGCAGCCTCTCGGCAGCCTGCGCCGGCGACGATGGCGTCGCTTCCCAAGAGTCGTTCACCGACAAGTTTTTGAATACACTCGGTCTGCACGATCCCTTTGCGCCGCAATACGGCATCAATTACAGCGAGCGTTCGCCGCTGGTCGTGCCGCCCACCCGGGATCTGCCGCCGCCGATTTCGTCCAATGGACCGCCTGCGCCGAACTGGCCGGTCGATCCGGAGATCAAGGCGCGCGCCGCAGCCAAGAAAGACGACTCTGTCGGTCCGCATCCCGACTATGTCACCGACTCGTCGCGGCCGCTGCGCCCCAGCGAGCTCAACGTCAGTGCGATCAATGCGCCCGGCACCAATGACCAGAGTTCCGCGTCCGAGCGTGGCGAACATAAATCCGGCATTCTGAACTTCGACTGGCTCAAGCAGGAAGACTACGGCACCTTTACCGGCGAGCCGCCGCGCGTCAGCCTTTCGGATCCGCCACCCGGCTACCAAACCCCGTCGCCGAACCAGCCCTACGGCGTCGTGCCGGAGAGGAAAGTCTATAAGCCGCCGACACTCGGCGAGCGGATGGAGCCGGTGCGATAACGGCGAAGCGACGCAGCCGCGGCGATCGCGTGTCAGTTCGATCATAACAGCATGTGGATCCGCGCGCGGCGAAGGATCCCAAGTCTCAAGCGTAATGTTGGGCCGGTCCGGCGAGCTTGCTCGCGGAGGTGACTATTGTCGAAAATTCTCGCTCTCGTCCTCGCCCTTATCGGCGCCGCCGGCGCCGGGCCTGTCGCTCTCGCGGCGCCGGCCGCCGACGGACCGGCGGTCGCCAGTTTCACCTTGTCGAACGGCCTTCAGGTCGTGGTCGTGCAGGATCACCGGGCGCCGGTGGTCACGCACATGATCTGGTACAAGGTGGGCGCCGCCGACGAGACGCCGGGAAAATCCGGGCTGGCGCATTTCCTCGAACATCTGATGTTCAAAGGGACCACGAACAATCCGGGCACCGCCTTCGAGCGAGACGTCGCCGAAATTGGTGGCCAGGAGAACGCGTTTACAGCCAGCGACTACACGGGCTTCTATGAGCGCGTGCCGCGCGAGCATCTCAAAGAGATGATGGCGTTCGAAGCCGACCGGATGACGGGTCTGGTCTTGAGCGACGATGTGGTCAAGCCCGAGCTGCAGGTCGTACTGGAAGAACAATATATGCGTGTCGCCAATAATCCGGCGGCGCGGCTGAACGAGCAGATGGATGCGGCGCTCTACCTGAACCATCCCTACGGCCGGCCGGTGATCGGCTGGCGGCACGAGATCGAAAAGCTCGATCGTAACGATGCGCTGGCGTTTTACCGGCGCTTTTATTCGCCGAACAATGCCATCGTGGTCGTTGCCGGCGATGTCACACCGGACGAGGTCAAGGCCGACGCCGAGGCGACCTATGGCAAAGTCGTCGACCGCGCTCCGACCAATCTGCGGCAGCGGCCCATGGAGCCGACGCAGGACGCGCCGCGCACTGTCACGCTGGCCGATCCCCGGGTGGAAGAGCCCAGTATCAGCCGCGAATATCTGGTGCCGTCGGAGACCACCGCCAAACCTGGCGAGAGCGAGGCGCTCGACGTTCTCGCCAACGTGCTCGGCAGCGGCGAGAACTGCCGGCTGTATCGCACGCTCGTGGTCGACCAAGGCATCGCGCTTAATGCCGGCGCGACCTATTCGGGAACGGCCGTCGATTACGCCGAATTCGGCGTTTACGGCATGCCGAAGCCGGGCGTTTCGCTGCATCAGGTCGAGACCGGCATCGACGACGTCATCAACGGCGTGATCGATCATGGCATCACCGCCGACGAACTCGATCGCGCCAAGACCCGGCTGATCGCGGACGCAGTTTATGCCGAGGACAATCAAGCCACTTTGGCGCGCTGGTACGGCTCGGCGCTGGCGACGGGCCAGACCGTCGATCAGGTTCGCGGCTGGCCGGATCGCATCCGCGCGGTTACGGCCGATGCGGTCCAACAGGCCGCCCGGAGCTGGCTCGATCGCCGCCGTTCGGTGACCGGCTATCTGGTCCAAAGCCTGACAGCTCAGGAGAGCCACTCGTGAACGCTTTCGCGCGCATCCGCTCGACGGGCGTGCTGTCTGCGGCGGCAATTGCCCTGGCGCTTGCCGCGGCGATGCCGCCGGCGCGGGCGACGACGATCCAGCGGGTCACCTCGGCGGCCGGCATCGAAGCCTGGCTGGTGCAAGAGCCTGCAGTGCCGCTGATCGCTATCGATTTTGCGTTTGAAGGCGGCTCCGTTCAGGACCCGGAGGGCAAAGGCGGCACCGCGAACCTGGTCGCCTCGTTGCTCGATGAGGGTGCCGGCAAGCTGGATTCCAAAGCTTTTACCGACCGGATCGAGCGCAACGCCATCGAACTGAGCTTTTATGCCGGCCGCGACAGCCTGGGCGGCTCGATGCGCACGCTGACTCAGAATCGTGACCAAGCCTTCGACATGTTGCGTCTGGCACTGACGGCGCCGCGTTTCGATAATTCCGACGTCGAGCTCAATCGGGCCCAGATCATGGCGATGCTGCGCCGGGCGACGACCAGCCCGAGCGATATCGCCAGCCGGCGCTGGTGGGAAACCGCTTTCGCCGGCCATCCTTACGGCCGGCCGGTCAGCGGCACGCAGGAGACGCTGCCGAAAATCACCGTCGCGGACCTGAAATCCTACACCCATCGGGTGCTGGCGCGGCAGAATCTCAAGATCGCCGTGGTCGGCGATATCGACCCCGAGACGTTGAAGCCGTTGCTCGACCGCGTGTTCGGAGCATTGCCGGCCAAACCCGATCTCGTTCCGGTCGCCAACGTCGTGCCGCAGGCACTTGGCCGCGACATCGATGTCCGCCTCGACGTGCCCCAGACGGTGGTCGATTTCGGCGGCCCGGGCATTGCCCGCCAGGACCCCGACTTCATGGCGGCCTATCTGGTCAATCATATCCTCGGCAGCGGATCGTCGGATTCGCGGCTTTATCAGGACGTGCGCGAGAAGCGGGGCTTGGCCTATTCGGTGTCGAATAGTCTTATCTGGCTCGACCATTCGGCGGTGTTCCTCGGCGGCACCGCGACGCGCGCGGACCGCGCCGGCGAGACGGTCAGCCTCATCCAAAAGGACATCCGCCGTTTCGCCGACGACGGGCCAACCGCCACGGAACTCGCCGAGGCCAAGAGCTACATCACCAGTTCGTTTGCGCTGGGCCTCGACACTTCGAGCAAAATCGCGGCGTTGCTGGTGCAATTGCAGCGCGACAGTCTCGGCATCGACTATTTCCAGAAGCGTTCGGCGATGATCGGCGCGGTGACGCTCGCCGATGCGCGGCGCGTTGCCAAGCGTCTGCTCGGCAATGGACTGTTGGTGACTATGGTCGGCGAGCCGCAAGGGGTGGCGACGGCCAATGCCGCGGCCGATCAGCCGGGCCCCGGTCGGCCGGCGGGGCCGCCGGCCGCGGCTTTGCCGCTCTCGGCAAATTCGGAATTACGCTGAAGCCTGTTCCGGTTGTTTGCTGAAGCGTGATCTTTTCAGAAAACCGGTTTCCACTTTTCCGGATCATGCTTTAACGTGCCGCGCCATGATCCGCGTCACCGAAAAGATCAGTCTCGACGACCACGAGATCAGCGAAGAATTTGTGCGCGCCTCGGGGCCGGGCGGCCAGAACGTCAATAAGCTTTCCACCGCGGTACAACTTCGCTTCGATGTACGGCATTCGCCGTCGTTGCCGGCCGAGGTGCGCACGCGGCTGGAACGGCTGGCCGGATCGCGGCTCACCCGCGACGGCGTTTTGATCATTATCGCGCAGCGCCATCGCACGCAGGGGCGCAACCGTCAGGACGCGCTCGATCGCCTCATCGAGTTGATCCGCCGCGCCGCGATCGCGCCGATCAAGCGGCGTGCGACCCGGCCGACAGCAGGTTCGCGCGAACGCCGCATCGAGGGCAAGAAGCGCCGCGGCGGCGTCAAGCGGCTGCGGCGGACAAAACCGTCATTCGATTGACGCTCTCTTGCGCGAGGCGATCAGCGCAACAGCGCGTAAAGACCGCCGGTGAGCGAAAACAAGCCAAGCGTTGCCATCGCCATGGCGTAGAGAACCATCTGCCGCGAGCCGGTGTTCTGAATGGGATCGAGCACCGCTTCGGCCGGATTGCTCCGATCGTAAAATACCCGCACTTTGGCGCCGGCCGGATAGGTCTCGACCACCGAGGTCATGTGCTTTTCGCGGCCCTCGTTGCCGCCCCAGAACACGCGGCTCGATTGGTAGTCCTTGCCGCCGGCCCGATAGCGGTACTGCACCGCCGCGCGGTAACGCCATTTGCGATCGGGCAACCGTTCCAACGCCGATGCGGTTATGGTGCCGGATGCGGTCGGCCATTTCTTGCTGGCGTCGGCGCGCAGCCCCTGGCGGAATTGGACGATATAAGGCACCGCGCCGATGACGATGGCGATCACGCCAAAGGCGATAAGCACGATGTTGGCCATGGCCTACTCCACTGCCGCCAGATTCCCGAATTCCGGCAGGTTCTGCCCTGGATTTCACCGATACTCAATCCAGGCTAATTTGTCGGGCTAATTTGCCGCCGAATCGGAAATTCGACTGCGCCGCATGCCAATCCGCCAGCTTTCCGAAAGCCTCGTCAACCGCATCGCTGCCGGTGAGGTCGTCGAGCGTCCGGCAAGCGTAGTCAAGGAATTGGCCGAGAACGCGCTCGATGCCGGCGCTCACCGCATCGAGGTCTTCACCGACGGCGGCGGGCGGCGGCACATCCGCGTCACCGACGACGGCGAGGGGATGACGCCCGCCGATCTTTCACTCGCGGTCGAGCGCCACGCCACCTCGAAGCTTGCCGACGACGATCTCGTCTCGATCCGCACGCTGGGATTCCGCGGCGAAGCGCTGCCGTCGATTGGCGCCGTGGCGCGGCTTTCGATCGCGAGCCGGCATGCCGGCGAACCGCATGCCTGGATGATCGAGGTCGATGCCGGGGTGAAGTCGGAAGTGAAGCCCGCGGCGCTGTCGCAAGGCACCCGGGTCGAAGTGCGCGATCTGTTCTACGCCACGCCGGCGCGGCTGAAATTCTTAAAGCTTGACCGCACCGAGGCGGAAGCGGTGCGCGAGGTGGTGCGCCGCCTTGCCATGAGCCGGCCGGACGTCGCCTTTTCGCTCGCCGGCGAGGAGCGCGCTCCCGTCAGTTATGCCGCGGCGCTTCCGGGAGGGGCCGGACAGCTCGCGCGGCTCGGCGATGTGCTCGGCGCCGAATTTCGTGCCAATGCGGTCGAGATCGCCGCCGAGCGCGAGGGTGTTTCGATCGAAGGTTTCGCCGCGCTGCCGACGCTGACGCGGGCGAACGCGCTCGGGCAATATCTGTTCGTCAACGGCCGCCCGGTGCGTGACAAGCTGCTGGTCGGCGCTGTGCGCGCCGCTTACGCCGATTATCTGCCGCGCGACCGCCATCCGCTGGTGGCCTTGTTCGTGACGCTCGATGCGCGGGAGGTCGACGTCAACGTGCACCCGGCCAAGGCCGAAGTGCGGTTTCGCAATGCCGGCCTGGTCCGCGCGCTCATCGTGCAGGCGCTCAAGACGGCGCTGCACCGCGAAGCGACGCGCGCGGCGACCACCGGCGGCGCCGCCGCGATCGAAGCGTTGCGGCCGGGTGTGCTGCCGGCCCGGAGCTGGGATTGGCGGCGTTCGCCGGCGCGGCCGTCGGGCGGCCCGTGGGTTGAAGCTCTGCGTACCGGCTTTGCCGAAGCGGCGCAGACCGCTTTCGATGTCGGCGGACCTCTGGCCGACATGCGGCCCGACGCCGGCGCCGATTGGCGCGGCGGCCTCGCCGAGGATGCCGAGGCGCTGGCCGATCTTCTCGATCATCCGCTCGGCGCCGCGCGCGCCCAGATTCACGATACCTATATCGTGGCGCAGACTCGCGACGGACTGGTCATCGTCGATCAGCATGCCGCACATGAGCGCATCGTTTACGAGCGGATGAAGGCTGAGCTTGAACAGCGCGGCGTCGCCCGGCAGATGCTGCTCATTCCCGAAATCGTCGAGCTCGACGAAGCCGATGTCGACCGGATCGTCGCACGCGCCGACGAATTGGCCCGCTACGGGCTGGTGCTCGAAGCGTTCGGGCCGGGCGCGGTGGCGCTGCGCGAAACGCCGGCGCTGCTCGGCGAAATCGACGGCGGCGGACTGGTCCGCGATCTTGCCGAACATGTGAGCGAATGGGATGAGACGCTGCCGCTCGAGCGCCGGTTGATGGCGGTCGCTTCGTCGATGGCCTGTCACGGCTCGGTGCGAGCCGGGCGGCGGCTCAAGCCGGAAGAGATGAACGCGCTCCTTCGCGACATGGAGACGACGCCGAATTCCGGCCAGTGCAATCACGGCCGCCCGACTTATGTGGAATTGAAGCTGACCGACATCGAGCGATTGTTCGGGCGGCGGTAATGGAGCCGAAAATGACGCTGAAACAATGTTTGTTGGCCGCGGCATTGGTGACATTGGCGGCCGGGGCCGTCCGCGCCGAGGACTGGCCGGCGCGGCCCATCACCCTGGTGGTGCCGTTTGCCGCTGGCGGCGGCGTCGATGTCAGCGCCCGTATCCAGGCGCAAGGCATGAGCGAGCGGCTGGGTCAGCCGATCGTCGTCGACAATATGGGCGGAGCAGCCGGCATGACCGGCGCGGAGCATGTCGCCAAGTCCGACCCCGATGGCTACACCATGCTGATCGGCAACAGCGGCACCCAGGCGTTCAGCCAAGCGCTACGCAAGGTGCCGCTGTACAATTCCGTCACCGATTTCACGCCGGTAGGATTGGCGACGGAATCGCCGCGCATTCTGATCGCGCGCAAGGACCTGCCGGTGTCCAATCTGCAACAGTTTATCGCATACGTGAAAGCTAATCAGAGCAAGATGCAATTCGGTTCGGCCGGCGTCGGCTCGGGCACCCATCTGCCCTGCGTGCTGTTGAATACGGCCATGGGCGTGACCGTAACCCACGTGCCCTATCGCGGCGAAGGACCGGCGCAGCAGGATTTGATCGCGGGGCGGCTCGACTACATGTGCTCGACCATCCAGACCGGCGCGGCGCTGGTCAAGCAAGGCGAGGTCAAAGGCATCGCCGTGATGTCGGCGCAGCGGGTGAAAATCATTGCCGATCTGCCGACCACCGGCGAGCAGGGCCTGCCCGGCGTCGAAGCCAGCGTCTGGAACGCGTTCTTCCTGCCGAAGGGCGCACCGGCGCCGATTGTGCAGAAGCTCAACAAGGCGATGAGCGACACCCTTGACGACCCGGTCATCAGCAAGCGGCTGGAGGACTTAGGCCTCGAGATCGTTCCGCCGGCGCAACGCACGCCGGATTATCTCGCCAAATTCCAGGCCGACGAAGTCAAGCGGTGGGGCAAGGTCGTCCACGACGCCGGCATCACCCCGAATTAAATCGCAAGAATACGAATTCGGTATCGTCGTAGGCGCGCCGTTCGAGCTCGCCGAAACCGTCGGGCGGCGCAAAGCGCGCCTTCGCTGCTTCTTCGACCACGATCACGGCATCGGGCGAAAGCCAGCCGCCGGCGCGGGCAGAACCGAGCGCCGCAGCGGCGAGGTTTTGTTCATAGGGAGGATCGAGGAAGACAAGCCCGAACGGTTCGATCGGGTGCGCGGGCCCGAGCATGGTCGCATCGCGGCGGAAGATTTTTGAGACGCCGCCGAGACCGAGCGTAGCGACATTCTCGCGCAAGAGCGCACGCGCTTCGGCGCCGTCATCGACAAACAATGCAAAAGCGGCGCCGCGCGATAGCGCTTCGATGCCGAGCGCGCCGGTGCCGGCGAACAGGTCGAGCATGCGCGCGCCCGAAACCGGGTCGTCATAGGCGTGCTGCAAAATGTTGAACAAAGCTTCGCGCAAGCGGTCGGCGGTCGGGCGAATCGCTTGGGATTTCGGCCCGACGAGCGTTCGCCCGCGCAGCCGTCCGCCGACGACACGCATTATTTCCGGCCTCGCGGCTGGCGCGGCCGCGGTCCGCCGCCACGATCGTGCGACCGGCGACTGCGGGCGCGCGGCGGACGCACCGGCCGTTGCTCGCGCGCCTCGGCGGCGGGCGCATGGCCCCAACGTTCGACAGTCACCTCGCGGCCCTTGCGGTCCTGCAGCCGTCCAGTCCGCTGTTTGCCGACCGGCGCTTCGGACCGTTCGGGAGCGGGCTTATGGCCCCAGCGTTCGACGGCCACCTCGCGGCCTTTTCGATCCTGTAACCGTGCGGTCCGCATTTCGCCGGCCGGCGCTTCGCGACGCTCGGTTTCGCGCTGGGCGCCGCGATATTTTCGGTGCAGCTTTTTCGTCGGTCGATCGCTGTCATGCGAGCGCCATGCATGATCGAGCGATTGACGCTTTTTGCTTTTGCCAATTGGGCCGGTTGGCGCTCCGGCGCTATCGTGCGGCCGTCGGACACGATCCGGAGATTGACGCTTTTCGCGTTTATCGATTGCGCCCGTTGGCCGTTCGGCGCGGCGCGCTTCGCGGGGCTCCGGCGTCGCGGCTGGCGCGCTCGGCACGATGGGGCTTGAGAAATCCGCCCCTGCGAGCGCGATAAGCTTGTCGCCGAGCTGCTCGCGCAAAGTTCTCGTACGCACCTCCTCGACGGCGCGTTCGGCGAGCTCGCCCAACCGGAACGGACCGAACGAGACGCGGATGAGCCGGGTCACCGTGAGTCCGAGATGATTGAGTACGTTACGGACCTCGCGGTTCTTGCCCTCGCGGATGGCGAACGTCAGCCACAGGTTGGAGCCCTGTACGCGATCAACCGCTGCTTCGATCGTGCCGTAATGCACGCCGCTGATGGTGATGCCGGCATGCAAGGCGTCGAGCTCACCCTGCGCAACCGAGCCATGAGCGCGCACGCGGTAGCGCCGCAGCCATCCGGTCGAGGGCAGCTCCAGGACGCGTGCCAGCGCGCCGTCATTGGTGAGCAGAAGCAGTCCCTCGGTATTGAAGTCGAGGCGGCCGACGCTGATCAGCCGCGGCAGATGCGCCGGCAGCTTGGCAAAAATGTTCGGTCGGCCGCGCGGATCGGCATGCGTGGTCAGAAGCCCGCGCGGCTTGTGATAAAGGAACAGCCGCGTGCGCTCCGGCTGGCGCAGCGGCTCGCCGTCGACGCTGATGCGATCCTGCGCGGTGACGTTGAACGCAGGCTTCGTCATGACTGCGCCATTGACCGCGACGCGGCCGGCGGTGACCCATTCCTCGGCCTCGCGGCGCGACGCCAGCCCGGCGCGGGCAATCACCTTGGCGATGCGCTCGCCGGATTTGTGCTGTTCGCCGTTGCCGTTCATAGTTCGCCTCGCGAGCGCTGATAGCAGAGTGGATCGAACGCGGCCAGCAGCGACCAGAGGCGACCATGGCATCTTTTATGGAGTTGGCCTTGGCGGAAGCCCGCCGCGCCGGCGACCGCGGCGAGGTGCCGGTCGGCTGCGTCATTGTCCGCGACGGCGCGGCGATCGCCCGGGCGGGCAATCGCACCGTGACCGACCGCGACCCGACCGCGCACGCCGAAATCATCGCCATCCGCGCCGCGGCGGTCCTGCTTGGCTCGGAACGGCTCGACGACTGCGATCTCTATGTCACGCTCGAGCCCTGCATCATGTGCGCCGGCGCGCTGTCGTTTGCGCGCATCCGGCGGCTCTATTACGCCGCGGCCGATCCGAAGGGCGGCGCGGTCGACAACGGCGTGAAATTCTTCGGCTCGCCGACCTGCCACCATCGGCCGGAGGTTTATGGCGGACTGGCCGAAGCCGAGGCGGGCGCACTGTTGAAGGAGTTTTTCCAACAGCGGCGCTGATTGCTTTCGGCGCTGATCACGCCGCCAATAACGCGCCGAGCTTCTGCTTCAGTCCGGCCGCCGCGTTTTCGGCCGACCGGACGATCGAACTTGCCTGCGAAAAATCCATGCCGCGAAACAGGCTCACATTCGGCCGGATCACGAGATCGGGCGCGGCGCGGCTCAATTTTGCGGCGAGGATGGCGCTGCCCATCACCAATATCGTGATGTAAAGGCTTTCCCACAGGCTCGGCATGTCGGCGCGATCCGCCATCGGCGCACCGAACACGTCGACCGCGACAATAATGTCGGCGTGCCCGGCGAGCGCGTCATAAGGCACTGGATTGGTGGTGCCGCCGTCGATCAAGACGCGTCCATCCAGTATGACCGGCCGGAACAGACCGGGGATGGCGATCGAGGCGGCAAGCGCCGGGCGGAGCGGGCCGGACGACAGCGGCGCCTCCTCGCGGCGATGCAGATCGGTCGCCATCACCGTCAGCGGGATTTTCAGCATCGAGAAATCCGCCGGCACGGCTTCGGGCAAAAATTCCGTGCAGGCTTTTTCGGCGTCCATTTGCGTCGCCCGGCTGATGGAGCCGGCAAACAAGTCGCTGAGCGTGCCGGCGCGCGCCTTCAAAAAACGCCGCCGCATTTCGCCGCGTGCATGCGCGATCGCCAGCACGTGGTGGCGGATGTCATGGCCGGATAGCCCTGCCGCATAAGCGGCGCCGATCAGCGCGCCGATCGAGGTGCCGGCGAGGGCGACGGGTTTCACGCCCATCTGGTCGAGCGCTTCGAGTATCGCGATATGGGCGAGCCCGCGCGCGCCGCCGGAACCAAGTGCGAGCGCGAAGGTCTTCATGGCGCGGCCTGCTGCGCGAACTCCCAGCCCTTGGCGGCGAGTGGCGCGACCAGGGCGCCTTTATCAGCGGCAACGGCGCTGGTGGCGGTGCCGTCGCGCACGCGGCCGGCAATGCCTTGCATGATCGCCGCGAGGCGGAAGAAATTATAAGCGAAATAGGCCGGCAGATGCGGCCGCGGATCGAGGCCGGTGCGCCCGACATAAGCGTCGACATAGGCGGCAAGCGACGGAATCCCGAGCGCGTCCAGATCGAAGCCTGACAGCGAGCCGGTGCCGGCCTCCGAATGCGGCATGTGCCACGTCATCAGGTGATAGGAGAAATCGGCCAGCGGATCGCCGAGCGTCGAGAGTTCCCAATCGAGCACCGCCAAAATTTTCGCCGCATCGGGATCGACGATCATATTGTCGAGCCGGTAGTCGCCATGCACCAGCCGCGGCGGCTGCGCCGGCGGCAGATGCGCCGGTAGCCATTCGATCAGGCGCTCCATCTCAGCGATGGGCTGCGTCTCCGACGCGCGGTACTGCTTCGACCAGCGTTCGACCTGCCGCGCCACGTAATTCTCGCCGCGGCCGTAATCAACAAGGCCGATCTTGGCCGGATCGAAATTGTGCAGCCGCGCCAGCGTCGCATTCATGGCGTCATAGACTTGCGCGCGCTCATCGATGCCGGCCGCCGGCATATGCGGCTCCCAGAATACCCGGCCGTCGACGAAAGCCATGACAAAGAACGCCGTGCCGATCACCGCCTCGTCGGCACAATAAAGGATCGGCTCGGGCACCGGGAACCGCTGCCCATGCAGCGCGCGCATCACCCGGTATTCGCGGTCGACGGCATGCGCCGACGGCAACAGCTTGCCCGGCGGCTTGCGGCGCAGTGCGTAGCGCCGCAGCGGCGTCTCGATGAGATAAGTCGGATTGGACTGGCCACCCTTGAATTGGCGCACAGCGAGCGGTCCGGCAAAGCCTTCGATCTGGTCGTGCAGATAGGCTTCGAGCCGCGCCGCATCGAAGCGGAGCCGCTCCGCAACCTCGCGCGTGCCGGAAAAAGTGCTCTGACGGTCGGTCATGCTTCGCTCGTGGCTATGACCGAAAGTCTAGCCCGTGCCGAAGAAGTCCAGCAATGCTTGTGCGGTCGTCGCCGGATTTTCCTCTGCCAGATAATGGCCGCTCGCAATGGCGAAGCCGCTCACATCCGGCGCCCAGGCGCGCCAGCAAGAAAGCGGATCGACGCCGGCACGGGCGAAAATGCGGCCATTCGCGGCGTGGTTCCAGCGCGACGCGTAGCCAGGATAGAGATCGGCGAGATCAGGCATTACGTCGTCTCGCGTTCGATCGCGCGCCAGCCGATGTCGCGGCGCCAGAAACCCTCGGGCCACCGGATCAGGCCGATGGCCTCATAGGCGCGTTTCTGCGCATCGCGCACCGTCTTGCCGACCGCCGAGACATTGAGCACGCGGCCGCCATCGGCGAGGATTTTCCCGTCTTCGGCTTTGGTGCCGGCGTGAAATATTTCCACCCCTTCGACGGTGCCGGCCACATCGAGGCCTTCAATGATGGTGCCGCGCGCGTAGCTGCCGGGATAGCCCTTCGCCGCCATCACCACGGTCAGCGCCGGTTCGTCGTACCAGCGCATGTTGAACGATTTGAGTTGTCCATCGCAGCTGGCGAGCAAGGCCGGAATCAGGTCCGACATCAGCCGCAGCATCAGCACCTGCGTTTCCGGATCGCCGAAGCGGACGTTATATTCGATCAGCTTCGGCCCCTCGCGCGTGATCATCAATCCGGCATAGAGCACACCCTTGTAGGGCGTCCCGGCCGCCCGCATGGCCCGCATGGTCGGCTCGATGATTTCGGCCATGACGCGTGCGCTCATCGCTGCGTCGATATTCGGCGCCGGCGAATAGGCGCCCATGCCGCCGGTGTTCGGTCCTTTATCGCCATCGTAAGCGCGCTTGTGATCCTGCGCGGTCGTCAGCGGGATCGCGTTTTCGCCGTCACATAGCGCGAAGAAGGAGGCCTCCTCGCCGTCCAGGAATTCCTCCACCACAACCTCGGCGCCGGCGTCGCCCAAGGTCCCGCCGAACATCATGTCGATCGCCGCCTCGGCTTCCCCGACGCTTTGCGCGACGACGACGCCCTTGCCGGCGGCGAGCCCGTCCGCTTTCACCACGATCGGCGCGCCCTGCGCCTGCACGTAAGCCTTCGCGGCGGCAGCGGCCATGAAGCGCTCATAGGCTGCCGTCGGGATACTGTTCGCCCGGCAAAGGTCTTTGGTGAAGCCTTTGGAGCCTTCCAGACGCGCCGCCGCGCGGCTCGGGCCGAAGGCCTTGATGCCGGCAGCTTCGAGTGCGTCGACGATGCCGGCGCATAAGGGCCCCTCCGGGCCGACGACGACGAAATCGATGCTGGCGCTCTCGCAGAACAGGATGACCGCTGCGGGATCGGCGGGGTCGAGCGCGACGCACTCGGCCTCTTGCGCGATTCCGGCATTGCCCGGGGCGCAATAAAGCCTATCGGTAAGCGGACTTGCCGCCATCTTCCAGGCGAGCGCATGCTCGCGGCCGCCGGAGCCAAGGAGCAGAATGTTCATGAGGCAATCCGCATTGATCGAGGGCTCTGGTGGACTTGCGAGCGGTCCGGACTATGTAGCAAAACATGGCGGGCCAGCCGACTCGCCAAACCTGATCCTGTGCAGAACCGCATGAACGAACCGCGGCTCAATTTGCCGGAACTGACCGTTTCCGAGCTGTCGACGGCGCTCAAGCGCACCATCGAAGATGCTTACGGCTACGTGCGCGTGCGCGGCGAACTCGGCAAGGTGAGCTATCACACCAACGGTCACGTCTATTTTGACCTCAAGGACGATCGCGCCTGCATCGCCGGCGTCATCTGGCGCTCGACGGCGCCGCGCATCCGGCTGCGGCTGGAGGCCGGCCTCGAAGTGCTCATTACCGGCCGGCTGACCACGTATCCCGGCCGCTCGCAATATCAGATCATCGTCGAGACGCTGGAGCCGGCCGGGATCGGCGCGCTGATGGCGCTCCTGGAGGAACGCAAGCAGAAACTCACCGTCGAGGGCCTGTTTGACGAAGCGCGCAAGCAGCTATTGCCGTATCTGCCGGCGGTCATCGGCGTCGTCACGTCGCCGACCGGTGCCGTCATCCGAGACATCCTGCATCGGCTCGCCGACCGTTTCCCGCGCCATGTCCTGCTCTGGCCGGTCAAGGTGCAGGGCGAGGCCGCCGCCGCTGAGGTCGCCGCCGCGATCGACGGCTTCAACGCCCTCGAACATGGCGGCACGCCGCCGCGTCCGGATCTCATCATCGTAGCGCGCGGCGGCGGCTCGCTCGAGGATTTGTGGGCGTTCAACGAAGAGATCGTGGTGCGCGCGGCGGCGGCAAGTTTCATTCCGCTGATCTCCGCGGTCGGGCATGAAACCGACATCACGCTGATCGATTTCGCCGCCGACCGCCGCGCTCCGACACCGACGGCCGCGGCCGAAATGGCGGTGCCGGTCCGTGCCGAGCTCTTGCTGGATACCGATTCATTGGCGCGCCGGGCCTTGGCCAGTTGGCGGCGCAATCAAGAAGCTCGCCGCACCGAATTGCGGGCGGCGGCCCGCGCGTTGCCGAAGGCCGACGAAGTGCTGGCGATCCCGCGGCAGCGGCTGGATCATGCCGCCACGGGATTGCGCCGGGCGCTGCGCGCCAACGCCCACATCCACCACATGAGCTATTCGCGCGTCGCCGGCCGGCTCGGCGTGCAATTGCTCCGGACGAATGTGGAGCGCCGGCGCTAACGCTACGGCGCGATGGCGCAGCGGCTGCGCGCCGCGGTCGCCGCGAATATCGCCGTGCATCGCACCCGGCTGGTC
>JBAQHW010000077.1:0-11032 GCA_049288525.1 Xanthobacteraceae bacterium
GGCGAGGGAACCCGCGACGCAGAGGCGCGAGCGCTCGGCGCAAAGCTCGTTTATGCGCCAGTGCCGATCAATAAAAAGCGCGCTTTCATGCAGGCGCTTCGCTCGAAGTTGCGGCAGGGGCGATATGACGTGCTGCATTCGCATCACGATCTGATATCCGGTGTTTATCTTCTGGCCGCGGCTGGCCTGCCGATCAAGCGCCGGATCGTGCATGTTCATAATGCCGACGAGTCAGTTCTCACGCCAAACGCGGCCAAGCAGGCTTTGTTTCGGCCGGCGCTGCGGGGCATCTGCCTGCGGGTTGCGGATCAAATCGCCGCCAATTCCAGCCACAGCCTGGACACGTTTCTCGCCGGACGAGAGCGCCGGCCGGGGAAAGACATCGTGCACTATCTCGGTATCGACCCCGAGCCGCTGGTCAATGCCAAGCCCGATCGCGCTACCTTTCGTCGCCGGCATGGCTTTGCCGACGACGCGCGTATCGTGCTGTTCGCCGGGCGCATGGTTCCAGAGAAAAATCCGGTGTTCGCCGTCGAAGTCATCGCCGCAATGCGCCGCAACGACCCGCAGGTGGTCGGTTTGTTCGTCGGCGCGGGCTCACTTGAAACAGCCGTGGGAGAAAGAGCGGCGGCACTCGGTGTCGGCTCCTCAATCAGATATCTCGGCTGGCGCGACGATACACCCGAACTCATGGCCGGTAGCGACTGGTTTATTCTGCCGCACCCGGAAGATCCGCCCGAAGGATTCGGCATCGCGGTCGTCGAAGCGCAGCTTGCGGGCTTGCGGTTGCTGCTCTCGCGGGGCGTTGCCGATGATCCGCTACTCCCGCCGGCCTCGGTGCGTCGCCTTTCGCTCAAGCAAAGCCCGCAAGAATGGGCCGCCGCGGCGCTGGAACTGTGGTCGGGCCCCGCACCATCGCGCGAGGCAACGCTGCGAGCGTTTCAAGCCTCGCCGATGGCGATGGACCGCGCATTTCGTGGACTCGTTTCCCTGCACGGCCAATGATGGTATCTCGCCCGCTATCCGATGAGGCAAGTCCGAGCGCAACCATGATGTCCGCGCATGCCGGCGACATACAGATAAATCTCGCCGAAAGGCTGGCGGCTGGGGAATTCGAGTTTAATCTTTCGATGCCACAGTTGGTCTATTACACGGTCGAGCGCACGCTCTGCCATCTGCTGTTGCGCCGCGGGCCGCCCGCGCCGAAGGCTCCGAACTTGCTTAATCTCGGCTGCGGCCCCCACATTTATTCCGGCTGGGTGAATGCCGACGATTATGCGCCAAAGCGCCGCCTGCGCGAGCGGGCCTTCCGGCCGGACTGGACGATGGACATCACTCGGCCCTGGCGCTGCCCGGACGATTATTGGGACGGCATTTTCACGCAGCACGTCATTGAGCACGTGACTTATGCGCAAGCCGTCAGCGTTCTGCGCGAGTGTCAGCGGACACTTAAGCCGGGTGCGTGGCTGCGTATCTGCGTGCCAGATTTGGCGATCTATGTGCGGTATTATCGGCGCGAGATCGGCGATGATGCATTCTTTACATTGCCGCATCGCGCGCTAGCGCTGTCGTTTCTGACGCAAATGCACATGCATCGGTCGGTCTGGGATGCCGATCTGATGGTGACGATCTTGCAGGATATCGGTTTCACCGACGCGGCCGCTGTGGCGTTTGGCCGTGGCAGCGACGAACGGCTTATTCGCGACGATGCCGGCAAGGTCAACGAAAGCCTTTATGTCGAAGCCCGCAAGCCGGCGCGGTGAGCGCGGTGTCGCGCTTGTGCAGCGGCCATCGCTGCAATGAGCGACAGGGGCAACGTCGTCATCGTCATCGCTCATCCGGACGACGAGGCGTTCGTTTCCGGCACGATTTGCATCCTGGTGGAGCGGGGCTTTCGATTAAGCCTCATTTGCGTGACCGACGGTGGCGGCGCGACGGGCGAAAATCCGCCGGCGGCGAGCGTCGAACGTCTTGCTGCAGTGCGGCGCCGCGAACTCGCCGAATCGGCTGCTGCGCTCGGCATTGCCGAGGTGGTGCGGCTAGGATTTGCCGACGTTGCCGAGCCTGCCGTCGGCCCGCATGCGTGGGATCAGCCCGGTCTGATCGATTTGGTGCGCAAGGCCATCGAATCGCACGAGCCGGCACTTCTGCTTACCCATGGCCCGCGCGGCGGCTACGGCCATCCCGCGCATCGGCTGGTTCATCGCTGCGTCATGGATGCGGCCGAGCAGGCCGGTTTCACCCCTTCGCTGTTCTCATTCTGCGCCCAGCTTCCCGGCGCGTTTTTCTCCTGGGATTTCGATCAGCGGGCCGACGTTCGAATAGACGTGCGGGGGTTCGATCGCCGTCGCGCAATCAGCCTCTCCTGTCACCGCTCACAACTCGATTTTTTTCTGCAGCCCTATCCGCCGCGCACGGTGCGTAAATGGCTCTCCGCCGCGACCGGCCGGGCGCTGGCTTTCACCGAATTCGGCCGCAAGCGGGTACCGATCGGCGGCTGCGAGCGCTTCTTCCAGTTGTTTCCGGTGGAAGGACTCGCCCTGCAGCGGCTTCCCGCCAACGGCCGGCATTTCTTTGCCGAGTATTTTCAAAATGACGACCGCATTCAGTTTGATTCATAAGGCGCTGTCGCGCGAAGTGCCATCGCGCGCCGTGCTTTGGGGCTTGTTAAATACGATCAACCGCTCTCTGAAAACCGGCAACAGACGGTTCGAGTTCGAGCGGCTCTATCTCGAAAACTCCGACCCGTGGAATTACGAAACGAGCGAATACGAGCGCGACAAATACCGTGGCGCGCTTGACACTATTGTGCGATGGCGCCGCAGCAATGCCAGCGTTCTCGAAATCGGCTGCAGTGTCGGCGTATTTTCCGAAATGTTGAGCGGTCATTTTGCCGAATGCGTCGCCGTCGACATGTCGGAGGAGGCACTACGGATCGCACGATCACGCAACGGTGAGAGAAAAAATTTGCGCTTTGTCCGCAGCGACGTGCGCTCTTTGCATTTGCGCGGCCAGTTCGACGTAATCACCTGCGCGGAGACCTTATGTTATATCGATGAATCGGATGCCGATCGCGTGGCAAGCACACTCGCCAACCATCTCAGTGGCGTTGGAATTCTCGTGTCCGTTTCAGGCGTCGCTACGAACGGCAGGGATGTCGCGGAACTCGATGCCTGCGAAGTGGCGCTGTCTCGCTCGCTCGAAATCATTAGCCGGATGATGGTCGCCGATCCGCGCCGGCCTTATCGGATTGTCGTCTTTGGCCGGCCATCGACGCCCGCCGTTTAAGTAAGATTGGGATGCGCGTCCTTCACCTTTTGGGCTCTCTCGGCATGGGCGGGGCCGAGCGCTGGCTCTTGGAGCTCCTCCACTATTGGCACGCGCGAGGGGAGGGTGCGCCACAGTTCGATTTCATCGCCACCAGCGGTGAGCGCGGCCGCTTCGATGACGAAGTCAGACGCCTTGGCAGCGAGGTATTTTATCTGCCTTTCAAACGCTCGAACCTGCCGCACTTTACGGCCGAATTTCGCAAAATTCTGCGCCGCGGCAATTACGCGGCAATCCACGACCATCAGGCCTGGGTTTGCGGCTGGCATTTTCTGCTGGGCGCCGGCCTGCTGCCGCCAGTGCGTATCGCGCACGCGCATAATTCCGCATTCGAGCTTGAAATCATCGGGCCGATACGGCAGCGTCTCGCACATACGGGGCTGCGCCTCATTTCACTGTTTGCGACGCATATTGTCGCCACGTCGAGCGACGTTCTGCAGGACTATGGTTTCACCTCGCCGCGTTTCGCGAGCATCCAGAGATTTCCCTTGCACTGCGCATTCGATCCGGCCCGGTTTCGCGGCGACCGCAACCTGGCGAAGTTGGCGCTGTGCGCCGAGTTCAATTGGCCGGTCGACAGCGCGATCATTCTGGTGGCCGGCCGCCTCGACCAACATGCCGATGAAGCCCATTCTCATAACTGGAAGAATACCAGCCGCGCCCTCGCGATCGGCATGGAGTGCGCGCAACGCCAGTCGCGCATCCGAGTGCTGTTTGCCGGCGCGCTCAGCCCGGCCTTTGCGGCTTACGGCGAACGCATCGCCGACGCCGCGCTTTCCGATCGCGTTATTTTTGCTGGCGTCCGCCAGGACATCGCCGCCCTCATGCTGGCGAGCGACGTCTTGTTGTTCCCGTCCGTCGTGGAGGGCCTTGGAATGGTCGCGGTTGAGGCGCAAGCCGCCGGTCTGCCCGTGCTTGCGTCGGATGCCGTGCCGCGCGATTGTGTCGTCGTGCCAGAATTGGTTCATTTCCGTTCTCTTAGGGAGTCCACATCTGCGTGGGCAGACGATGTATTTGCCTTGATGGCGATGCCGCGCGATACAGCAATGGCGAACGAGCATGTCGCCAATTCGCCGTTCGCCATTGCGCAATCCAGCTCGGCGCTCGCCAATATTTATACGTCCGTGCAAACCGGAAGTGGCGGAAAAGTGGCTTGATTAATTTCATCTCCAATCTGCCATCCGGACTGCGCAGCGGCGGCTTTTCGGCGATGAACGCGGCTGCTTTCGATGCCTTGTCCACGCTGGAAGAAATCGATTATGTCGGACCGATTGCTCCGCCGCCGTTCATCGCCGAGAAAGTGCGCTCCAAAGCGCTACGGATATGTGGCGCAAGGGGTGACTTTTTCTTCTTCTCGCCGCGCCGGCTGCGACGCATCGCCGACGCGGTGAGGAGCCGATGTCGTGCCGATGCCAGGTTCGATTTCTTCCATGGCTTCACGCCATGGATCTTGACTGAACCGTCGCGGCCTTATGTGGCGTGGAGCGACTGCACTTTCCGCGATTACATCGATATTTATCACCGGCGTGAGCAGTTTCGTTCCGACGACCTCGAACGGATCGAGCGCATGGAGGCCGAGTGGCTCAGCCGCGCGCAGTGCATTGCGTTTACCAGCCGATGGGCGGCGCGCCGGGCCATCGAGCATTACGGACTTAGGGAATCGGCGGTGTACTGTGTCGGTATTTTCGGTGAAGCAGAATTACCCGAAGGCGACCGATATGCAGGTCGCAACCAGTTCGCATTCGTCGCGACGAATTTCGTTGCTAAGGGCGGCTCGGCGGCTCTCGCCGCGTTCAAGCGAGTGAGAGAGCGGCACCCGGACGCTTCGCTCGTCGTTGTCGGCGCTAAACCTTTAGACGCCGGTGCCGAGGCGAATGTCACTTATGCCGGCTATCTGAAAAAAGAGGTTGGCCGAGAAAACGAGACATTCCGCGAGATATTGACGCAATCTCGTGCACTCGTGCATCCGACCGGGGCCGATATTGCGCCGCTGATTGTCGTCGAGGCGGGATATTTCGGGTGCCCGGCAATTTCCGTGAGAAAGTTCGCGATCCCGGAATTGATCGAGCACCAGGTGAGCGGGCTCATGGTCGATGACTCGACCGATGTCGTCGCGCTCGCCGAAGCGATGAACTGGATGATCGAGCAAAAGACAGATTACATGCGCATGCGCGAACAGACGTGGCGTAAGGCGCGCACCGAGCATTCGAAGCAGGCATTCGAACAAAGAATGCGCGCCGTGATTCGGACGGCACTCGGCGAACCGGTCGCGAAGCCTTCTGAAGCGCCACGCGTCGCCTTCGAACGGCGCTGACGAGGTGCCGGGGCATGAAGATTTTGTATCTCGGCGAAATCGACCCCGGCCAGACTGCGCACATGCGATTGCGCGCTTTTGGGCGTCTCGGTCACACCGTGCGCGGCGTTCACACAGGCAGGGCGTGGCAGCGCGCTTCTTGGTTCAAACGCCAAATGCAGCGGCGCATACCAAGGGGATCGATTGTTGAGGAGATCAATCAGTCTGTCGTCGTCGCGGCGCGCGAATTTACACCTGATTTGGTGTGGGCTGACAAACAGCAGTTCCTGCGAGCGGAGACGATCGAGGCGGTACGCAAGACCGGCGCCATACTCATACATTTTACGCCGGACCCATATTTTTATTTGCCGTGGAAACGCACGCGGATTATGGACGAGACTATCGCGGCCTTCGATGTGCTCGTCTATTGCAAGTCCTATGAACGGCACGACTACGAGGCGCTCGATAAACCGCTGATCTACATGCCGCTCGGCTTTTGTGATGAAGTGCACCGCCCGCTGCCATCGAGCGATCCTCGCTGGCTTTGCAGCGTCGGCTTTCTTGGCGGCTGGGAGCCGCGACGCGAGCGGCTGCTTCACGATATCGCTGCCACCGGCATCGATCTCAAGATCCGCGGCGGATATTGGGATTTCCTGGGCGACGGCAAATGGAGCCTGCGGCGTCAAATTATCCTAAAGCAGCTTGCCGGTTCTGATGGGTTCCATTTTCATCGCGATGAATTCCTGTCACGGGCATGGCAGGGCGATGAGGTCTACGCCGACGATTATGCGCGCGCGGTGACCGGCGCTAAAATTGGGCTCGGTCTCCTGCGCAGGGTCTCGCCGGACCAACACACGACACGTACATTTGAGATTCCAGCGTGCGGCAGCATGCTGCTCGCCGACCGGACTGACGAGCATCGCGAATTTTTCGCTGAAGGTGAGGAGGCCGACTTTTTCAGCTCGGAAAGCGAAGTCGTCGACAAAGTGAAATTCTACTGCGGCAATGAGCCAGCCCGTGCGCGCATCGCGCAGGCCGGCTACCGGCGCTGCATCGACGGGCGCTACGCCTATGTGCACCGCCTGAAGGCGGCGCTCGATCGCCTCGCGATGATCCAGTGAGCGACGCATGAAATATTCCGACAAGCGGCAGAGCGTGCTCGACAGCGGGGCGGTCCAACGCGGCAACAAGAGCTGGTGGACGGCGCATACGATGAGTTACGACTGGGGCGGCAAATCCGCTCTGATGCCGTTCACGCTGCCGTGGTTCGACGATATCGACCGGCGATTTCTGCATGCGGCACGGCTGTTTTCCGAGGCGGAAAATCCCTTCGCCGACGCGATGAACCTGGCGCAGCTCCCCGGCAAACGCGTGCTTGAAATCGGCTGCGGCATGGGTCTGCATTCCGAGATGCTGGCGCGTGCGGGTGCCGATCTGACGGCGATCGATTTGTCGCCGACCTCGGTCAAGGCGACCAAAACGCGGCTCGATCTGAAAAAGCTCGGCGCCGATGTGCGTGAAATGGACGCCGAAGCGCTGGACTTGCGGTCGGCCGAGTTCGATCTGGTGTGGTCGTGGGGCGTCATCCACCATTCGGCGCGCACCGGACGCATCGTACGCGAGATTGCGCGCGTGCTGCGGCCCGGTGGAGAGGCGCGGCTGATGGTTTATAATCTCGAAGGCATGCCCGCCTATGTCACGCTCGCCACACGCTATCTGTTCGGCTTCTGGCGGGGCCGATCGCTCGACGAGGCGCTGTGGCGCTCGACCGACGGTTTTTCGGCGCGGTTCTATACGCGGGACGAATTTGCCGATCTGCTCATCACTTTTTTCGATCGGGTCGATACGCGGATCTTTGGCCAGGACGCCGACGTCGTGCCGCTGCCCGGTTTTCTCCGCCGCCCCGTGCTCAAACTCATCCCGCTGTCACATCAGCGGCGTTTGGCGGGCCGGCGCGGGGCTTTCCTGTTCGCGACTGCTACCAAGGGCGGATCGGCCGATAAGGCTGCTGGCTAGCTGTCCGTGATCGAAACCACCAAATCGCGCCTATTGTTGTCCACCCAGTCTCTTGCGCCCGGTAATGGTGGAATTGCTGCGGTCGCGCGAATGACCGCTATAAGCCTGACCCGCCGCTGTTCCATCGAAGCGCTGGCTTGCCAGGACAAGACGGACTATTCGATCGGCGCGATTGGGGTGCGGACGTTCGCCAATCGGCGCCTGCCGTTCCTTTTGGCTAACCTGGCAGCAATCCGGCGCGCGACACATGTCATCTACGATTTTGCCGGCACCGCCCGCGCCCATTTTGACCGGCCGTCCCGGCGCCCCTATGCGGTCTGGCTGCATGGCTGGGAGATATGGCATGCGTCATCGGTAAAATATTTGCGCGCCATGTCCGGGGCGGCGCTCGTGCTTGCCAACAGCGATTACACGATGGCGCGCGCTGACGGAGCGATCCGCGCCGGCGTCAACATAATCGCCTGTCCGCTCGGTACAGCTGAGGATGAGTCTCCCGCTGAGATTGGTCCCTCGGACGGGCTGCCGACGGTGATGCTGTTGGGGCGTGCCGACGAGCTATTCGCCAAAGGCCACGATCTCTTGATCGACGTTTGGCCGGAGGTGACGGCTGCGGTTCCGGCGGCGCGGCTCCTTCTGGTCGGCGGTGGTCCCGCGCTGGAATGCGTCCGCAATCTGGCGGCGGCGTCGCCAGCGGTGCGATCGATCGAAGTTACCGGCTTCGTCCCGGACAATATGCTTGACGCCTGCTGGCGGCGCGCGACGGTGTTCGCCATGCTTGGATTCGCCGAAGGCTTCGGCCTGGTCTACGCCGAAGCGATGCGCCGCGGGCTACCGGTCGTCGCGTCAACCGAGGACGCCGGTCAGGAACTAAACCTAGACGGAATCACTGGATTCAATATTTCCCGCAACGACAAGAAACGCCTCGTCGAAGTCATCGTGACATTGCTGCGGGACCGCGATCTCGCATACAAACTGGGCGCAGCGGGGCATTCGCGCTGGCGTGAGCAATATACGTTCTCTGCGTTCGAGCGTCGCTTGATAAGTGCGACGAAGCGCTTCCTGACGGCGTAAGCGGAATCTTGACCGGAGAATTACAATCCTAGAGCGACTCTTGATATCCTATGCGCGCAGTTTCCCGATCCGTAAGGGCAAACTGCGTATTATTAACACGCTTTGGCCTGCCGTGATTCGGAACCACGATACGGCCCGTCTAGCAAAGATTAAATTTGGCGAATTTAAACTGCCTTGCGATTTGCAAGAGGACCTGCAACGGCAGTTTTATTTTTTTGGAACCTATTTCCTTGAAGACGATATGCTTTGCCGCTGGCAACGTGAAGTGCGTGGCGCTAGATTTATATTCGACGTTGGCGCAAATTTGGGCATTTACAGTTTCGCCGCACTGGCGGCCGCGCCCGATGCAACAGTACATGCGTTTGAGCCGACTCCCGAAATAGCGGCGCAGCTCGAAGCGGCCGCCGAGATGAACGGACTTCACAAGTTGAACGTCCACCCAGTCGCGGTGTCCAGCGCCAACGGTCATGCTAAACTGAACCGCTGCCGTGGAGATACCGGAACCAACGGCGGCATGAACTTTATCTGGGGGGATGCCGGGGCGGATGACCCGAGTCGGGTGCGGACAGTGTGCCTCGATGACTTTTGCGAGGAATATGGTATCCCACATGTCGACGTGCTCAAGGTCGATGTTCAGGGGCATGAATATGAGGTGTTCAAGGGAGCCGAAGGGTTGATCAAGGCCGGCCGCATAGGCTTGATTTTCTTCGAATTGAGCTGGTCTAAAGATCCGCGCACGTGTCCCGCTCGACAGAGTATTTGTCTGCTCGAACAGTATGGATACATGTTCTCCCCCGGCGGCGCACTCGAATGGCGGCGATCGGGAGAATGGATGCAAGGTCTCAGCGACGTACTCGCTCGGACAGCTTTGAGGAGTTAAAGCTCGTGTCCGGAACGGCACCCTGGATACTGATCTGCATTGCGGCCTACGTTTGGCTCGCTTGGCTCTTAAGGCGCGATCGGTTTTCGCTCGGCCTGCCGCTGGCCTACCTGACGGGTCTGCTCTTGATCCATGTTCCGGGTGCAGCTGTTCCTTTGTTCACTGATATGTTCGATTTCAATGCGGGGGTTGTCGAGATCGGAATTCGTCTCGCGGCGATTGCATCTCTATGTTTCGTTGCGGGCGTGCTCGTAGCACGCTTGTTCAATAGAAAAAAGTTGGCCAACGTATACGTTTACGTCGAACGGCGCGAGTTCTGGTATTTTTGTCTGATTGGGGGGTTGATCGTCTCGTTCGGCCTGAAGTTTCTTGGCGACATGCCCAGCCTGAGGTCGGCCATCGATCGGGGTAGCGCTCTGTGGATGTTGGGCGCGATGTTGGGTTTGCGATGGGCCCTGAGCCGGGTGAACGTAAAGGCAACGGTGACCTGGTCCCTTGCGACGATGGTTTATCCGGTGCTCGTCTTGTTGCTTGGCGGCTTCATGAGTTACGGTTCGGCGGCCGTCATCAATGTGGCGTCCGCGCTCGTCGTTTCGGCACGCAGCGCACTGAAGTTGGTTGCGGTCGGAACATTGCTCGTCTATTTAGGCCTTACGGTTTTTGTAAACTATTTCGAGCATCGTACCGAGTATCGCGACGTGGCGTGGAGCAGCGCAGGATTCGGCAGTCGTGTCGATGCGGCGATCGACATGTTCTCAGGCTTCCACTGGTTCGACCCCTACGACGATCAGCAGCTCAACGCGCTCGATAAGCGGCTCAACCAGAATTACTTCGTCGGGATGGCGGCGCTGCGCCTGCAGCAGGAGCAAGTGAGCTATCTATACGGCCGCTCGATTTCCGATGGGGTCCTCGCTCTGGTGCCCCGCGCGCTCTGGCCCGACAAACCGGTCTATGGCGGGAGCGGCAGGATTGTCGCCGACATGACCGGGCTGGATCTCAACGAGGAGACCTCATGGGGTGTTGGCAACGTGATGGAGTTCGACATTAATTTCGGCACCCCAGGGGTGGCGATCGGGTTTCTGATATTGGGTTTTTTGCTAGGGTGGCTGGATTATAAGGCGGCCTATGCCGAAGCGCGCGGCGACATTGGCAAGCTCCTGCTGTTCTTTCTTGTCGGGGTGGCGCTCATCCAGCCGGGCGGCTCGATCGTCGAGATAACCGGCGGTGCGGCTGCCGCTGCAGTGGCGGCGTTCGCCTGGCGCTGGATCTGGGAGTTCTGGCTACGGCGAAACCGCCAGGTATCGGCACCTGCCCGCCAATCCGCCGCGTGGAGATGAAGCTTCTTCTTACGGCGACGAGCCTGTTGCCGAGCTACGGCGGACCGGCGTTCTCGGTTTCGCGGCTGGCGCTGGCGCTTGCGGATGCTGGCGTCGAAGTTGGTCTTT
>JBAQHW010000078.1:0-37466 GCA_049288525.1 Xanthobacteraceae bacterium
ATACCAAAGCATTTGACATGACCTGCCCTCGGTGCAAGGCGACAAGAAGCTGTGAAGAGTTTCAATGCAACAACTGTGGAAGGAAAAATACAATTCGCGGCCATTTTGATGGGACTAGGTACCAGTCCTGCGGATGTAAGTACTGCGAAGAGAGCCTGGAACAGGGCATGGGCTACCTTTCGTTCCCATGCAACAAATGTGGGGCAACAATCACAAGCAAATTCGTGAAGAAAAGAGGATGGTTTTTTTAGTGAAGGACCGTCAGTATCCGTCACACACACACCAACATCCTGTGTCGCGCGTGAAGGCGTTGCCGCTGGCGCGCCCTACGCGAGGGAAATCCTAAACGCCAAGGCCGCGCCTAAAGCCGTCCCGCAAAAAGCAACCCCGCCCTTGCCGAAACGCAAGATCGCTCAAACGATGGCGGCGGCGGCGGCGAGCACGGCAACAAAAGTGACGATTGCGCGCCGCCAAAAAACCGTCCGGCTTATCGTCAATACCTGTCGTCAGTCTCGTCAATACCCCTGCTAAGTTATTGAATTTATATTATTCGTCGTCCTTCGTAAGGGAGAGGTCCTCGGTTCAATCCTGAGCGGCCGCACCATAAATCCAAAACGCGTGACTGAATTCAGACGCCAGACCAAGTCCATTCAGCGTTTGGCGCGCCGCTTGAGCTGTCTCTCCAGGGTTTCAAGCGCCACGCGCGGTGCGCCGCGCAAGGCGCAACTGCGCCAAATGGTAATCCTCGATGTCCTCGATCTGACGCAGGATCGCCTTGCGGGCGTAATGGCTTTTGCTGCGGCCGGCTTTCTTCGCCAGAGCGTCGAGCCGCTGCTCGAGTTCAGGGGGCAAACGAAGCGCGAGCATTCAAGCCTTCGGGCGGGTTTTCTTGTACCTTTACATCTATAGCGAGCCGGCCGCTGCGCCGTCGCGCTACACCGCGACCTTTTTCAGAAAGCCTTCGATCTCGGCGCGCAGGCTGCCGATCGAGGCATCGACCGACTGCGACGCACCGAGCACCGTTTCGGCGGCGGCGCGGGTGCCGGACGCGGCTGCGGACACCTTGCCCAGCATCGACACCACGGCGCTGGTGCCGCGCGCCGCGTCGGCGGCATTGCGGCTGATCTCGGAGGTGGCGGCGTTCTGCTGCAAAATCGAGTCCGCGGCGCTCGAGGCGCGCGTCGCGATCTCGTGCATGCCGTGCTCGATACCGTGCACCGCCTCGACCGCGCTACCGGTTGATTCCTGCACCGCTAGGATGTGACGGGCGATCTCCTCGGTCGCCTTGGCGGTTTCCACGGCAAGAGACTTCACCTCGGCGGCGACGACGGCAAAGCCCCGTCCTGCGTCGCCGGCGCGCGCCGCCTCGATGGTGGCATTGAGCGCCAGAAGGTTGGTCTGGCCGGCGATATTGCGGATGAGCTTGACGACGTCGCCGATTTTCTCGGCGGCTTGCGCCAGCCCGGCATATTCGCCGTTTGAGGCCTTGGCCTTCTCGACCGCGCTCGCCACCAGATGCGTGGTCTCGGCCAGTTGCCGGTTGATTTCGGCGATCGAAGCCGAGAGTTCCTCGGCCGAGCCGGCGACGGTCGACACATTGGCCGAAGCGTCGTTGGATTCGCGCAACGCCGTCTCGGCGTGCAGCGTCGCCTCGCGCGACGATACGATCAGTGCGCCGGCCGTGGACTTCATGGCGTCGGTGCCGGCCGACACCATGCCGAGCATTTTCTCGATACGCTCGCGGAACGCGGCGATTGCGCCTTCGGTCACCAGCCGGCGGCTTTCCTGCGCCAGCATATTGTCGCGCTGGTTCTCCAGCCGATGGCGCTCGGTAATGTCCTCGTGCGTCGCCACCCAGCCGCCGCCCGGCATCGGCTGGCGCGTGACGCGGATCAGGCCGCCGTCGGCGAGTTCGTCGATGCGGCTGGAGATTTTCTGCGACGAGTGCTGGCCGAGCGCGCCGAGCTTCTTACCGACTGCGCCGGCGGTGGCCTCGCCTTTGAGAAGACCGTTCATCACGCGATGGCCGATGATGGCTTCGTGGCTGGTGCCGACCTTGAGCAATTCCGGCGGTAGCCGATAGAGCTTGGCATAACGTTCATTGCAGACCACCAGGCGCTTATTGCCGTCGAACATGCACAATCCGTGCGTCATGTTCTCGAGCGCCGTCGTGAACCGCAGATTGGTCTGTTCGAGCGACGAGTGGCGGCGGATGCTGGCGATCACCGTCGCCAGCTCGAGAGCCGTGAGAATGCTCACCAGCGGCAGGAAGACGGCACGGCGTTCTGCCGGATCGGAGAGATTGCCGTGGTGATTCGACAATAGATAGAAAAGACCAGCCCACAGCATGGCGATCGTCGCCAAGCCGAGAAGCGGTGCCGGCTGCGCCGCCGCGCGCAGCCAAGTCAGCAATCGATGTGAATTCATCCTGGCCAGTCCCCGAGGGGGTTATGTCAGGAGGAAGTTTGATTTAGGTTAAGGTTTAGGCACAGCTTTAATGAATGATAAACTCCCGCTCCGGGCGATCGGGGCAAGCGGCAAGAACAGACAAGAACAGCGGAGGAACGGCGTGCTGGCTCCCCAGGCTTCGATGAAAAACCGCGTCGCCATGTATAACGGCAATGCGCTCAAGATCGGCTTGTTCGGCGCCAACTGCTCATCGGGACGCTCCGCCACCACGGTGCCGGAGCGCTGGTCGGCGAGTTGGCCGGACTGTCTCGCTTTGGCGAAGCTTGCCGACGATGCCGGCCTCGATTTCATGCTGCCGATCGCGCGCTGGAAGGGCTACGGCGGCGACACCGATTTTCACGGCCGCTCGCTCGAGACCGTCACCTGGGCGGTCGGCTTATTGTGCGCCACCAAGCACCTGACCGTGTTCGGCACCGTGCACGCGCCGCTGTTTCATCCGCTGATCGCCGCCAAGGAATTCGTCACCGCCGACCATATCGGCGAGGGCCGGGTCGGCATGAACATCGTCTGCGGCTGGAACGAAGGCGAATTCGACATGTTCGGCGTGAGCCTTCGCGAGCACGACGCCCGCTACGACTACGCGCAGGAGTGGGTCGATATCGTCAAACAGGCGTGGGAGCGCGACGGCACCTTCGACTACCGCGGCCGGTTTCTGCAACTGGAAAAAGTGCGCGCCTATCCGAAGCCGTTCGGCGATACGCGCCCGATGATGATGAATGCCGGCTCATCCGGCGCCGGCCAGGCTTTCGCGCTGAAGAACTGCGACGCATTCTTCGTCGCCACCGCCGGCTCGCGCACCTCACTCAGCGCCAACACGGGCAAAGTCGCCGAGATCAAGGCGCAAGCGGCGGTGCTCGGCCGCGACATCGAAGTGTTCACCGTCGGCCAGGTGATCTGCCGGCCGACGCAGAACGAAGCCGACGACTATTACCAGCACGTCAATATCGACAATGCCGATTGGGGCGCGATCGACGGCATGCTGGCCAACAAGAGCATGACGCCGGACACGATGCCGGCAGAGGAATATGAAAAGAAACGCCGCTACTTCGCGGCCAATGCGGTGGGCGGCTATCCGTTCGTCGGCACGCCCGACAAGATTGCCGAAGAGCTGGCCGCCATCGGTGGGGCCGGCGTGCGCGGCATCGGAGTCTCCTTTGTCAATTATCTGCAGGAGGTGCCGTATTTCTGCGCCGAGGTGCTGCCGCGGCTAGAGCGCGCCGGCGTGCGGGAGAAGCGTTAGAACCGGCCTGCGAAGCGCGCGCCGGCGGGCGGCGAACTCAATTCAACAAGGAAGCATCATGAACACGCAAATCCGTCCGCCGCGCATCGGCCCGCAGCCTTGGGACATTGTGCGCGGCAAACTCGATCAGTCGCTGCCGTTCGCCAATATGCGCGACACGCCGTATTACCGCGACTGCGTGTGGGAGCAGTTCTCGGCGGCCGAATATGCCCGCCGTTACACCGCGCTGCGGAGCAAGATGCGCGAGCACAAGCTCGACGCGGTGATCGTGCCGGGCGGCCCAAGCCATTGGAGTTTCGGCGGCGGCATGCTGTGGCTCACCGGGCATTGGGAGTGGCACGCGCTGTCGAGCTACGTGCTGGTGCCGCTCGATGGCGAGCCGACGCTGATCTTCTCGATGGGCGGCACGCATGCCGAAGCCGTGCGCCGCCAGGTCGAGGTGGCGGTCAAGGACGTGCGACACAGCCGCAGCGGCCGCTACGCCGACGTCATGGTCGAGCGGTTGCGCGAACTCAAGCTCGAGCGCGGCCGTATCGGGCTGATGGAGATCGATCCGCGCCACGGCGATTATCTGCCGGTCAACCAGTATAACGTGCTGCGCGACAACCTGCCCGGCGCCGAGCTGGTATTCACGCAAGGCTTTTTGCACGAACTGCTGTCGATCCACTCCGCCGAGGAGCTCGACTGCGTGCGCAAGGCGGGCGTGCTGTGCCAGCAGGCGATGGAGGCGATGGTGGCCCGCGCCAAGCCCGGGGTGAAGGAGTACGAATTGCGTGCCGCGGCCGGCGCCGCCATCCTCGACGGCGGCGGCGATATCGATTTTCTCATTATCGGCTCGACGCCGATGGCGAACCCGGCGCAGATTTTCGGCAATCCGCGGCCGTCGTCGCGCGTGCTGCAAAATGGCGACATTATCAATATGGAGCTTGCCGCCGGCTACCGCGGCTATACCGCGCAGATCGGCTCGCCGATCTGCCTCGGCGCGCCGACCGACATGGTGCGCAAGTTCTGGGACGCGATCACGCTGCCCGGCTACCGCAAGATCATCGCCGAGATCGCGCCCGGAAAACCGGTGGAGAATATGCGCCAGGCCAGCAGATTCTTCCGCGACAACGGCTATCAGTCGCGGCCGACGCAATGCCACGGCATCGACCTCGTCACTGACAAGCCGCATGTCGTCGCCGAGCATGTGGCGGCGGAGAAATTCGAGGAAGTGCTCAAGCCCGGCATGGTGATCATGGCCGAGCCCAATCCGATCACCGCGGACGGGCTGTTCGGGATTTTCTTGGGCCACACCTTCATCGTCACCGAGACTGGCCACGAGGTGGTCGACGATTTTCCGCTGCAAATTGCCATTGCGAAGGGCTGACGCCCGGCTTCGGCGAGCCAGATTCACATCTCGTAGATGTTATCAAGCTCCTTGGCCTTGCTCATCAGGTCGGTCGCGACCTCCTCCAGTCCGTGAGAGGTCGCATGATGTGGGCAGACGCGCGCCAGTTTTATGCAGGTCTGCGCGATATCGCGCAGATACTTCGTCATGTCATGAATCATAATGGTCCGAGCTAATTTGTGAGGGCCGTCTGCTACGACAATCACGCGGGCGAAGACTTGCTATATGAGGACAAATTTTTGCTTTGCGCTGCCAAAACCCGTGAAATAGGGCAGATTAAGGCCGCGCCCGTCGCCGCCGCGGCCTGGCTGGAGCCGCTGCGCGCGGATTTCGCCGATCGGCCCGAGGATTACGTCCGGTCCAGCGCCGGAAAGCGTGGGAGAAACCGCTAACCTCTGTGTAACCCAAGAGCCAGGCGATGCGCGACACCGACAAATCCTGTTCGGTGAGGTAGCGCTTTGCCATAGACAGCCGAAATTCATCGAGGATACGCGCGAAGGTGAGGCCTTTGGCCGCAAGCTTGCGCCGCAAGGTTCGCGGCGCGATGCCGAGCTTGCGCGCCACAACGTCGAGCCGGGTCTGGCCGTGGGGCAAAAGCGCGGCGATCACGTTCTCCACACCGACCCGCAATCCACCCGACGCCGCTTTGTGGCCGACGAGCGCGTGCTCACAATAATCGAGCAGAACTCTGTTTAAATATGGATCGGCGCCAATCACCGGCAACGCCGCGGCTTCGGCGACGAACACGATCTCGTCGCGGTCGGCCCCGAATTCGACCGTGCAGCCGAAGAAGCTGTCGAGTTGGTTCGATTCGGCGATGCGCCGATGCATAATCTTCACGGCGATCAGCTGAAGATCGCGTCGCGTCATGTCGCGACAGACCCGAACAATACTGGTCATCCAGGCTTCGATCTGATGCCTATCCGTCAGCCGAGACACGCCAGCATAGTCGAAACGCACGCGCAGCGACCTGCCGATATCGGCCGCCAGCACCATGCCTTCGTTGGCGAGCACGGAGTAGCGCGCAATCCGGCGAAGCGCGTCCCCGAGCGTCTCCGATGACGCCGCGACATAGTACAAAAACCGCAGTTGCCGAACATCCGTCTTTTGCAGGAGATGAAATCCGAGCAGCCTGTCACCGACCGCATCCGCTATCAAATTGAGGCATTCGATCTGCGAGGCAACCTTCAGAGATACACTCTCGTCCTCGATCTCGCGCAACGTCAGACGCACGCAATGCAGCAACGGACGCAAATCGACACCGGCTTCGCGTGCGCAGGCGAAGCGCGTAAACAGGCCGGCGCAGCTTGGGACCGCGCCCAAGTGCTCCGACGATGGCGACCGGCTGCGCATGCAGTCCCGTCCCCCGATCGACGCAAACGAATGTCTCAATGGCAAGCGGCCGGACAGCGGATTGCAATAATGATTGCCGCCCCGACTTCGGCCCTAGCATATGTATTCTGCGGGCTTTGCCAATGGGGAAGCGATCCTAGTGGAGCGGATTTGACATTCGCTACCCACCCAGCCGCAAACTCGTGATGCGAATGTCAAATCCAAAAGCTCCACTAGGACTGACATTTGCTAGTGGTCGTTTGATTCTAACATTCGCATAATGGCATGCCGGACAGGGGTGCAAATGTTAGAATCGGACCACTAGCGCGGCGTCAAAAACCGAAAATCGCAGCCCTCATCGGCGCCAGTGATCTGCTCGGCAAACAGCTTGGCGTAGCCGCGCTCCGGGATTTTCACCTGCGCCGGCGCCGCGGCGGCGCGTTGCTTCAACTCGGCGTCGTCGACCAACAATTCGATGCGACGGTTCTTTACCGAAAGCCTGATGCGGTCGCCGTTCTTCACCAGGCCGAGCGGCCCGCCGGACGCGGCGTCCGGCGTGACGTGTAGCACGATGGTACCGAAGGCGGTGCCGCTCATGCGGGCGTCCGAAATGCGCACCATGTCCTTGATGCCCTTGCGCGCGAGCTTCTTCGGGATCGGCAGGTAGCCAGCCTCCGGCATGCAGGCTTCCGCGTGGGGACCTGCGTTCTGCAACACCAGGATGTCGTCCGGTTCGACGTCGAGCTTGGGATCGTCGATGCGGGCGGAGAGGTCCTCCAGTGAAGAGAACACCACCGCTTTGGCTTCATGCTCGAATAACCGGGGATCGGCCGCCGAGCGTTTGAGGATGGCGCCTTTGGGCGCGAGATTGCCGAACAGCGCCACCAAGCCGCCTTGCGGTTCGAGCGGCTTGTCGGTGGCGGCGATGATCGTACGGTCGACGAACTCGCCATCGTCGGCGGCGAGCCGCTCGCCCAAGGTCTCGCCGGTCACCGTCATGCAGTCGAGATGCAAAAGCGGCTTTAATTCCCGCAGCAGCGCGCCCATGGCGCCGGCCGCATAGAAGTCCTCCATATAGCCGTTGCCGACCGGCTTGAGATTGACCAGGACCGGTGTCGCATCCGACAGCGCGTTGAGATGATCGAGCGATATCTTGACGCCGGCGCGGCCGGCGATCGCTGTCAGATGAATGACGGCATTGGTCGAGCCGCCGAGCGCGAGCAGCACGCGCAGTGCATTCTCGACCGAATTCTTATTGACGAGCTGCGACGGCGTGCGCGTGGTGCCGATCAATTTGACCGCGGCGGCACCGGTCGCTTCGGCGGCGCGCAGCCGGTCGGCATGCACCGCCGGGATCGCCGCCGTGCCCGGCAGGCACAGGCCGAGCGCCTCGGTGAGGCAGGCCATGGTCGAGGCGGTGCCCATCACCGCGCAGGTCCCCGCCGTGACGGCGAGATTGCCTTCGACCTCGGTGATCTGTTCGTCGTCGACGTCACCGGCGCGATAGCGCGCCCAGAAGCGCCGGCAGTCGGTGCAGGCGCCGAGCCGCTCGCCGCGATAGCGTCCGGTCATCATCGGCCCGGCGACGAGCGCGATGGCGGGCCGATCGGCGGACACCGCGCCCATCAGCTGCGCCGGCACGGTCTTGTCGCAGCCTCCCATCAGCACCACGGCGTCCATCGGCTGTGCCCTGACCATTTCCTCGGTGTCCATTGCCATCAGGTTGCGGAATTTCAAGCTGGTTGGCGTGAGAAAGACTTCGCCGAGCGAGATGGTCGGAAATTCGAGCGGCAGCGCGCCGGCCGCCAGCACGCCGCGTTTGACCGCCGCGAGCAGCTCCGGAAAGTGCCGATGGCAATTGTTGAAGTCCGACCCGGTATAGGCGATGCCGACGACCGGCTTGTCCAGCATGGCGCGCGAATAGCCCATCGATTGCGCGAAGGAACGGCGCAGATAGCGCGAGAAATCGCGATCGCCGTAATCGGTGAGACCATGGTCGAGGCCCAGCGTTTGGTCGGTGATCGTTCGGTCATTCATGGGCCGTTTCCATCCAGATTATTTTCATCCCGCGGGTACCGCGGTGTCGTTCGCATAGATTTTGAGCGTGCTGCCGATTATTCGTGCGCTGCACCGCAGCATTCCGAAAGGTTTTGGTAATCGAATATGCGCAATTTCACGCAGGTTCTCCAGGAATTTCCTGCCGGCCAGACTGAAGTAGACCCGAAATGGTCGCCAAATTAAAAAGTCCGCTGCCGGCGTGGATCGTATTGCCGATTATCCTGGCCGACGGCGTGGCCGTGGTCACGACGTGGGGCACCGGCAATCTCTTGCTCGGGCTTGCTGTCGCGCTCATCGGCTCCGTCGCCGTCGCTTGGTACTGCGAACGCACCTTGCGCGGCTTTGTCGCGGCGATCGGGCAGATCGCCCGCGGCGACCGTTATGCGACATTGCCGGCGCAGATCCAGGGCGGCGCGCTCGCCGACAGCGCGATCGCCGCGGAGACGATGCGGCAGGCTTTGATCGATGCCGATGCGGTCGCCGTCGATTTGCGCAGCCGCGAAGCCGAGACTCGGCTGCGCCACGCCAGCCGCGGCTTTTTCACCAGACGCTTCCGCTCCACCATCGAAGAGCTCACGGTCAACTTCCAATCCGCCGGCGAAGAAATCCGCATCACCACCGGCAACCTCGACGCCCGCAACAAGGACATGACGCAGCGGGCCACCGGTGCCGTCGCGGCGGCGGCGCGAGCCAGCCGTGACGTCGCCACGGTCGCCGACGCGGCGCGTGGACTGCTCTCCTCGATCGTTGATTGCAATGCCGAGGCGGCCGCCGCCAAGGAGGCGACCGACCGCACCATCGCCGATCTCGGCCATACCGATTTCACCGTGCGCAGCCTGGCCGAGGCGGCCGAGCGTATCGGCACGGTGGTGAAATTGATCGAAGCGATTGCCTCGCAAACCTCGCTGCTCGCGCTCAACGCCACGATCGAAGCCGCGCGCGCCGGCGCCGCCGGCCGCGGCTTCGCGGTGGTCGCCTCCGAGGTCAAGACGCTGGCGCAGCAGACCGCCAAGGCCACCGCCGACATCGGCGCGCAAATTCACGACATCCAGCACGCGGTCAACGAAACCGTCGAAGCCATTGCCGGCGTCTCGTCGAGCGTGGCGACGATGAGCGATGCCAACCGGCAATTGACCGGCATCCTCGACCACCAGGCCGCCGAGATCAATCGCATCGGCGCGCGCGCCGAGCAGGTCGCCGGCGCGGTCGCCGACGTGCTGCCGGAGATTTCCACCATCGCCTCGAGCGTCGCCGAGGCCGGCACCGGCGTCGTCGCCACCGCCGAGGATCTGCTCGGCCGCTCGCAGTGGCTGATGGAGGTGGTCTCGCGCTATTTCGCCGACCTCGAATTCGGCTCGATCAAGATCGGCATCCTGCATTCGTTGTCCGGCACCATGACCACAAGCGAACGGCCGCTTCAGGAACTCCTGGTCATGTTGATCGAGCGGCAGAACGAGCGCGGCGGGCTCTTGGGCCGGCCGCTCGAGCCGGTCATCGTCAACCCCCATTCCGATCCGCAGGCTTATGCGCACCTGGCACACCAACTCGTCCATGACGACAAGGTCGCCGCTATTTTTGGCTGCTGGAGCTCGGCATCGCGCAAGGAACTGCTGCCGATCGTCGAGCGCGACAATGCCTTGCTGTTCTATCCGAGCCAGTACGAAGGCGAGGAGGCTTCGCGCAACATATTTTATACCGGCGCGACGCCGCCGCAGCAGGCGATCCCGGCGGTGGATTTCCTGCGCAGCCAAGGCATTCGCAGGTTCTTTCTGGTCGGCACCGATTACATCTACCCGCGCACCACCAATGCCGTGCTCAAGGGATATCTCGCCAGCAAGGGCGTCACCGACCTGGCCGAGCGTTACACCGCTCTCGGCCAGACCGACTGGCACGCCGTCGTGGAAGATATCCGCCGCTTCGCCCGTGGCGGCCGCACCGCGATCGTGGCGACGATTTCCGGCGACGCCAACGTTCACTTTTTCCGCGAATTGGCAAAACAGGAAGTCGTCGCGGCGCATATCCCGGTGATGTCGCTGTCGATCAACGAAGCCGAACTTGCCGCGCTCAAGCAGATCAACGTCGCCGGGCATTTCGTGGCGTGGAATTATCTGCACGCGTTCGATGCGCCGGAAAACCGCGCCTTCATCGCCGAGTGGCGCGGTTTCACCGGCAAGCCGGACGCGATCACCAACGACCCGATGGAAGCGACCTGGATCGGCTTTAAGCTATGGGTCGCCGCGGTCGAAGACGCCGGCACGACCGAGGTCGACAAGGTCCGCGAGGCGCTGGGCGGCCGGCGCATCACGGCGCCCTCGGGCTTCTCGGTGCAGATGGATGCCAAGACCCATCATCTCTACAAACCGGTCATGATCGGCCGCATCACCGCCGACGGCCGTATCCTGCCGGTGTCGGTCACCGAAGGTCTGGTGGCGCCGGAACCTTGGAGCCCATGGCTGAAAGAACGGCTCAAAGATCGGCTCAGCGCCGGCGCGGCGACCGCGCGGCGCGCCGGATAAAGCGAGCAACTTACTTCGCGCGCACGCGCGCAGCGGGCGGGTGCGAGCTTTCCGGCCGCGGCGGCGGCGAGCGGATTTCGCCGCGCTGGCCGGCGATGCCCAGCTCCAGGCTGTCGGCAATCCGGTGGGCCCGTTCGATGAAGTGAGCCGCAGCAGCCGGCGGACAAATCTCGCGCGCGGTCCCGGCGAACAATTCCAGCCAGCGATTGAAATGCGGCGTGTCGATCGGCAGCGGCAAATGCGCCGCCATCGGCTGGCCGTGATAGCGGCCGCTCATCAGCGCCACCGACGACCAGAAATCCCGCATCCGCGCGAAATGGGCATCCCAATCGCGGACCTTGCCCTCGAAAAGCGGACCGATCAGCGGGTCGCGCCGGGCGCGACCATAGAAGCCGCGCACCAGCCGATCGATCATCGCGTCGTCGATGCCGGTACGCTCGACGATGTCGGTGACCAGCAAATTCCGCCGCGCGGCACCTTCATCCGCATGTTCGCTCATGGCGATACGGCGCCGCGCAGGGCGCCGGACGGTTCGAGCAACAGCGACGACAACGCCTTGTGCGGCTTGATCAGGTCGGCAAGGGTATAGCCGTCCAACACTTCCAGAAACGCCTCGGTGGCGTCGTGCAAGGCGCCGCGCAGCACGCAGACCCGTTCGATCCGGCAATAGCCTTTACGCTCCAGGCAGCCGATCACATCGAGCTGGTCCTCGGTATCACGCACCACCTCCCCGATATTGATGTCGCGCGGATCGCGCAGCAGACGGATGCCGCCATTGCGGCCGCGCACGGTGTCGAGATAGCCCTTCTGGCTCAGATCGTTCACCACCTTCATCAAGTGCTGCTTCGAAATGTCGAAGCTTGCGGCGACGTCGCTGATGGTCGTGAGCTTGCCGCCATTGAGGCCAGCCTGGATCAGGACCCGCAGGGCGAAATCGGTGTGAAGGGTCAGTCGCATTTCTTCATTTCCGCGCTGCCGTCTCCCCGCCGCGCGCTGCCTCAGCTCATTCGCCATGCCGGCCCGGCGTTGCCGGCTTTTGCACGATAAATATGACTTTCAAATGCATCTTTTATGAGGCAGGCCACGATCCCGTTCGGGCGCTCCTAGTGGAGCGGATTTGACATTCGCTACCCACCCAGCCGCAAACTCGTGAAGCGAATGCCAAATCCAAAAGCTCCACTAGGACTGACATTTGCTAGTGGTCCTTTGATTCTAACATTCGCATAATGGCATGCCGGACAGGGGTGCAAATGTTAGTATCGGACCACTAGGAAGGAAGCATTCACTACGGTTCCCGACGCTTGATCCAGCGCAATGTGACGCGACGATTTTTCCTCCAGAACCATCTCGACAAACTCCCTGGAACGCTTCTAGAAATGGGGCGGTTCAGCCCCAATATCGTGGAATGCCGGCAATCGCCGGGGACGCCTGCCGATGAATTATCCCAGCAATCGCCCGACCGTCGATTATCCCGGCTATTTCGCGGCGGCCCTTGGCCAGCTGCGGGGCGAGCGGCGCTATCGCGTCTTCGCCGATCTCGAACGCATCGCCGGCCGTTTTCCGCATGCGGTATGGCATACGCCGGATGGCCCCAAGGACGTCGTGATCTGGTGCTCCAACGATTACCTCGGCATGGGCCAGCATCCCAAGGTGATCGGCGCCATGGTCGAGACCGCAACCCGCATGGGCACCGGCGCCGGCGGCACCCGTAATATCGCCGGCAACAATCATCCGCTGGTCGAGCTCGAGCGCGAACTCGCCGACCTGCACCGCAAGGAAGCGGCGCTGGTCTTTACATCGGGATACGTCTCCAACGAGACCGGCATTTCGACGCTGGCGCGCCTGATGCCGAATTGCCTGATCCTGTCGGATGCCTGGAACCACAATTCGATGATCGAAGGCGTGCGTCAGGCGCATTGCGAGAAGCAGATATTCCGCCACAACGACATGGCGCACCTGGCAGAGCTGTTGGCCGCCGCGGCGCCGGCACGGCCGAAGCTCATCGTGTTCGAGAGCCTTTATTCGATGGACGGCGACATCGCGCCGATCAACGCCATCTGCGATCTTGCCGCCCGCTACGGAGCGATGACCTATGTCGACGAGGTCCATGCCGTCGGCATGTATGGCGCGCGCGGCGGCGGCATCAGCGAGCGCGACGGCGCCGTCGGCCGTCTCGACGTGATTGAAGGCACGCTGGCCAAGGCCTTCGGCTGCCTCGGCGGCTACATCGCCGGCTCGGCGGCGCTGATCGACGCAGTTCGCTCCTATGCGCCGGGCTTTATTTTCACCACCGCGCTGCCGCCGTCGGTCTGCGCCGCGGCGACTGCGGCGATCCGGCATCTTAAGTCCTCCGGCTGGGAACGCGAGCGCCACCAAGATCGCGCCGCCCGCACCAAGGCGGTGCTCGCGGCCGCCGCGCTGCCGGTGATGGCCAGCCCGACGCATATCGTGCCGGTCTATGTCGGCGATCCGGAGCTGTGCAAAGCGGCAAGCGATCTTTTGCTCACCGAGCACGGTATCTACATTCAGCCGATCAATTATCCGACCGTCCCCAAAGGCACCGAGCGATTGCGCATCACGCCGAGCCCGTACCATGACGACGCCCTGGTCGATGCGCTGGCGGAAGCCCTGGTCGAGGTCTGGCAGCGCTTGGGCTTGCCGTTCAAGGAACGCGCGCTGGCGGCGGAATAGCGGTTGTCATCGTCCGCGCATGCGGACGATCCAGTATCCGCCAGCGTGAATTGTTGCACCGGAGATTCAATAACTGAAACAATGATTACTGGATGCTCCGCCTTCGCGGAGCATGACAATCAGGACTGCCCACCCGCCCGTAACCAACTGCCAGCGCCACAAGCATAGACTCAGCAACAAAAAAATGGTCCCCTCCTCCTAACAACCGGCCGCCGCGGGACCGCGAGCGCCGACGCTAAGGGAGCGCGCTGAGGCAGGGCCATGTTGCAGGGGTGGGTCGTTGTCGTCATTGCGCTCGCCTATCTCGGACTGTTGTTCGCCGTTGCCAGCTATGGCGACCGGGTGCGCATCGCCCGCGGCGCGGCCTCGCGGCTGCTGATCTACCCGCTGTCGCTGGCGATTTACTGCACGTCGTGGACGTTCTTCGGCTCGGTCGGCGTCGCCTCGCACTCGGGCCTGGATTTCCTCGCCATCTATATCGGTCCCCTGGCGATGGTCGGGCTCGGCTTCCCGCTCATCTTGCGGGTCGTGCGACTTGCCAAAAGCCAGAATATCACCTCGATCGCCGACTTCATCGCCGCGCGCTACGGCAAAAGCCAGGCGGTGGCGGCGACGGTGGCCTTGGTCGCCATCGTCGGCATGATCCCTTACATCGCATTGCAGCTCAAAGCGGTGTCGGCCTCGGTCTCCACCATCCTCGCCGCAGCCTCGCCAGGCAGTGCGGCACCGCCCTTGTTCGGCGACGTGGCGCTATTCGTGGCGCTGGCGATGGCGACTTTCGCGGTGCTGTTCGGCACGCGCCATACCGATGCGACCGAGCATCAGGACGGCTTGATGCTGGCGATCGCGGCGGAGTCCATCGTCAAGCTGATGGCGTTTATCGCCGTCGGCGTGTTCGTGACCTTTGTCATGTTCCACGGCCCGTTCGCGCTGTTCGCGCGCGCGCTCGACACGCCGAAGGCCGCGGCCGCGCTGACCCGCCTGCCGCAGCTTGCCCCGTTCGCCGCCATGACGCTGTTGTCGCTGTTCGCGATCATGCTTTTGCCCCGGCAATTCCACGTCATGGTGGTGGAAAACCATAGCGAGGCCGAGGTTCGCCGCGCCGCCTGGCTGTTTCCCATCTATCTCATCCTCATCAACCTGTTCGTGCTGCCGATCGCGCTCGCCGGGCTTATGACGTTCCCCGCCGGCCACGTCGACAGCGACATGTTCGTTCTGGCGCTGCCGCTTGCCGCGCACTCGAACCTGATGACGATCGTCGCTTTCGTCGGCGGCTTGTCCGCCGCCACCGCGATGGTGATCGTCGAATCGGTCGCGCTCGCCATCATGGTTTCGAACGACATCGTGATGCCGCTCGCGCTCAAGCGCCATGCTCGGCGGGGCGAACCGCGCGATCCGGCGGCGCAACTGTTGATCATGCGGCGCATCGCGATCTTCGTCATCCTGTTCCTCGCCTACCTCTACTATCGCTTTGCCGGCGACGCCCAGCTCGCGGCGATCGGACTGTTATCGTTCGCGGCGGTGGCGCAATTGGCGCCGGCTTTCTTCGGCGGCCTCTTCTGGCGGCGGGCGACCGCATCCGGCGCGATCGCCGGCGTCAGCGCCGGCATCCTGGTGTGGTTTTACACGCTGCTGCTGCCGAGCATTTTCGAAGCCGGCAGCGCCGGTGCGCACTTTCTCGCCGACGGTCCATGGGGAATAGGTTTTCTGAAGCCGCAGGCGCTGTTCGGCGCCGATCTGCCGCCGCTGGTGCATGGCGTGCTCTTGAGCCTTGTCCTCAACGTCGTCTGCTATATCGGCTGCTCGCTGGCGCGCCGGCCCGCCGCCATCGAGCGGGTGCAGGCGGACCTGTTCGTGCCGTCGACGCTGCGGCCGATGGCGCCGAGCTTTCGGCTGCGCCGCGCGTCGGTAACGGTCGAGGAATTGATCGCGACCGTGGCGCGCTATCTCGGCGACGAACGCACGCGCGAATCCTTTTCCAGCTTCGCCGCGACCCGCCGCATCGACCTCACGGCACAGGCCGAAGCGGATTTTCAGCTCTTGCAATACGCCGAATATCTGCTCGCTTCCGCGATCGGCGCGGCATCCTCGCGGCTGGTGCTGTCGCTCGTGCTGCGCAAACGCACGGTGTCGACCAAGGCGGCATTGAAGCTTCTCGACGACGCCAATGCCGCGATCCACTACAACCGCGAAATCCTGCAGACCGCGCTCGATCACGTGCGCCAAGGCATCGCCGTGTTCGATAAGGAGCTGACTCTGGTCTGCTGGAACCGGCAGTTCGGCGAAATCTTCGATCTGCCGCACGAATTGACCCGCGTTGGCATCGCGCTCAACGACATCCTGCGCCACCTCGCCGAACGCGGCGAACGCAGCGCCAAAGACATCGACGAATTCGTCGCCGAGCGCATCGCCGGATACACTTCCGATGCCGAGCCGTTCCTGGAACGCTTCGCCGATCGCGGGCTGGTGATCGAAGTGCGGGGCAATCGCATGCCCGATGGCGGGCTGGTGACGACGTTCACCGACATTACCGACAGCGTAAAGTCCGCCGAGGCGCTGGAGCGCGCCAATGCCACGCTGGAGCGCCGCGTGCGCGAGCGCACCGGCGAGCTGACCCGGCTCAATGCCGCGCTGGCGCGCGCCAAGGCGGAGGCGGACGAGGCCAATGTCTCGAAGACGCGCTTCGTCGCCGCGGCGAGCCACGACATTCTGCAGCCGCTCAACGCTGCGCGGCTCTACGTGACCAGCCTGATTGAGCGGCAGCGCTCCGGCGAAGATGCCGATCTGGTGCAGAACATCGAGGCCTCGCTCGAAGCGGTCGAAGAGATCTTCACCGCGCTGCTCGACATATCGCGGCTCGACTCCGGCGCCATGAAGCCGGAGATCGCCGAGTTCCGCATCGACGAATTGCTGCACCGGCTCGAGGTGGAATTTGCGCCGATGGCCCGCGAAAAAGGCCTCGATCTGACGGTCGTGCCGTGCGCGCAGAATGTCCGCTCGGATCGCCGCTTGCTGCGCCGGCTGCTGCAGAACCTGATGTCCAATGCCATCAAATACACGCCCGACGGCCGCGTGCTGGTCGGCTGCCGCCGGCGCGGCGAGCGACTCTTTATCGAAGTCTACGACACCGGCATCGGCATTCCGCAGGCCAAGCGCCGCGCCGTATTCAAGGAATTCCACAGGCTCGACCAGGGGGCGCGGGTGGCCCGCGGCGTCGGCTTGGGTCTTTCGATCGTCGAGCGCATCGCGCGCGTGCTCGGCTGCGCAGTGACGCTGCGTTCGAATGACGGCCGTGGCTCGCGCTTTGCGATCGACGTGCCGCGCGGCAACAGCGCTCACGCCGCGCCCGCGCAGCCTGCGGCGCCGCGTTTCGATCTCGGCCAGCTCGCCGACATGGTAGTCGTCTGCATCGACAATGATCGCGCCATTCTCGACGGCATGGAGACGCTGCTCGGCGGCTGGGGCAGCCGTACTTTGACGGCGCCGGACCTCGCCGGCGCGCTTGCGGCGATCGAGAGGAGCGGACTGGAGCCCGATGGATTGCTGGTCGATTATCATCTCGACAGCGCCAACGGCGTCGCCGCGATCGGGGAGTTGCGCCGGCGCCTGGGCCGCCATGTTCCGGCGATCGTGATCACCGCCGACCGTTCGCTGCGGGTGCGCGAAGAGGTACACGCCGAAGGCGCCCATCTCCTCAATAAACCAATCAAGCCGGCGTCATTGCGGGCGCTGATCGCGCAATGGCGGGTGCAGCGCGTCGCGGCGGAATAAAGCCATCGGGCCAGCCGTATCAGGCGCGACCCGGCGCCTCGGCTTTGGCGACGGCAGCCGGCGCTTGCGGCCACTGTCCGGCTTCGATCTTGCCGGCGGCGATCACCGCCTGGGTGCGGCTTTCGACATCGAGCTTTTGCAGGATGGCGGAGACATGCGCCTTGACGGTCGCCTCGGAGAGGCCGAGCTCGTGGGCGATCTGTTTGTTGAGCAGGCCGCCCGACAGCATCATCAGCACCCGCACCTGCTGTGGCGTGAGCGTCGCCAGCCGTGCGATCACAGCGGCGGTCTCGGCATCCGATCCGCCGCGCAGATCGACGTCGGGCGGTGTCCACACGCCGCCTTCCAGGACCCGCGCAATGGCCTGACGCATCGCCTCGATGCCGAGCGTCTTCGGAATGAAGCCCGATGCGCCGAATTCCATGCAGCGGCGAATCACGACGGGATCGTCGTTGGCCGAAATCACGACGATCGGTAAATGCGGATACTGCGCGCGCAGATACATCAGCCCGGAAAAGCCGCGCACGCCGGGCATGCGCAAATCAAGCAGGATGAGGTCGACGTCGCCGCCGCGTTCGAGAATCTCCGGGATTTCCTCGAAACTGCCGGCCTCGGCGACATTGACACGATCGAACAGACCGTTGACCGCTTCGCGCAGCGCGCCGCGGAACAGCGGATGGTCGTCGGCAATCAACAGATGATGAATCGCGGCCTCGCTCAATGATCCGTCCCGGTTGGCGCGCAAACTTTTGCCGTGTCACCGCAGCACGTTACCGCTTCATGTTAGCGCCCTTGGGCGCCTTCGGTCCACCGATCCGCACTGCCAAGGAAGTAACGCCGCCGCAACTCCGACCGCATGCTGTCGCCCTCGCCCATGCGGCATTCAGGCGAGGTTCATGGCGCCCGACGCTCTAATCGGTCAACCAAGCTACGGCGCCGCGAGCGGCGTCCAAAATCGGAAAGGAACACGCGATGGTTCGATCGATCCTGTTGAGCGGAGCATTGGCGTTCGCAATCGCGACGACCGCGGGCGCTGCCGAATTCACGCCTATTCCGCTCGACAACGGCAATAACCTTGTCATCAAGGTTGCGGAAGGCTGCGGGCCCGGTTACTGGCGCGGGCCGGCCGGCCGCTGCCATCCGTTCGCGATGCACCGCGCGTGTCCGCCCGGCTACCATCTGGGCCCGGAAGGCAAGAAGTGCTGGCCGAACTGAACGGCGAGCAAGGCAAATGCAGCCGGGCCGTCGGGGGCCGGCCGCTTCCACCAGAGCATGATCCGGAAAAGTGGAGGCCGGTTTTCCGAAAAGACCATGCTCCGGCTAAATGCTAAAGCGTCAATCGATTCAATCTGAGGGGATTGCGCTTTAGTCTCGCGCAGTCATTCGCAACTGCCGAGAAATTGCAGGACGATCTCGCGCCGGTGCGGCTGCGCCCGATGCTCGGCGACATAGATGCCTTGCCAGGTCCCCAGCATGAGTTCCCCATCGGCGACCGGGATCTGCAGCGACACGCCATTGAGCATGGACTTGATATGGGCCGGCATATCGTCGGGCCCCTCCACGTCGTGCACCCAGCCGCCAGCCGCCGGCGCCAGGCGATCGAGTGCGGTGACGAGATCGGTACGAACGTCGGGATCGGCGTTTTCCTGGATGACCAGCGACGCCGAGGTATGTTTGAGGTAAAGCAGGACGGCGCCGTCGCGCGCCTTGATCTGTTCAGTGAACTGCGCGACGTCGGGAGTGATATCGAAAAATCCTTCGCCCGAAGTCGCCACGGTCAATACCGCGGTCGCCGTGGTGTCAACGCGGGCGGTCCGAACGGACGATAATCGGCTTGCTGACGATTGGGTCATGGCGAGCGAAGTCTTGCGCTCCGCAATCAGCTTTTGTTGAAAACTTGCTTTTGCGCCTGCTGGACGGCTTCGACAAAACGATGCCAGGCCTGACCGACCATTGCCACCATGCGATCGATATCGGCGTTGCTCGGCAGCGGCACGACGATCTGGTTGCTCTGCGCCGGCTGTTCCGGGTTGGCGCCGGCTGGCAGCGGCAGGCCGCGTGACAGAAGGTCTTTCTTGAGCGCGCCGTTTTCGGCGCGCAGCCGCGCAATTTCGTTTTCGAGCACCGCGCGGTCGTCCGGCGCAGCCTCACAAGCCCAGCCGATCGCTCGCTGGCTGCACAGCGCGACCTCGCCGGTCTGGGTGTCGAGCCGGATATAGCCGGAGCCCGCCGTGCCGGCTTGCTTTTCGAACATATAGCGACCGCCGGCCATGTCCGGCGCGGTCTCACCGGCCGCCGGCAAGATCGCGGTCGCGCACAGCCAAAAGGCGCCGGCAGTGGCGGCGGCAGCAAGGCTATAGCGGCTCATGAACCAGTCCTCCTGCGGATTTACGTCAAGGCGCCATCGAGACGGTTTTATCTTAGCTGTTTGCTTCCGGTCTTGCAGTGCACAACATCGACCGCATCTTAAGCCGCCGTACCAGCCAATATATCATTATATTTCAATCGATTAGATCGAATCGGGCGTTCTTGACTTGCTTCACCTGCGCCAGTATGGTCCGCGCGGCTTTTAAGGGGCGGGCGTGTCGTGATCGCTATGGGCCGCGAGTGTCGAAATCATGGGCGACGCGCGCGATAACGGCGAGCACGACAGGCAGCAAACCGACGAGGCCGCTCTCTCCGCGAGACTCCAGCGGCTCAACGAAGGTCTCGGTCACGTACGCCAAGGTGTACGCCCTCCTTCCGATGACGGCGCTGGTGTGGATCGGGCGACGACTGCATCCGGTTATGCCAAGGGCTTTCGGCTCTCCAGCGAACTCGTAGCAGGCGTCGTGGTCGGCACCGGCATCGGCTGGATGCTCGACCGCTGGCTCGGCATCTCGCCTTGGGGGCTTATCGTATTCCTCCTGCTCGGCTTTGCCGCGGGCGTGCTCAATGTGATGCGTTCCGCGGGCCTCGTTACAGGCACCGGGCCCGATGAGGCCAGACCGAAACCGCGGGACTGACAACCCGGCGTTCCCACCGCGACGCAGACGCAAGCGAAAGCTCCATGCAAGTCGATCCGATCCATCAGTTTCAGATCCACGACATGATCCAGCTGCCGATGCTGAGCATGGGCGGCCATCCGATCTCGTTCACCAATTCGGCACTCGTTATGTTCATCATCGTCGGCCTCGTCTCGGCGCTGTTCATCGGCGCCACGGCCTCGCGCGCCGTGGTGCCCGGACGGCTGCAATCGGTCGCCGAAATGTCCTACGAGTTCGTCGCCAATACCGTGCGCTCGTCGGCCGGCAATGAGGGCATGCGGTTTTTTCCCTTCGTCTTTACCCTGTTCATGTTCGTGCTGTTCGCCAATCTGATCGGCCTGATCCCCTATTCCTTCACGGTGACAAGCCAGTTGATCGTCACGGCCAGCCTGGCGCTCTTGGTGTTCTTCATCGTGGTCGTTTACGGCTTCTGGCGCAACGGGCTGCATTTCCTCAATCTGTTCGTGCCGAAGGGCGTGCCAAAGCTGATCCTGCCGGCGATCATGGTGATCGAAGTCCTGTCGTTCGTGGCGCGGCCGGTGTCGCACTCGGTTCGTCTGTTCGCCAACATGCTGGCGGGCCACATCACGCTGCAAGTGTTCGCCGGCTTCATAATCATGCTCGGCAGCGCCGGTATTCTCGGAATCTTCGGCGCGACATTGCCCTTCATCATGGTCGTCTTGCTGAGCGCGCTTGAGCTTCTGGTGGCCGTTCTGCAGGCCTACGTGTTCGCGATTCTCACCTGCATCTATCTCAACGATGCGATTCACCCAGGCCACTGACGGCCGCTTTCTGCAACTTTAGAGAAGGAGTTTTCACATGGATCCGACCGCCGCAAAATATATCGGTGCCGGTATCGCCTGTATCGGCATGGGCGGCGCCGGCATCGGCGTCGGCATCATCTTCGGCAACTATCTGGCCGCGGCGCTGCGGAATCCGTCGGCCGCGCAAGGCCAGTTCGGCAACCTCATCTTCGGGTTCGCCATTACCGAAGCGCTCGGCATCTTTTCGCTGCTGATCGCGCTCTTGCTGCTGTTCGGGTTGTAAGCTCTCGACAGCGACGGCGGCAAAGATGGCCGAGACCACTGCCCATACCGAACAGCCGGCGGGTCATCCCGCGTTCCCGCCGTTTGAGACGCAGCATTACCCGTCGCAGCTGTTCTGGCTGACGATAAGCTTCGTGCTGCTCTATGTGCTGATGGCGAAGATCGCATTGCCGCGGATCGGCGCGATTCTTTCCGAGCGCAGCCGGCTGATCGGCGACGATCTGGCGGCGGCGGAACGCCTGAAGGAGCAGTCGAACGCGGCCCATGCCGCTTACGAAAAGGCGCTCGCCGACGCCCGCGGCCGGGCTCAGGGCATCGCCAGCTCGACCCGGCAGCAGCAAGCGCGGGAAGCCGAGGATATGCACAAGCGCCTGGAAGGGCAACTGCACGAGCGGTTGGCCGCCGCCGAGCGATCGATCGCGCAGACCCGCGGCACTGCGATGGGCCATGTACACGCCATCGCCGCCGACGCCGCGTCGGCGATCGTCGAACGCCTGATCGGCCAAGCTCCCGCCGCGAGCGATGTCGCCGCCGCGGTTGGCGAATTAAGAAAGAGCTGAGGCGCCGATGCTTGAATCGCTGATGGAAACCGAAAACTGGGTGGCGCTCGGCTTTCTCTGTTTCCTCGGGCTGCTCGCCTATCTCGGCGCTCACCGCAAGATGATCGATGGTATCGACGCCCGCCGGGCTCGCATCAAATCCGAGCTCGACGAGGCGCGCCGGCTGCGCGACGAAGCGCAGGCGTTGCTCGCCGAATTCGAGCGCAAGGGTCGCGAAGCCGAGAGCGAGGCCGCCGCGATCATCGCCGGCGCCAAGGCCGAGGCCGAGCGTCTGACCGCCGACGCCAAAGTGAAAGCCGAGGATTTCGTGACGCGCCGGACCAAAATGGCGGAGGCAAAAATCGTCCAGGCGGAGGCTCAAGCGGTGGCCGACGTACGCTCCGCCGCAGCCGAAGCCGCCGTTTCGGCTGCGGGAAAGATTCTCTCCGCGGCCGCCAAAGGCAAGGTCGCCGAGGACCTTTTGAGACGCGGCATTGAGGACATCAAGGAAAAATTCAATTAGAGCATGTCCCGCAAAAGTGGAAACCGGTTTTGCGAAAAGGACATGCTGAAACAAACAGCTAATAGCGTATGCCGATTCTGTTAAATCGGGATACGCTATAGGCCCGGATAACGGGCGCAGCGCTGTGTCAACGTCGCGGTTGTGAGTTGCGACGCTTTTCTGTGCATAAATGCGTTGCCGAGCGGAGACGCTATGTGCTGTTTCGAACAGAACGCTATCTTCGCCTGTCCGCATTGCATTCCTGGAAAGCTCAAACGCTAGCACTGAAACGGTAGCCACGCTTCGTGGCCGAACCATCGGGGGGACCTTTGGTCATCTTCGATTGTAACGGCGTGCTCGTCGACAGCGAACCGATCACTGCCACCGTATTGGCGGAAGCGCTCGGCCGGATTGGCGTGAAGGCGTCCGCCGCCGGCGTCATGCGCCGCTTTCACGGCCGCCGCCCGGCCGATATTTTTGCCGCCATCGAGATGGCGATCGGCAGGCGGCTACCGCTGGATTTTTCCGCGTTCGTGACCGGCGAGACGCTGCGGCGGTTGCGTGCCGAGCTGCGGCCGATCGCCCATGCCGCCCACGCGCTGACCTGGATACGAGGCCCCAAGGCGGTGGCATCGTCGTCGCCGCCCGAGCGGATCCGCGCCAGCCTCGAAATCACCGGGCTGCTTCGCTTTTTCGAGCCGCGGTTGTTTTCCGCGAGCACCGTCCGCAACGGCAAGCCGGCGCCCGATCTATTCATGCTCGCCGCCGCCCGCAGTCAGGTCGCTCCGCACGACTGCATCGTGGTAGAAGATTCCATGCCCGGCGTCGCCGCGGCGGTGGCGGCCGGCATGAAGCCGATCGGTTTCGTCGGCGGCAGTCTGGTGCCCGGCAAGCTCGCGTCCGATCTGCTTGCCGCCGGCGCCTGTGGCATCGTCGCCGACATGCGCGGCTTGAAAAGCGCTATCGCCGACCTGCGCGGGTGGTGAGCGGATTTTTTTAAAAAGCCCGTTACCCCGTCGGAGCCGAATTGGGCTTGAGTTTCGGCTTGGGTTTGATCCTGGCGGCAGGCCGCGGCCGCGGTCGCGCCCGTTCCGCTTCCGCCGCTCCAATGGGGTCGAAGCCGATATAGACGATGTAATTGTCCAACTCCGCCGACGACGGCAGCGGAAAGGCGAAATCATCCTCGATATGGGTGAATATTGCCCCGGTGTCGTCGGACGCGACCGTAACCGGGATGATAATAAGCTTGGTGAGAATTGTTTGGGACGCCGCCGGCGATTGATCCACGACAGCAAGCCGCAGCGGCACTTCGATCGAGCCTGGACCGCCGGCCGGCCCGACGATGACGCGGCCTTGAACGCCGATCTTCATCACCAACTGCCCCGCGACCACCTTGCAGTCGCGCGCGGCGCGCACGAAGGTGCCCTGATATTTCAGCGACATGGCGTCGTTGCTGCCGTCCGGCGGCGACGGCGGTATGGTCAATGTGCCCGCGCCTTGCCGGATATCGAGCAACGGACAATCGACATTGGCCTGCTGCGTATTGACGACCGGCCGCGGGTCGCTCGCAGCGCCCGCCGTCTCGAAGAAGCCTTCGATCTTGTCTTTCAGGGATTGCGAACTGGGGGAAGCCTGCGCCGTTACGGGCGGAGACGACGACGCCGGCGGCGGTGCCGCCTCGGACGTCGCGGCGGCCGGCGGACCACCAAAAATACTGCTGCTGCTGCCGCCGCTGCATCCGCTGACGGCGAATACCAGCGTCAGCAGCGCCGCCAGCGGCAACCGATCAACCAGCACTTTCGAGCAAGATCGCAGCATTCCCCGCTCATCGCTCTAAGGCGCGATCCCGATGGATCGGGAACCGGATCGCGCGCCAATTGATGCGATGCCCTCGATCCTTATAACGAACCAACCGTGGCCATCCCAAGGCGCACCAGCCTACCGCACTGAGCCGACAATGGAAAAGACCGCGGCGGCATGGTTAAGCTGGCCGCGTTACGCCGCGGGCGCGTCCTTGAGACGGGCATAGAGCAGGTGGTCCTGCCATACACCGTCGATGCACAGGTACTCGCGGGCATAACCCTCCCGCCCAAAGCCGGTCTTTTCCAAAAGCCTGATCGAGGCGATATTGTTAGGGATGCATGCCGCTTCGAGCCGGTGCAGCCGCAAGCTTGCGAAGGCGAAGGGAACGACGGCGCGGACCGCCGCGGCCATGTAGCCATGGCGGATATAGGGCAGGCCCATCCAGTAGCCGAGACTGCCCGCTTGAGCCACTCCGCGGCGGATATTGGCAAGAGTGAGGCCGCCGACCAGCGCTCCGTCCGAATGGCGCGCAATCAAAAAAGGATAGCCCTGGTCGCTGCGCAGATCCTCGGCATAGCGCTTGAGCCGGCGGCGGAATGCGCTCCGGGTCAGGTCGTCGTCCGGCCAGGTCGGCTCCCAGGGCGTGAGAAAATCACGGCTGGCTTCGCGCAGCGCCGCCCATTCCTCGAAGTCCGTCATCTGCGGCGACCGCAGCGTGACGCCATTGCCATCGATGCCCGGCAGCGGTTCGCTGAAATTGATGGTGCGGAAGAACGCCATGCTTAATCAGATATTTTCCGCTCATTGCCGCGCCGACGGGCCATCCAATTCCTGCCGCACAATACTGGCGCCGCGCCGGCATGGCGACGACCGGGAGCGCAATAGCCTTACGCCGCCCGGCGCGTCAGACTTTCGGCAATTGCCGCCGCACTTTCAAGCCCGGAACCCAGCCCCAGCACCGCGGTCGCGAGCTTGCCGCGCGACAACAGTGCCCGGCCGGCCGCCCGCGCACTTTCGGTGGTGACGGATTCGACCTTTTCGATGAGCTCAGCGAGCGGGATCGGCCGTCCGCGCGTCAGCATTTGCCGCGCCAATTGCTCGATGCGGGCACCCGAGCTTTCCAGCGCCATCAACAGGCCGGCTTTCATCTGCGCCTTGGCGCGGGCCAATTCCGGCTCGGAAAGCGTCTGCGCGGTGGAGGCGATCTCGTCGACAATGAGCCGCATCAGTTGCGACGTGTCGGCGGCATCGGTGCCGGCGTAAAGACCGAACATGCCGACGTCGGAATACGGGACGTGAAAGGAGTAGATCGAGTAACACAGGCCGCGCCGCTCGCGCGCTTCCTGAAACAGCCGGGACGACATGCCGCCGCCGAGAATGTTGGTGAATACCTGTAGGCTATAGAGCGAAGGGTCGACGATCGACACGCCGGGCAGCGCCAGCGCGATATGCACCTGTTCCAGCTCTCGCTTCTCGACATGCGTGCCGCCGCCGAATCGCGCCGGCTCCGGCAGCGCGCCGGGCGGCCCGTTGAACGCGGCGAACCGTTTCTCGACCTCGGCCAGCACCGCGCCGTGCTCGACGGCACCGGCGGCGGCGACCACGATGTCGGGCGCACGATAATTCCGGCCGAGATAGTCGTGCAATTTGCCGCCGTCGAACGACCGCACCGTTTTCGGCGTGCCGAGAATCGAGCGACCGAGCGACTGGTCGGGGAAGGCGATAGATTGTAAATGCTCGAAAATCAGATCGTCCGGCGTATCGGCGACGGCGCCAATCTCCTGGACGATGACGTTCTGCTCGCGCAGGAGCTCTTCGCGATCGAAGGCCGGCTCCGACAGAATGTCCGACAATACGTCGAGCGCCAGCGGCACGTCGGCCCTGAGCACCCGCGCGTAATAAGCGGTGCTTTCGGCGCCGGTCGCCGCATTGAGGTCGCCGCCGACCGCCTCGATCTCTTCGGCAATCTGGCGCGCGCTGCGCCGCCGCGTGCCCTTGAACGCCATGTGTTCGAGAAAGTGCGAAATGCCGTGCTCGTCGCGGCGCTCGTCGCGGCTGCCGGAATTGACCCACACGCCGAGCGAGGCGGTCTCGAGATGCGGCATCGCCTCGGTCACGACATTGATGCCGGATTTCAAGGTTGTCACCTCAACACTCATGCTGCCGCTCCTTCCTGCGCGGCGCGGCTCGTCGACAGGACGAACCGTTCGACCGCGGACTGATCTGCCGGCAGCATCGTGACGCGCTCCGGCCGTTGACTGAGATCGGATAGCCATTCCGGCAAGGGCGGCCGCCCGCCGCAGGCGGCTTCGACCGCGTCGGGGAATTTCGCCGCGTGGGCGGTCGACAGCACCACCATCGGCACCGCCGGATCGCGCTTTTCCTTTTCCGCCACCGCAATGCCGACCGCGGTGTGCGGATCGACGAAATTGCCGGTTTCACGCTTGACCGTGCGGATCGTTGCCGCGACTTCATCCTCGCCGGCGCGATCGGCCGAGAACAGCGCGCGAATGGCGGACAAGGCGGCGGCGGGCAGCGTGAATCGCCGCGACTGCTGCAGCGAGCCCATCAACGCCCGTACCGCGCCCGCGTCACGGCCGGCCGCCTCGAACAACAGACGCTCGAAATTCGACGACACCTGTATGTCCATGGACGGCGAAGTCGTCGGCACCACGTCGCGCAGCTCATAAATTCCGGTCGCCAAAGTGCGGGCGAGAATGTCATTGACGTTGGTGGCGATCACCAGCCGGTCGATCGGCAAGCCCATGCGCTGCGCCACGTAACCGGCATAGACGTCACCGAAATTGCCGGTCGGAACGGTGAAAGCGACCTTGCGCGCCGGCGCGCCGAGCGAAACCGCCGCCGTGAAGTAATAGACCGCCTGCGCCACGATGCGCGCCCAATTGATCGAATTGACGCCGGACAGGCGGACCCGGTCGCGAAAGGCGTGATGGTTGAAAAGGCTTTTGACGATGGCCTGGCAATCGTCGAACGTGCCTTCGATAGCGATGGCGCTGACGTTTCCGGCAGCCGCCGTCGTCATCATGCGGCGCTGGACCTCGGAAATGCGGCCGTGCGGAAACAGCACGACAAGGTCGACCTGGCTGCGGTCGCGAAACGCCTCGACCGCTGCGCCGCCGGTATCGCCGGAGGTGGCGACGACAATGGTGCGGCGCTCGCGGCGCGCCGCCAAAGCGTGATCCATCAGCCGCGCCAAAAGTTGCATCGCCAAGTCTTTGAAAGCCAGCGTCGGCCCGTGGAACAGTTCGAGCGCAAAGCTATTCACGCCGAGCTGGGCCAGCGGCGCCACGGCCGGATGGCGAAAATTGCCATAGGCCTCGCGGGCCATGCGGCCGAGTTCGGCTTCGCTCAGGCCGTCGCCAACGTACGGCCGGATCACCTCGACCGCGACTTCGGCATAGGAACGGCCGGCGAAGCCGGCAATCGCTTCGGGCTGCAGGCGCGGCCACGTCTCGGGCACGTAGAGGCCGCCGTCGCGGGCAAGGCCCGCGAGCATGGCCTCGGCAAAGCCGAGCGATGGGGCCTCACCCCTGGTAGAAACGTAACGCACGTTCTCTCCTTCGCCGTCGTGTCGATGCGATGTGGCGAACTAAGATACTGATTCCGATAGTTTTTTAGGGGTTACCAGCCCCCTGACCGTGCCGGAACCGTCATCACAGTAGATGGCTTCTCGGGCAACGCCAAGGGAGCGGAAGTAGTCCCATCGAAGGGAAATAAAGTCCTTATACCCCCGGTGCCGGTCCCATTCCGGGGGAGTCGCGGCGTCTCGAACTCACGGCAAAGCTGATCGTGACGCCGGCCAGAACCGCCGCCAGCCCGAACCAAGTGATCGCATATTGCAGGTGATTGTCCGGCAGGCTGACGACAAGCTTGCCCGGCTGCGGCAGGCCGCCCGGCGGCGCCGGCGACTCCTGCTCGACATAGAACGGCGCAACCGGACCGATGCCCTTGGCGGCCGCCATTGCCGACGGATCGCGGGCGAACCATAGATTATGCGAAGGCTCGTCGTTGGGCGTGAACCAGTGCCTGGTGTCGGGCCAGCGCATCGTGCCGACGATATCGACGGGTCCGGAGACCTGGCCGCCCGGGCGCGATTTCGGATCCTGACGGCCCTCCGGCACGAAGCCGCGATTGACCATCACCACGCCGCCGTCCGCGAGCCGCGCCGGCGTGAAGACCCAATAGCCGGGCCCGTCCACGTCGGGACGAAACGCCGTGGCCGAGGCATAGACCAGCGCGTCGCGGTTCGGCTCGAACTCCGCCTTGAATTCGACGCGGCGGTACTCGTCGCTGGCTTGATCAAGCTGCGGCCAGCTCTTCGATGGCGGCAATTCCTCGGGAGGAGCGGCAAGCCGTTCGGTCAGCAAGGCGATCAGGCCTTCCTTCCAGGCCTTGCGCTCGATCTGCCAGACGCCGAGTCCGATAAGGATGCAAAACGCCAGCGACGCCGGGATCAGAATACCGACCCAGGACCGGCGCCGCGGCACACTGATCCCGTGCGCCTGGATTTCGGACGGCGCCGTCATGTCCGGTTGCCGCCGAAGCGGCTTTCCGCGGCTTTGTGATGGTATTGCAGAGCGATCATCAAGCCTTTCATCGGCCGCAACGGTCCGAGCGTAAGTATGAAGATCAGCGGCAGCCATAACGCGGCATGGACCCAATAAGGCGGCTGATAGAGCGCCTCGGTGATCAGCGCGGCGCCCACCACGATGGCGCCGGCGAAAAACATGATGAACACCGCCGGCCCGTCACCGGAATCCGCAAAACCGTAGTCCAGCCCGCAGACCTCGCAGCGCGGCCGCAGGGTCAGAAATCCCTGAAACAGCTTGCCTCGCCCGCAGCGCGGACAAGCGCAAGCTGATCCGGCCCGGATCGATCCGGAAAGCGTCGTAATCGTGTTTTCGACCATGCCGGCAATGTAGGTATCCGCTCCTCCCCGCGAAAGCGGGAGCCTACTCTTGCTGACGGCCGCGGCTAGCCGGCGACCGGCGGTCCTTGGCCCCAAACATAGATGCAGGAGAATAGGAACAGCCACACTACGTCGACGAAATGCCAGTACCAGGCGGCAAACTCGAAGCCTAAGTGCTGTGTCGGCTTGAACTGACCGGCGAGCGCGCGGAACAGGCAGACGATCAGGAAAATCGAGCCGATAATGACATGGGCGCCGTGAAAACCGGTCGCCATGAAGAAGGTCGCGCCGTAGAGATTGCCGGCATAGTGAAACGCCGCGTGCATGTACTCCCAGGCCTGCACGCAGGTGAAGCTCAAGCCCAGCCCGATCGTCAGCACGAGACCCCAGACCAGACCCTTGCGGTCGTTCTCCAAGAGCGCGTGATGCGCCCAGGTGACCGCAGTGCCCGAGGTGAGCAGGATCAGCGTATTGAGCAGCGGGAAATGCCACGGATCGAAAGTGATGAGGCCCTTGGGCGGCCACACGCCGCCGGTATAGGCGATCCGCGCGATGTCGCGAAATTCGTCCGGGAACAAAGCTGTGTTGAAATAGGCCCAGAACCAGGCGACGAAGAACATCACTTCGGAGGCGATGAACAGGATCATGCCGTAGCGGTGCGAAATCTGCACCACGCGGGTGTGGTCGTGCTCGACCTCGGCCTCGAAGATCACGTCGCGCCACCAGCCGATCATGGTGTAGGCGACGCCGATGACGCCGGCGCCCATGATGACCGGAGCGTAGGACACCATGTGGTGCATCCACAAAATGAGCCCGATGGCCAGAACGAACGCCGAGGTCGCGCCGATCGCCGGCCACGGACTGGGGTTGACCAGATGGTAATCGTGGTGCGGTTTGGCGTGTGCAACGTCAGCCATCGTCATCTTCTCCACCTTGGCGCGCTGGGTGTCCCGCTACGCACCGTTTCAATTCCTGTTCTCAGATCGGTCCCGACTTTTCCCGCTTCGGCATGGTCTCGCTCGCCGTCACCGGCGGCGCCGGCGGAATCGCCGGATAGAAGGTATAGGACAGCGTGATATTGCTGAGCGTATCTTGCTCGGAGTCTTTGGCGAGCTTCGGATCGACATAGAACACTACCGCCATGTGCGCTTCTCACCCGGCTGCATTGTCTGTTGGGTGAAGCAGAAACAGTTGATCTTGTCGAAATAGCTGCCGACCGTCGGCGGCGTCACATTGTAGCCGGCCTGGCCGGTCGTGATGCGGGCGGCCTGGTTGGTCACCGTATAATAGACCGTGACCACATCGCCGAGACGGACGTCGGACGGTCCGCTGCTCCGGTTCGAACAGCCATGGCAGGCCGGGAGCGACATTGGAATCGAAGCGCACGGTGATGAGACGGCCAGACACCTCGCGCGTCGGCAGCACATGCGCCACCTGGGTGGTGCCGCCAAAACCAGTGATGCGGCAAAACCAGGAATAAAGCGGCACCGCCGCATAGGATACGCCCACCATGATCGCCACAAAAACGCCGCGGGCAGCCACGACGGCGAGATCGCGGCGGCTGCCGCCAGGTCGATTCGGGAGATTGAGCGGTGCATGCATGGGCAGATTCACATAAGCCGCTACATCGGGCTCAGCGCGTTGCCGCCGAGCCGAACGATCGTCACCAGAAAAATCACGATGACGAAGGCGCCGAGCGCCAGTGCGATGGCAATCGAACGGGCGCGGCGCGCGCGCAACTGCTGCTCGGTCAGCTTCACGCCTGGCTGCAGGGAAGGATCGCCCATCGGGTCACCAATGGGGCCGCCAATGGGGCCGCTCATGAATCGCTTCGTGAAGTCGTCCACCGAGTCACTCGCCGTTGTCATAGCGCAATATGGCCGAATACCAGTCCGGAAGTCCGATCGACCAACAGCATGGCAAACAACAGAAACAGATACAGAATCGAGAAGGCGAACATCTGCTTGCTCGCGGTATAACCGCCGCGCTCGGCGCGCACCCGCAGCGCAAGCAATGTCATGATAGCACCGACCACCGCGGCAGCGATGCCATAGGTCGGCCCGGCATAGCCGAGCAGCCACGGGGTTACGCCCAGCGGCGCCAGCACCAACGTGTAAATCAGGATGTGGCGGCGGGTTTCGCGATCACCGGCGACCACTGGCAGCATCGGCACGCCGGCGCGCGCATAGTCTTCGGCGCGGTAGAGCGCGAGCGCCCAGAAATGCGGCGGCGTCCAGAAGAAGATGATGAGGAACAGCAAAATCGGTTCGACGGCAGTGCTGCCGGTCACGGCCGCCCAGCCGATCATCGGCGGCAAGGCGCCGGCGGCGCCGCCGATGACAATATTCTGCGGCGTCGAGCGCTTCAGCCACATCGTATAGATGACGACGTAGAACAAAATAGTGAAGCCGAGCATTGCGGCCGCCACCCAGTTCACCAGCAGGCCGAGCGCTACCACCGAAAAGGCCGCAAGCGTCATGCCGAAGCCCGCCGCCTCGCCCGCGGTGATGCGGCCGCGCGGAATCGGCCGGCCAGCGGTGCGCGCCATCAGCGCATCGATGTCGGCGTCATAGGCCATATTGAGCGCACCGGCTGCGCCGGCGCCGACTGCGATGCAGAGCAACGCGGTCATGCCGATCACCGGATGAATATGACCGGGCGCTACCACCAGGCCGACCAGCGCCGTGAACACCACGAGCGACATCACCCGCGGCTTCATCAGTTCGATGTAATCGCCGACCTCGGCGATGCTGGGTTCGACGCGGGCGGCTGTCAGGCTCATCGGATCAGCGGCAGTGTTTCATATTGATGGAACGGCGGCGGCGACGGCAGCGTCCATTCGAGCGTGGTCGCACCCGGACCCCATGGGTTGGCGGCCGCTCGTTCCTTGCGGACGAAAGCGTAGACCAAGCCGAAGAAGAACACGAGCGTGCCGAAGCCCGAAATAAAGGAACCGATCGACGCCACGAAATTCCACCCGGCAAAGGCATCGGGATAATCGACAATGCGCCGCGGCATGCCGGCAAGCCCCAGGAAGTGCATCGGGAAGAACGCCACATTGACGCCGATGAAGGTCAGCCAGAAGTGCAGCTTGCCGATGGTCTCGTTGTACATGTAGCCGGTCATCTTCGGGAACCAGTAGTACCAGCCGCCGAAGATGGCGAACACGGCGCCGAGCGACAGCACATAGTGGAAATGCGCCACAACATAATAGGTGCCGTGCAGCTCGCGGTCGACGCCGGCATTGGCCAGCACGACGCCGGTCACGCCGCCGATGGTGAACAGGAAAATGAACCCCATCGCCCACAGCATCGGCGTCTTGAACTCGATCGAGCCGCCCCACATCGTGGCGATCCACGAAAATATCTTCACGCCGGTGGGCACCGCGATCACCATCGTGGCGGCTATGAAATAGGCCTGCACGCTCGCCGACATGCCGACATTGTACATGTGATGCGCCCACACCACGAAGCCGATGCCGCCGATCGCCACCATCGCGTAGACCATGCCGAGATAGCCGAATATCGGCTTCTTGGAGAACGTCGAAACGATCTGGCTGACCATGCCGAAGCCCGGCAGGATGAGGATGTAGACCTCCGGATGACCGAAGAACCAGAACAGGTGCTGGAACAACAGCGGATCGCCGCCGCCCTCCGGATTGAAGAAGGTGGTGCCGAAATTCCTGTCGGTCAGCAGCATGGTGATCGCGCCGGCGAGCACCGGCAACGCCAACAGCAGTAGGAACACCGTGACCAGGATCGACCACACGAACAGCGGCATTTTGTGCATGGTCATGCCGGGCGCGCGCATATTGAAGATCGTGGTGATGAAGTTGATAGCGCCGAGGATCGACGAAGCGCCGGCGAGATGGATCGACAGGATGACGAAATCTACCGCCGGGCCCGGGTGACCAGTGGTCGACAGCGGTGCGTAGAGCGTCCACCCAGTCCCGGCGCCGAGCGTGCCCGGCTCGCCGCCGAAGAACGTCGATGCCAGCAGCAGGGTAAAAGACGCCGGCAACAGCCAGAACGAGATGTTGTTCATGCGCGGGAACGCCATATCCGGCGCGCCGATCATCAGGGGGACCATCCAATTGCCGAAGCCGCCGATCATGGCCGGCATGATCATGAAGAAGATCATGATCAGGCCGTGTTCGGTGACGGCCACGTCGTAATAGTGCGTCTCGTGGAAGATTTGGATGCCGGGATACATCAACTCGGCCCGGATCGCGATCGACAGCGCACCGCCGATCAGGCCGGCAATCAGCGCGAACACCAAGTACATCGTGCCGATGTCCTTGTGGTTCGTCGAATAGACGAAGCGGCGCCAGCCGTGCGGAATGGCGTGGCCGCCTTCGTCACCGTGAGCCGCGTGTGCCATCGTATCCATTGCCGGTTCCTTAGTTAGCGACCGATCGTCATCTGCTTCGTGCTGGGCGCCCGCACGTCATTGCAACGACGGCCCGACGGCCGCCGCAAACGTATTCGGCGGTACGCCGTTTTCTGCGGAGAATTTCTGTTTCGCTTGCACGACCCAGGCATTGAAATCGTTCTGGTCCACGACGTGCACCGCGATCGGCATGAAGGAGTGATCCTTGCCGCACAACTCGGTGCACTGACCATAGAACGTTCCCATCTTGGTCGCCTTGAACCAGGTCTCGTTCATGCGGCCGGGAATGGCGTCGATGCGAATGCCGAACGACAGCACATCAAACGAGTGGATGACGTCGGCGCCGGTCACCAGCACATGCACAACCTTGTTCACCGGCACGACCATCTCGTTATCGACCGTGAGCAGGCGCGGCTGACCCGGCTTGAGGTCTTTGTCGGGGACCATGATCGAATCGAATTCGAAATTCCCATTATCGGGATAACTGTAGCTCCAGAACCACTGCTTGCCGGTCGCTTTCACGGTGAGATCGGGATGCGGCACGTCGAGCTCGACGAATAGCAGCCGAAACGACGGCACGGCGATCGCCGCGAGGATAATGACCGGAACGATGGTCCAGGCGGTCTCCAGCAGCGTGTTATGGGTGGTGCGCGATGGCATCGGATTGGCGCGCGCATTGAAGCGAACGATGATGATCAGCAGCAAAGCGAGGACAAAGGCCGAAATCGCGCCAATGACCCAGAGCAGGAAGAAGTGGAACTCGGAAATCTGCGCCATGACCGGCGAGGCCGCGCCCTGCAGATCCATCTCCCACGGCGTTGGATGGCCCATACCGGCGAAGGCCGCCCCAGCGCTCGCCAGCAAAGTGCCAGCCACCACCACGATGCCGGTCAGGCGTGAGAACATTTTCATGTCTCGTTCAGCTCCCTGTTTCTGGTCTCGGCCACGACCGCCAGCGACGAGCGCAGAAGGTTGGTTCGGCGCAGATCGCAACGGTGTGACGCCGCCTGCTTCGGCGGGACTTGCTGCACAACTTTCAAGTCCTTGGCGGGCTCGGCGGGATAGGGGAATCCCGGTTTCTCCAAACCACAAATCCGGGCCTGCTGCAATGCACTCCTCGGCAGCACTTATCCTTACCGGGGCTAGCGGCATTCGGACGCTGCCGCGTGGACCGAAAACGCGCTTCCGTCACCTTGCCGCGGCCACAATGCGCTGATGTGGATCACCTTGACACTGCGGGCTCACCATGTAGGCAGGCTCGCCCAACGGTCGGCCAGTGCAAGTGATTCGGCAACGGCCTGACGCAGTAAGCCTGAGAGGGGCGCCTTTTACGGCTGGTCAGGGGAACAGGATCATGGCCAATTTCGATGGCGGATGGCGGCTACGGCCATTGGCCAAGGCCGCTGCCGGCACGGCCCTTTTCGTCGCAGTCACCCTGGCCTGCCTTGCCGCTTCCAGCGGACCGGGGTTCGCCCAGGGCGCGGTCAAGTCGGTCCATGGCGACTGGCAGATCCGCTGCGACACGCCGCCCGGCGCGCAAACCGAGCAATGCGCCCTGATGCAGAGCGTGACGGCAGAGGACCGGCCCAATGTCGGACTGACGGTCATCGTGCTGAAAACCGCGGATCAGAAAAGCCGTCTGATGCGCGTGGTCGCCCCGCTCGGAGTGCTCCTGCCTTCGGGATTGGGCCTTAAGATCGACAACCAGGACGTCGGCCGCGCCGGCTTTGTCCGCTGCCTGCCCAATGGCTGCGTTGCCGAGGTGGTCATGGACGATAACCTGATCAATAAATTGCGGACCGGCAAAACCTCGACCTTCATCATCTTTCAGACGCCCGAGGAAGGCATCGGCTTTCCGATGAGCCTGAAGGGATTTGGCGAGGGCTATGACGCGCTGCCCTAACACAATCGCCGCACACGCCGCGCATTGACGGCCGCCATTGGCGGCGTAACTTCGCCGGCAAGAAACGGCAGGGTGTATTCATGCGCACATATTGTCGCCGGCTGGCGGCAGTCGCTACCGTGATCACCGCGGCCATCGCGATGCTCGGAGCAGGCCGGAGCCTGGCGCAAAACCATTATCCCGATCACCCGGTGGCGCTGATCGTGCCCTACGGCCCCGGCGGCGTTGCCGACGTCGGCATGCGGCTCCTCGGCGACAAGCTGTCCACCCGGCTCGGCCAGCAATTCGTGATCGAAAACAAGCCGGGTGCCGCCGGCATCATTGCCGCCGAGGCTGGCGCCGATGCCCCGCCCGACGGCTACACGCTATTGATGACCGGCAATAATACCGCGATCGCCACCGCGCTGTTCAACAAGCTGCCGTTCGACGTGTTGACCGACTTCGCCTCGGTCTCGACAGCCGCCTTTTTCGACCTCTTGATCGTGACGCGTGCGGGATCGCCGCTGCATTCGGTAAAGGACTTGATCAAGGCGGCGAAAGCCAACCCCGGCAAGCTCAATATCGGCACCATCACCCCCGGCAGCACGCAGAATCTGGCGGCACTGTTGTTCGACAGCACCACCGGCATCAAAGCGACGATCGTGCCCTTTCGCACTTCATCCGACATGGCCAATGCGGTGATGCGCGGCGACGTCGACCTGGCTTTCGAGTTCTATGCGGCGGTCCACGGCTTCCTCGACAGCGGCAAGATAGTGGCGCTGGCGTCGACCGGCGCGAAGCGCACGGCCTATTTGCCGAACATCCCGACGGTCATCGAGGGCGGCATCAAGAATTATGACGTGGCGAGCTGGAATGGGCTTTCGGTTCCCGCCAAGACGCCGAAAGCCGTCATTGCCACGCTCAATGCCGCGATGCAGGCGGTCATTCCCGAGCCGGACATTCAAGCCAAGGCGCTGGCCGTCGGCATGGAAATGCGCGCGAGCACGCCCGACGAGATGACCGCGCGCATGAAGGCCGACATTGCCAGATGGGGCGGCGTCATCGCCAAGGCCGGCATCCCGAAGCGGTAGGGCGCGCCGGGCGCGAATGAAACCTCAGTGGTGTTCCGGCGGCCGCTTGGGCTCCGGCGCTCCCGGCATGCAACTGATGGAGCCGATGGTGTTGGCGCCGTATTCGACGAAGCCATTCGGCGTCGGCGCCGAGTGCGGTGCCGTGATCGGCAGATAAATGTAGCAGACCGTGCCGTCGGCGGGATCGCGCCACCGCTGAATGATGGTGTCCTGCAACGGGCCGGCGAATTGCCGCTCGAGCTGCATGTGCGGCATGCGCGCCCATTGACTGCCTTGCGGGCGAGCCTGCGGCGGTTGGGCGAAAGCGGCGCAGGCGCCGGCGAGAAGCGCGACAGCGGCAAACCCGATCGAACGAAAAAGCATGGCGCTATTTCTCACCCGCAGCGTCTCCGGCGAAAGCCGAACCACGCCACGCTACCACGCAAATTGCAAGCCGGCACGGCCGCCGAATTGCGAGCCGCCGTCGAACCCGTAGCCCAGGGCCGCAGACGCCACGATATTATCGGTGATACGCGCGAGGCCGTTAAATGCCATCGCGTTCTGCCCGGCGAAGCCGCCATAATTGACCGCAACGGCAAACTTCTTGTTGTCAGGTAGAAAGCCGCCACCCATCGCCATCGCCATGGCGACGCCGGTATCGGCATGCGTAATTTGCGTTTGCAGCCCGCCGATCTGGGATTCGAGGCCGGAGGAAACGCCGGAGGCGACGCTCGTCAATTGCGAGACGTTGACCGCGTCGGTCGGCGCGATGCCGGCGGCGACATTGGTGATGCGCCGCTCGGTGCCCGGCG
>JBAQHW010000079.1:0-2763 GCA_049288525.1 Xanthobacteraceae bacterium
GAGCCCGAGCGTCAGCAGTCCGGTGGCAAGCTTGTCGACTTCCGTCCGCAGCTCGCCATAACTGAGCCGCACGTTCTGGTGACGCACCACCAAAGCCGGCCGCGCCGGATATTGATCGCAGATCGCATCGAAAAACTGCCCGATCGTCTGGCCGATAAGCGGCTGTTCGCTGGCGCCATGGACGTAGCTGAGCGTAAGATCGGCCATCGCGTGTTCCCTCTTCATTTTGCCGGATTATAGCGCGACGCCGCCAACGCTGCGAAGTCTCATCGCGTGGGAATGCCGATGCCGGTCGCCTTTTGGCCTGCGGCCTGGCTTGGTAGACTTCCGCGAAAGCCGCGCCATAAAGGCGGGGCCAGCGCAGCACAAAAGACGGCCGAGGAATTCGCCGAGGAACTCATGTCCGAACAGACCGCGGAACTCTCGGTATCGCTCTGGCGTGGCGGCAAGGACGGCCGCTATCGGACTTATGCGGTGCCGCGCCGCGAAAGCCAGACCGTACTCGATGTCGTGACGTTCGTGCAGCGGCACCTCGATCCGACCTTGTCGTACCGCTTTGCCTGCCGCGTCGGCGTCTGCGGCTCCTGCGCCATGACCGTCAACGGCCGGCCGCGCTGGACCTGCCGCACGCATGTCGGAAAGGTCGCCGGCGACGACGGCCGGCTCCAGATCGGACCGTTGGAGAACCTGCCGGTCATCAAGGATCTCGCCACCGACATGGCGGAGTTTTTCCGGAAGTGGCGGAAAGCCAAAGGCGCGTTCGCGCCCTCGCAGACGCGGCACGACGCTATTGCCCAAATCCGGCCCGACACGCCGGCGCGCGCCGCCGCCGACGCGGCAATCGAATGCATCAATTGCGGTGTCTGTTATGCCGGCTGCGACACGGTGCGCTGGAATTCCGATTATCTCGGTCCCGCGGCGCTGACGCGGGCGTGGACGCTGGTCAACGACGAACGCGACGCCGGTAATCGCGAACGGCTACAGGCGATCTCAGCCTCTGGCGGCTGCCACGCCTGCCACTCGCACCAATCCTGCCAGGAACTTTGCCCGCAGACGCTCAACCCGACCGCCGCGATCGCCGGGCTGAAAAAGCGGACCACCGCCGCCTATCTGAAAGGCGAGATTAAAGCATGAATGTGCGGCTCTACATCTGGCAGCGGGCGACGGCAGCACTGATGGTGCCGCTCGTGCTCGGCCATCTCGCCGTCATCTTCTACGCCACCCGCCAGAGTCTGACGGCGGCGGATATTCTGTCGCGCACGCACGGCAGCGTGCTGTGGGCCTCGTATTACGGATTATTCGTCGCCGCGGCATCCATTCACGCATCCATCGGCGTGCGCAATGTGCTGGCCGAGTGGTCGCCGCTATCCGGTCGCGGCTCCGGCCTCGCGGCAATCGGACTCGGCTTGGTTTTGGCGGCGCTCGGCTTTCATGCCATCGTCGCGCTGGTGCTGACGTGAGCGCCCGAACCTTAGGGCGTCGCGGCAGCGCGCTGTGGATCGCCGCCATGATTCATCGGATTTCCGGCGTGGCGCTGGCAATTTTTTTGCCGATTCATTTTTTCGTGCTGGGGCTTTCCTTTCACGGCGGCGCCAGGCTCGACACCTTCTTGCGTTGGAGCGATCAGCCGCTGGTGAAATTCGCCGAGGGTGGCTTGGTGTTTTTGCTCACCGTGCATTTATTGGGCGGCCTGCGCGTCTTGGTGATCGAGAATTTCCCTTGGCGCGACGGCCAGAAACAACTGGCGACGCTCGCTGCCGCGGTATCGGCGTTGGTCGCCGTCATTTTTCTCGCGCGGATGTTCTAGGCAAGCGCATGAAGGTCGAGCATCTCAAGACCGACATTCTGATTCTCGGCTCCGGCGGCGCCGGACTGTTCGCCGCTTTGCACGCGCTTAAGGCCAATCCCGATCTCGACATCACCATCGCGAGCAAGGGGCTGCTTGGCAAATGCGGCTGCACCCGCATGGTGCAGGGCGGCTACAATGTCGCGCTCAATCCCGGCGACTCGATCGAGCGCCATTTCATGGACACTATCGAAGGCGGCAAATGGCTGCCGCACCAGGAACTGGCCTGGACGCTGGTTACGACCGCGATCGAACGCGTGCGCGAACTGGAAAACGAGATCGGCTGTTTCTTCGACCGCAATCCTGACGGCACGCTGCATGGCAAGGCGTTTGCCGGCCAGACTTTCGACCGCACCGTGCACAAGGGCGACCTGACCGGAATTGAAATCATCAACCGGCTGATGGAGCAGGTCTGGGCCCGGCCGATCCGGCGGCTGGAAGAGCATCGCGCCGTGGCGCTGATCCCGTCGGCCGACGGCGCGCTCTCGGGCGTGCTGATGGTCGACGTGCGCTCCGGCGAATTCCGCTTCGTCGCGGCGCAGGCGGTGCTGCTTGCCACTGGCGGCGGGCCGACCATGTACCGCTACCACACGCCGTCGGGCGACAAGACCATGGACGGCCTCGCCATGGCGCTGCGTCTGGGGCTGCCTCTGCGCGACATGGAGATGGTGCAGTTCCATCCGACCGGGCTTCTGGCCGGGCCCGACACGCGGATGACCGGCACCGTCCTGGAAGAGGGCTTGCGCGGTTCCGGCGGACATTTGCTCAACGGCGAAATGCACCGCTTCATGGGCGACTACGACCCCAAGCTCGAACGTGCGACGCGCGATGTCGTCAGCCGCGCCATCGATGCGGAGATGCGCGCCGGCCGCACCACCCCGAACGGCGGCGTCTATATCAAGATGGGCCATCTCGGT
>JBAQHW010000080.1:0-2071 GCA_049288525.1 Xanthobacteraceae bacterium
ATCAGCAAGACGCTTGGCCAACCGGTCGTCGTTGAAAACGTATCCGGAGCCGCCGGCGTGATCGGCGTCACGCGTGCCGAGCGCGCGGCTCCCGACGGCTATACGGTGTTGTGGGGAATGTGGGGCACCAACGTCGCTAACGGCGCCATCTACGATCTGGGCTTCGATCTATTGAAAGATTTCGAGCCGGTCGGACTGGTGGCGACACAGCCGTTCCTGATCGACGCCCGCAAGAATTTTCCGGCGAACAATTTGAAAGAGCTCGTCGCCTGGCTGAAAGCCAATCCGGGCAAGGCGACCATGGGCACCTCCGGCGTGGGCTCGCCGAGCCATGTGGCCGGCGTGCTGATGGAGCAGCTCGTCGGCGCCAAATGGCAGATGGTCGCTTATCGCAGCGCCGGACTGGCGCAGCAGGACCTGCTCGCCGGCATTACCGACCTTCAGCTCGACACCCCGGCCGTGTCGTTGCCCTATGTGAAGTCCGGCGCGCTCAAAACCTATGCCGTCACCGCTAAGAAGCGCCTCGCGGTGGCGCCCGACATTCCGACCACCGACGAAGCGGGACTGCCGGGTTTCTATTTTTCATTTTGGCACGCGATGTGGGCGCCGAAGGGCACGCCGAAACCGATCATCGACAAGCTCAACGCCGCCCTTGTGGCCGCGCTTGCCGATCCGCAAACGCGAAAGAAGCTCGAAGATCTCGCGCAGATCATCTACCCGCGCGACCAGCAAACGCCGGAAGCGCTCCACGCCTTCCAGACATCGGAAGTGCAGAAGTGGTTTCCGATTATCAAGTCCGCCGGCATCAAGCCGCAGTAAGCCGTTGATGCGGGTGCGATCGGCGGCGGCCGGTGCTCACCGACCCGACGGCCCTTACTGCTGCGGCTGACTCTGATCCTTCTTCGCGTTCTTGTTGGCTTCGTGGTGACCGATAGCGCAGCCTGCCGCCGCGCCGAGGAAACCATGATGCCCAGCAACATGACCGGCCGCGCCGCCGACGACTGCACCCTTGATGCAGCCTTTGGCGTTCGCCGGCACCGCACAGAGCGCAATCGCCAATGCCAAGGCCGTTGTGCCGAATATTGTCTTGCCGAAAACTGCCTTCATGGGATTGAAACTCCGTTTATCGCAATTTCAATCCGTGGCCCACGCATTCGTTCCGCGAGCCTTGGCGAACCTCTTCACGGGTGTGGTGCTTCGCTTGTCCCGATCCCGCGCCGGCGGCGTTATTGCTTGGTGCCGGACGACGCAGGTACGGGCTGCTGCTGACCCTCTTGCTGCTGCAACTCGTGCTGACGCTGCTCTTTCGCGTGCTTTGCCGCTTCGTGATGGCCGATGATGCAGCCGGCCGCTGCGCCGATCAGGCCGTGATGCGCGGCATGGCCGGCAATACCGCCAACGAGCGCGCCTTTGATGCAGCCCTTGGCGTCGGCCGACGCCGTACTAAGCGCAATGGCTAGCGTCAACGCCGCGGACAGTGACAAACAACCGAGCAATGCTTTCATGTGTTGTCGAACTCCCGATCGGATTTGCGAAAGTCTTGCCGGCGGTTTAGCCGCCGTTCCTCGCCGCCTGCGATTTCTGGCGGATCTTGGTCAGCGTCGTGACCGGCGTGATGGCTTCAGGGTCGATGGCGAGCCGAACCAGGGCCGGCTTGCCTGAACCCTGCGCCGCCGCAAACGCGGCCGGAAAATCCTCGGTGCGCTCGACCGACACGCCGAACCCGCCGAAAGCTCGGGCATAGGCGGCAAAGTCGGGATTGCGCAATTTGGTCGCCGTGACCCGGCCCGGATATTCCCGCTCCTGATGCATGCGAATCGTGCCGTACATACCGTTGTCGACGATAATGGTGGTGAACGGCAGATCGTATTGCACGGCGGTTGCGAACTCCTGGCCGTTCATCAGAAAATCGCCGTCGCCGGCGAGACACACCACCGGCCGGTCCGGATAAAGCCGCTTCATCGCCACCGCCGCCGGTACGCCGTAGCCCATCGAGCCGGAGGCTGGCGCGACGTGAGACCCAAAGCGATGGAAGCGGAAGAAGCGGTGAATCCAGGCAGCGTAATTGCCG
>JBAQHW010000081.1:0-2757 GCA_049288525.1 Xanthobacteraceae bacterium
CCTCGCGCGCGACGCGGGTAACTTCCGAGGCGAAGGAGCGCAGCTGATCGACCATCGTGTTGATGGCCTCTTTGAGCTGCAGGATTTCGCCGCGCACGTCGACCGTGATCTTCTTCGACAAGTCGCCGTTGGCCACCGCGATCGTCACTTCGGCGATGTTACGAACCTGCGCGGTGAGGTTCGACGCCATCGAGTTGACGCTTTCCGTCAAGTCCTTCCACACGCCGGTCACGCCGCCGACTTGCGCCTGACCGCCGAGCTTGCCCTCGGTACCGACCTCGCGGGCGACGCGGGTGACTTCCGAGGTGAACACGCTGAGCTGCTTGATCATCGTATTGACGATCTCGGCGGAGCGCAGGAATTCGCCTTTCAGCGGCCGGCCGTCGACGTCGAGGGCCACCGTGCGCAAAAGATCGCCCTGCGCCACCGCGGCGATGGCGCGCGTCACTTCGGTGGTAGGCCACAACAGATCGTCGATCAGCGAATTGACGCTCGCCTCCATCTCGCCCCAGGCGCCGTCGGAAAGCCCGAACCGGACGCGCTGGCGGGTACGGCCCTCGCGGCCGACGACTTGGCCGACCCGCTCGAGCTGCTTGGCCATTCGCTGGTTGGTTGCAACGATGTCATTGAAGGCGTCGGCGATCTTGCCGATGATGCCGACGCGATCCCCGGCCATGCGCACCGAGAAATCGCCGACCTTCGTCGCCTGCAGCACGTGGAGGAGTTCGGTCAGCCCGGCGGCCTCGGCGCCGGCATCGCCGTTGGCATGGTATTCCGTGCCCTGGGCTGGGGCAGGCGCCGCTCCATTGGCGGTGGCCGGGCCAACGACGGGTTCAGCGGTCTGCATAATTCTCTCCACAGCCGGGGTTCTCAAACCTCGCGGAACATGATGCGGCAGGGGGTAAGGCGGATACGCAAAAGGCCGCCGGGCGCGCCAATGGCCCGCGGCGTGTAGCTCGTCAGCCGATCTAGAATCCCCCTCACGATCGGGTCTCAACCTTCTATGCCTTAAGCGCGAACGCTCCCGCGGTGGATTGGTTCCGGGAAAAACCCGAGAAAACTGAAAAATTTCTTAAGAGATAATCGCGCCGCCGGACTTCAGTGCCGGAACCCGCCGGAAACCCGCATTTGGGGGTCGCCGGGGAACAAAAGCGGTTGGCGCAATTTGTCGGAGTGTCAAAAGACGCATCGGGGTTCCATTTCGGGAAATGTCAGGCAGTCGCGAGACAGCGGCTTGCTACCGGCTCTATGCGGTAAATTGCATTGAGCTGGCGGAGCGGGTTTGCGACCTAGACCGCAGAGTTTTCCTTCTCCATATGGCCAAGGATTGGCTCAGAATGGCCGACCAGGTCGAACGAGTTGCTGCTGATCCACGTGCTGACCCGAATCCGCCCGGCCACGGCTCGGAGGACACGAAATAGCTGGTTGAGCCAGGCACCTTTCCTCGAGCACCTTTTGGAATACCGCCGCTCCCGCTATTGCTTGACATGGCCGCGATAGCGAAACCCGCCGACCCACAGGCCGCCGCTTTCGGGCTGCTCAGCGATCCGGCAACTTATGGCGGCGATGCGGTCCGCCGCTTCGAGACCCACGCCGCCATGGTATTCCTGGCCGGCGACCGCGCCATCAAAATCAAACGCGCGGTGCGTTATCCCTTCCTCGATTACTCGACGCTCGACAAGCGGGAAGCGGCCTGCCGCGCCGAACTCGACATCAACCGCAAATTCGCGCCGCAGCTTTACTGTGGCGTCGTGCCGATCACGCGGCAAGCCGACGGTTCGCTGGCCCTGGATGGGCCCGGCGAACCGATCGAATGGGCCGTGGACATGAAACGCTTTGACGAGGACCAAACCCTCGAACGTCTGGCCGAGCGCGGCGACCTCGACGACGCGCTGACCAGCAAGCTGGCCGTCACCGTGGCCGCCATGCATGCCCGCGCGGAACCGGTCGAGGCGGCTCCCTGGCTTGCCGCCGTTGCCGGGTTCATCGCCGATAATACGGCGGCGTTCCGGCAGCACGCCGACCTGTTTCCGGTGGGGATGGCCGAAGAGATCGACCGGAAATCGAAAGCCGCCTTGGCGCAATGGCGTCCGATCCTGGCCGCTCGCGGCGCCGCAGGACTCATCCGCCGCGGTCACGGCGACCTTCATCTCGGCAATATTGCGGTGCTCGACGGCGAGCCAATCGCCTTCGATGCGCTCGAGTTCGACCCCATCATCGCCGAGGGCGACCTGCTTTACGATCTCGCCTTCCTGCTGATGGATTTGGTCGAGCGCGACCTGACGCGGGCCGCCAACGCCGTGCTGAACGGATATTTCTCCGCCAGCCGACGCATCGAGGACTGTGACGGCATCGCCGCGTTGCCGTTTTTCATGTCGCTGCGGGCGGCGATCCGCGCCAAGGTTACCGCCGCGCGCCGCGATCTGGCTGCGCCAGAGGACCGCGCCGCGCTGGCACAATCGGCGAGGCGCTATTTCGATCTAGCGATCGCGCTGTTGGCGCCGGCCAAGCCCGCCATTATCGGCACCGGCGGCCTGTCGGGCACCGGTAAATCGATCCTGGCGCGGGCACTCGCCCCGCTGTTACCGCCGCCGCCGGGCGCGCTGGTGTTGCGTTCCGACGTCGAGCGCAAGCAAGCCTATAATGTTGCCGAGCACGATCGGCTGCCGCCGCAAGCCTACGCCGCTGCCGTAACGGAGGGAATTTATCGCGGCTTGATCGATAAGGCCGCGCGCGTCGCCGGCGCCGGCTATTCGG
>JBAQHW010000082.1:0-6699 GCA_049288525.1 Xanthobacteraceae bacterium
GCGCAGAGCCGCACCCAGTGCAGGCCCTGGACCGATGCCGCGCTGAATGAAGTCGGCAGCCTTGAGTGGAAAAACCGGCACGGTCCAGCGCACCGGCAGATCGGCAAGCTTGTACCACGCCGGGTCCGCGGCACCAACAGCCGAGCGCGACCACGCCAACAGCACCTGATCGGTGAAGGATTGCGAGCCGAGACGATAGAGAAGCGCGCGGGCTGTCTGTTCGTCCGACCCAGGCTTGACGTGCCACCAACGCTCCAGTGCCATCAGCCGCTCCGCTTCGGCATTCGACAATCGTAGCCGCTGCGCCAGCCGCTCGCCGTCCTCTGCGACCGAAACGCCAAGCGCGCCGAGCCGGCGCACGGCATCGGCGTCGAGACCAGTCGCCGCCTCGACCTTCACCATGTTCTCGAAGCTTGCGAGCAGCGGGACGCCGCCGAGCACCATGCCGAGAATGCCGCTTTCGGCCATGACCGCCAGCGTCGGCGTCGCATGGCCCGCCAACAGGAGCTTGAGCAGTTCCAAACGGACGCGCTCACGCGAAAGCGTCTCAAGCCCGGCCCGTGCCAGGATGCAGGCGTGCAAGCCAGCAGCATCGGGGGGGCCGGCGCCGTACCAGGCGTGAAAGCGAAAGAAGCGCAGGATGCGCAAATAATCCTCGGCGATCCGCTCCTTTGCCTCGCCGATGAAGCGCACGCGCCGCGCAGCTATGTCGGCGAAGCCGCCGACATAGTCGTGGACTGTACCGTCTGCGGTGGCCGACAGAGCGTTGATGGTAAAATCGCGCCGCTGCGCGTCAATGCGCCAATCGCGGCCGAACGCAACCTTGGCGTGGCGGCCGTCGGTCTCGACATCCTGCCGCAGCGTCGTCACCTCGAACGGCTTGCCGTCGATGATCACCGTAACGGTGCCATGATCGATTCCGGTGGGAACTGCTTTCCAGCCGGCGGCGATGACACGGCGGACGACTTCGTCAGGCACGGCAGTGGTCGCGAGGTCGACTTCGTCGATGGAAAGGCCAAGTACGGCATTGCGCACCGCGCCGCCGACCACACGCGCCTCTTCACCGTCGCGATCGAGCACGGCAAGCAGCCGCGCCACCTCGCCGCCCCGAAGCCAGGGGGCATCGCCGAGGTGAGGATTAGCCGTCACTGCGTCGCTCCGGGCACAAATTTGCCGTTGTCGACGTGCGCCGGCACATAGGTCGAGTCAGGCGGCGCGCCCGAGAATTGCGCCAAGAAAAGAAAGCTTCCGACGACGAGCACGAGCGAAACAATGAACAAACTTGCCACGCGCGACGCAGTCCATGCGGCCGGCAACAGCACCTCCGCGCGGGTGAGCAGAAGAAAGGCTACATAGAGCGCGAACGGAGCGAGGAACAGCCCGAGTTCAGTGAGGGCCGGCCGCATCATGCCGCGTAAATCCGGTCGTAGAGATTCTTCAAGATACCCGCGGTAATGCCCCAGATGTAGCGGTTCTCAAACGGGATGGCGTAATAGTCACGCTGCATTCCGTTCCAGTCGCGCGTCTTACGCTGATGATTGGCGGGCGTCATCACAAAGGCGAGCGGCACTTCGAAAGCCTCGACCACTTCACCGGGATTAAGGGTGAGAGCGAAATCCGGCTTGACACGCGCCAGCGTCGGCAAAATGCGAAAGCCCGAAAACGTCAGGTAAAGGTCGAGATAGCCGATCGGCTCGATGAAGCTCGGCCCCAGGCCGGTTTCCTCGCGCGCCTCACGCAAGGCTGCGGCGACCGGAGATTCGTCGGCGGGATCGATTTTGCCGCCGGGAAAGGCCACTTGGCCGGCGTGGCTGGCAAGCTCCTCGGTGCGTAGCGTAAGCAGAACCGTCGGCTCGGACCGATCGATCACGGGAACGAGCACGGCGGCGGGCTTGGTCGCCTTAACGCCCGCGCGCACCCACATTTCCGGATTCAGATCGAGATCACCGCGCGCACCCTCCATATTCGGATCGGTCAGAGCCGGCGGAATTTCAAGCGTCAGCCGCGCCCGGGCGCGCTTAAAGAAGTCATCGGCCGCCGCGTGCCGCATGTTTGCCGCTCGATCGTTCACGCGAATTCCCTCACTGCCTGCGCCGGCGCCATCGGAAAGAAAGCCCCGCCGGACGACACCCCGAACATGGCGATGCCGTCAATGTCGCGTTCCTCGCCAAGCTCGACCAGATCGAAGAACAGGGCGCGGGTGACTTTGGCCCATAGATTGCGGCGGACGTGAAGATAGGGCTTCAGACCGCCCGTTCCCGCCTCCGGCTCGAAGCGTAACGTGTGCTCCGGCCCGCAAGTGACCCAATCGTCGACGTTGGTGCGGAAATTCAAAATGTGTCCGGCGGCGCCAGTTTCGAGCTTCAACTCGACCGCCAGAAACGGTGCATCGTCGACCTGGATGCCACACTTCTCGACCGGCGTGACCAGAAAATACCGGTCGCCCTCCCGTTTGAGGACGGAAGCGAACAATCTGACCAGCGCGGGCCGGCCGATCGGGGTCTTGCGGTAAATCCAGGTCCCATCGGGGGCAATGCGCATATCGAGGTCCCCACAATGTGGGGGATCCCATAGTTCCACTGGCGGCGGCCCTTTATTGCCGCGACCTAGCGAGCCTGTGATCGTCTCAAGGGCGGGTTGCCCTTCCTTCGCCATGGTTTGCCTTGAAGTTCCGCTCGAACAGGGTGTCAGGAGGCGGGCAGATCTGCGAGTGCGAAGTTGTCGCTGTGCACCCGACTAATCCCCAGACCCACGCCGCATCCAAGCCGGATTTCCTATCGATAAAGAATCAGCGCAGAATCGCAGGCTTGGCCGCTGGCTCACATATTGCATCTTCTATGCCTAATTGGCGTGCAGACCGGCTGCTACCGATTCGCGGATATGGCGTGAATCTAATTCGAAACAAGAACTAGTCTTAATGACAAGGAGTTAGCCATGCCGCTTGCCGGCGGAGACGGTCTCGAAAAGATCGAGGACATGATCGTGCGCGCCGCGGAGTCGACTGCGGACCACATCCGGGCAGCCAAGGCCGCTATCAGCACCGTTATATTCGGCCAAGACAAAGTGGTGGAACATGCGCTCATCACCATTTTGTCCGGCGGACACGCGCTCCTCCTCGGCGTGCCGGGGCTCGCCAAAACCAAGCTTGTCGACACCATGGGCACGGTGCTCGGTTTGGACGCGCGGCGCATCCAGTTTACGCCCGATCTCATGCCGTCGGACATCCTCGGCACCGAAGTGTTGGAGGAGAGTCAGACCGGCAAGCGCAATTTCCGTTTTATCTCCGGACCGGTCTTTGCCCAGTTATTGATGGCAGACGAGATCAACCGCGCCAGCCCGCGCACGCAGTCGGCGCTCTTACAGGCGATGCAGGAGCAGCACATCACCGTTGCCGGGGTGCGGCACGACCTGCCGAAGCCATTTCACGTGCTCGCCACGCAAAATCCGCTGGAGCAGGAAGGGACCTATCCGCTGCCGGAAGCACAGCTGGATCGTTTCCTGATGGAAATCGACGTCAGCTATCCGGATCGCGATGCCGAGCGAAAAATCCTGTTTGAGACGACGGGTGCCGAGGAAACGCGGGCCAAAGCGGCGATGACCGCCGACGACCTGATGGCGGCGCAGCGGCTGGTGCGAAGGCTCCCCGTCGGCGAATCCGTCGTCGAGGCCATCCTTAAGCTGGTGCGTTCGGCGCGCCCCGGCCCGGAAGGCGGTGAAGGCGCAAAGCTCATCGCCTGGGGACCGAGCCCGCGGGCCAGCCAAGCCTTGATGCTTGCCGTGCGCGCTCGCGCGCTCCTTGACGGCCGTCTGGCGCCCTCGATCGACGACGTAATCGACCTCGCCGAGCCGGTGCTCAAGCACCGCATGGCGCTCACCTTCTCCGCCCGCGCCGAAGGCGAAAGCGTGGAAGCCGTGATTGGCCTGCTCAAGGGGCGCATCGGATAATCGCATGGCGGCCGAGGCCACGCACATAGCGCAGCGCAATCATCAGGATGTTGCCGCGACGGATCGCGCGGTCGGCGAAGGCCGAACGCTTGCGGCCAGCATGCCGCGCTTGATCCTTGAAGCGCGGCGAGTGGCCGCCACCGTCATTCACGGTGTACACGGTCGCCGCCGCGCCGGCCCGGGAGAAAATTTTTGGCAATACCGCCGGTTCGTTTCGGGCGAGCCGGCGTCGCGGGTCGATTGGCGGCGTTCGGCGCGCGACGATAATCTTTATGTTCGCGAGCAGGAGTGGGAAGCCGCACACACGGTGTGGATCTGGCCCGACCGTTCGGCTTCGATGAATTTCGCTTCGCCGCTTGTGCGCGACACGAAGCTGCACCGGACGCTGGTCATTACCCTGGCACTCGCCGAAGTGCTGGTCGATGGCGGCGAGCGGGTCGGCATTCCCGGCCTGCTCCGGCCGACCGGCAGTCGCGACGTGGTCGAGCGGATCGCCCAAACTATCCTGCACGACCGCAATGAGCGCCCCAGCCTGCCGCCGAATTTTGTCCCCTCCCCGCTCGCCGAGGTCGTGCTCTTGTCCGACCTGTGGAGCGACATCGCCGAGATACGCCGGACGCTGACTCAATTATCCGGCAGTGGCGCCCACGGCCACGTGGTGCAAGTCGCCGATCCCGCGGAGGAAACATTCCCTTATTGGGGCCGGGTCGAGTTCGTCGAGCCGGAAGGCGGCGGCAAAATCACCGCCGGCCGCGCCGAGACCTGGCGGGCCGATTATACCGCCCGAGTCGCCCGCCATCGTGCCGAAATCCGTAACGAGACCGATCGGCTGCGTTTCAGCTTCACGATTCATCGCACCGACCGCCCACCGAGCGAACTTCTGCTCGCGCTGCACGCGCGGATCGGTGCCGGAACGGCGCATAATGCCGCCGGCGTGCATCTATCGGCCGGTTCCAAGGTGCCGGCATGATCGGGGGCTTACCGCTGGGCTTTGCGGAACCGCTGGTCCTGATCGGGCTTCTGACGCTGCCGGTCCTTTGGTGGCTGCTGCGATTGATCCCGCCACGGCCGCGGCGTCTGAATTTCCCGCCGACGCGCCTTCTTCTGCAGATCGCGCCCAGGGAGGAAACCCCGTCGCGCACGCCGTGGTGGCTCACGCTATTGCGGCTGACGCTTGCCGCGCTCGTCATCATCGCCGCAGCCGGACCGCTTTGGCATCCACCACTGGCGGCAACGAGAACCAGCGCGCCGGTCGCAATCCTGATCGACGACGGTTGGGCAGCCGCCGCCACTTGGGATGCGCGCATACGGACCGCTGACGACATCATCCAGCGTGCGGAAGACGACCGCCGCCCGGTAGCGCTGGTACCGCTGTCCCAAGGGCCGCATGACATTTCGCTGGAGACGGCGGATTCGGCGCGCGTGCGCCTGCATCGTCTCAGCCCGATGCCATATACCGTCAACCGCTCCGACACGCTGCCGTCGTTGACGCAGTTTCTCGCCAGAATGCCGAATGTCGAATTGGTCTGGTTATCCGACGGCATCGACGCCGGACACGGCGGCGAATTTGTAAAGCAGCTTGCGCAAGCGGTCGGCACCCACCCGCTGACGATCGTAGCCGGCGGCGTACCGGGAACCCGCGCGCTCGCCGGTGCCGACAACGCGGCCGGCGCACTGACCGTGAAGGTTCTGCGCGCCGAGGCCGGCGCGGCGCAGAGCGGCACGGTCCGCGCGCTCGATTTAAAAGGCCTGCCGCTTGGCGAGGCTCCCTTTACCTTCAAGGTCTCGGATCGTGAGACCGTGGCGCAGTTCGAACTTCCGGTCGAGCTGCGCAACGACATCGCGCGGCTCGAGATTTCCGGCGAGCGGTCGGCGGGTGCCGTGCAACTGCTCGACAAGCGCTCGCAACGCCGCACCGTCGGCATCGTGTCCGGCGCCATTGCCGACATGGCGGAGCCGCTTTTGGATTCAAGCTACTACGTCAAGCGCGCGCTGCTGCCGTTTGCCGATGTGCGCGTCGCCGAGGGCGAATCGCCGGCCGACGCCGTCAGTCATTTCCTCGATCAGAAACTGCCCATGCTGATCCTGACCGACGTCGGCAATATCGGCGACGCGCACGACCGGCTCGCGCAATGGATTGAGGACGGCGGCGTATTGGTCCGTTTTGCCGGACCGCGCCTTGCCGCCTCCGATGACGATCTCGTTCCGGTCAAATTGCGCCGCGGTGGCCGCGTCCTCGGCGGCGCCTTGAGCTGGGACAAGCCGCAGCCGCTTGCCGCGTTTTCGCGCGCCGGTCCTTTCGCCGGCATGCCGGTGCCGAATGACGTGACCGTCAGCCGCCAAGTCCTCGCCGAGCCCGATGCGGCGCTCAGCGACAATACCTGGGCGACGCTTGCCGACGGTACTCCGCTCGTCACCGCCGCACGTCGCGGCAAAGGGCTCATCGTCTTGTTCCATGTCACCGGCGATACGCGGTGGTCGAATTTGCCGCTGTCCGGTACTTTTGTGGAAATGCTCAAGCGGGTCGTCGCGCTTGCCGGCCCCAATCCCGCGGCCGACGCCAATGCCGCGAAATCCGCGAACGCTCATGATCTGGTGCAGCCGAGTCACATGCTCGACGGTTTCGGCAATTTCATCGCACCGCCGCCGACGGCGCGGCCGGTGCCCAAGGATTTTTCCGGCAGCGCCACGTCCGACCATCCGCCGGGCTTTTACGGGCCGCCGGCAAGCCTCCTCGCCATCAACACGCTCGCC
>JBAQHW010000083.1:0-3917 GCA_049288525.1 Xanthobacteraceae bacterium
TGCCGGCCGCGCCAAGGTGTCCGTGGCTTTCGTCGCCCCGTGTGACAAGTGCGAAGACGCTGGTAGATTTCAGCCTGGAGAGACGAAATGCCGGCGGTCGATGAGGATGATAAACCGAAGAAGAAAATCGCCCATGAGATCGGCCAGGACTTAACCCTGTTGTCGGCGGGGGAATTGACCGATCGCATCGCGCTCTTGAAGGACGAAATCGCGCGACTGGAGGCCGACCGGGGGCGCAAGCAGGCGGTGAAATCCGCAGCCGACAGTTTCTTTAAAAAATGAAATGCCCCAAGGGCTTGGCGGCCGACGGTCAGCCTCTTGCGCGAAACTTGAGAGAGAATCGCTAAGCGTTTGAAATTCCTTAACCTTCCGTTAAGCTTTCTGGTTCATTACGGGGTATGTCCATCTTCTGGACATTGAGTGGCTCCTGTCCACTCTGTTTGACGCCTCCCTGTTATCACCTTGAGCCGCCGGCAACGGCGGCTCTTTTTTGTTAACCGATGTGGCGGCGAAGGCTGACCCGCCGCGCCGGAAATCATCGCTCGCGGCGTTCGGCAACTATGTCGGCAAGTTGCCAGTCCGCGCGCTTTACAGCGCGCGCCCGCCGCGCGATGCTGCGGCGGGTGGCGTGAGGCGTAAATGTCCGATAAGCGTGCGATGGAAGCCGGCGCGGTCTCCTTCAGTGAACGGCTGGCAAATTCCCCGGTTTTTGCCGCGTTGTTCCGCGACGGTATGGCGCTGGTCGAAGAGACCGCAGGCTACCTCGATGGAGCCGGCCGCCAGGAATCCAAGAAACTCGAACGCAGCGCCAGTCTGGTTTACGCCACCGAAAGCATGCGGCTGACGACGCGGCTGATGCAGCTTGCCTCCTGGCTGCTGCTGCATCGGGCGGTCAAAGAGGGCGAGATGACGCTCGCTCAGGCCAGTAAGGAAAAAAGCAAGGTCAGATTGGCTGCGTGCGAGCCGGGCGATGCCAAGTCCCTGGAGCTGTTGCCGTCCAAGCTCCAGCAGCTGATCGCGCGTTCGACCAAGCTGCAAACCGAAATACGCCGCCTCGACAATACGATGCACGCGGTGGCGCCGGCCACAGTCGCGGTCGACAACCCCGTCGAGCGCCAATTGGGGCTTTTGAAAGCGGCGTTCGAGTCGGAAGCCTAAAGCGAATTCGATAGGCGGCGCCACGCGCCGTCCGACGCTTAAGCCTTCAAGAAACCCGAATACTTCTTCTGGAACCGCGACAATCGGCCGCCTCGGTCGAGCAGATGCTGCTGGCCGCCGGTCCAAGCCGGGTGCGATTTCGGGTCGATGTCGAGATGCAGCGTGTCGCCGGGCTTGCCCCAGGTCGAGCGCGTGGTGAATTCGGTGCCATCGGTCATCAGTACCTTGATGGTGTGATAATTCGGGTGGGTTTCGGTTTTCATGGCTTTGATCGTCCAGCTTGAATTCTTTGACCAATTTGGCGGGCTCTATATCGCGGCGGCGTGGCGGCGGCAAGCCGCCGCAATTGACCGGCGGCGCGCGGGCAGGGCATTACCCTTACGGGCGGCCACGATCGGGGCCTTGGAGCGATGGAAAAGCAGGAATTGCGCGCGGCCGGCTCGCTTGCGGCGGTATTCTCCGTCCGGCTGCTCGGCCTGTTCATGGTCTACCCGGTATTTGCCGCCTATGCGGGAGGGCTTGCCGGCGCTACCCCTTACCTGATCGGCGAGGCGCTCGGCATTTACGGGCTGACCCAGGGGCTGTTGCAGATTCCGTTCGGGCTTCTGTCCGACAAGATCGGCCGCAAGGTCATGATCGTGCTCGGTCTGCTGCTGTTTGCCGCCGGCAGCGCGGTGGCCGCGCTCTCGACCTCGATCGACGGCATGATCGTCGGGCGCGCGCTGCAAGGCACCGGCGCGGTCGGCTCGGTGATCCTGGCGCTGGTCGCCGATTTGACCCGCGAGGACAACCGCACCAAGGCGATGGCGCTGGTCGGCATCACCATCGGCGCCTCGTTCATGGTTGCGCTGGTGGCCGGACCGATGCTTGCCGCCGTGATCGGGGTGCCCGGCATTTTCTGGCTGATGGTTGGACTCGCCGGCCTCGGCATCGTCATCGTCCAATTCGCGGTGCCGACCCCGCGGCAGTTGCGCGTGCATCGCGACGCCGAAGCGGTGCCGGCCCTGATCGGGGCCGTGCTGCGCAACCCGGAACTGCTGCGGCTCGACATCGGCATATTCGTGCTGCACGCCATGCTGACGGCGAGCTTTCTGGTGGTGCCCGGACTTTTGCACAGCACGCTCGGCATCGCCGTTCACAATCAATGGATGGTCTATCTGCCGGTGCTGGTCGTCTCCGTTGCGGTGATGGTGCCGGCGATCATCGTCGCGGAGAAATACCGCCGCATGAAGGGCGTCTTTGTCGGCGCGGTCGCGGCGCTGCTGTTGAGCCAGCTCATGCTCGGCTTCGGCGCCAGCAATCTCTACATGCTGCTGGCGGCGCTGGTGGTGTTTTTCTCCGCCTTCAACGTGATGGAGGCGAGCCTGCCGTCGCTGATCACGAAAATCGCGCCGGCGGAGGCCAAAGGCACGGCGACGGGACTTTATTCCAGCCTGCAATTTTTGGGCATTTTCGCCGGCGGCGTCATCGGCGGCTTCGCCCAGCAGCGCGGCGGCGACGGCGCGGTATTCGTGCTCACCACCGCGCTGGCGCTCCTTTGGCTGATCGTGGCTGCCACCATGACACAGCCGAGCTACCTGACGACGCGGCTTTTGCCGCTTGGCGGCGGCAAGGCCGACGAGGGTGCAGCGCTGGTCAAAAAACTGCGCCAGGTGCCGGGCGTGGCCGAAGCCGTGATCGTCGCCGCCGAAAACATGGCCTATCTGAAGGTCGATTCCAAAATCTTCGACGCGACGAAGGCAGCGGCGGTCGTCGGCGCATAACATCGTGCGTTTATTTTCTTGGCGCACGATCTTGTCCGAAAACCGGAATTTCATCCCGGGCCGCGTCCGGGGCATTTCTCTCGGGATCATGCGCGCCACCGCAAATGATGCACCGGCCGCCCGCTGAAGGAATTGACGCCGTCACCGGTCACAACAAAACCTTGCTTGCGATAGAATCCGAGCGCGCGCGCATTGTCGGTGTTGACGTCGAGATCGATAAAGTCGGACGACAGCCGCTTGGCTTCGTCCATCAGCGCGCCGCCGACGGCTTTGCCCCAAAACTGCGGCGCCACCACGAGCTGATCGAGATAATGCGTCGCCGGCTCGATGGTGACAAAGCCGATCAGGCTTGCGCGCGCATCCGAAGCGACCACGATCTTGGCGACTTGCGCCAGTTTCCGCCAATGCTCGCGCCACCACGAAAGCCGCGCGGCGAAATCGAATTGCGGATAGGTCTTCTGCCAGGTGACAAGCCACAGCGTGATCGCTGCGTCCTCGTCGGCGGCGGTGTAAGGCCGCAAGGCGAATACACCTTCGTCATTGCCGGGCTCGACCCGGCAATCCATGCGGCGCTTGGGCCAATCGGACTCTTGGCTCAAATTTCAACGCCTCCTTGCAGATGGATGCGCGGGTCAAGCCCGCGCATGACGATGAGAGAAGTCATTTCTCCGCGGTGCCCGATGCGGCGGCCTCTTGCGTCGAAGGCTTGCTCGCCTCCTTCAACAGCCGCAGCAATTCGCGGTGCATGGTGTCGTTGCCGGCGACGATCTCGCCCTTGCTCAGGATTGCCTCATGGCCGTCGCAATCGGAAACAAAACCGCCCGCTTCGCGCACGATCAGCAGGCCCGCCGCGATATCCCACGGCGACAGACCGCGCTCCCAGTAGCAATCGAGCCGTCCGGCGGCGACCCAGGCGAGATCGAGCGCGGCGGCGCCGTAGCGGCGCAGGCCGGCGAAATTCTGCTGCGCCACGAAGATCTCCGCCCGCGCGCGCCC
>JBAQHW010000084.1:0-14080 GCA_049288525.1 Xanthobacteraceae bacterium
TGGCATCCGGCGGCTGGGCGCTCGACGTCAGCGATATTAGGGACTTTGCCGCCGACAGGCACCGCACGGTCGACGATACGCCGGCCGGCGGCGGCCCGGGCATGGTGATGAAGCCCGACGTGCTGGCCCGCGCCATCGACGCTGCCGCAACCGACCAGCGCCCCCGCCTGTTGCTGTCGCCGCGCGGCACGCCGCTGACGCAAAGCCGCGTCGAAGCGTTAAGCCGCGGCGCAGGCGTCGTCCTCCTCTGCGGTCGCTTCGAGGGGGTCGACGAGCGCGTCATTGCCGGGCGCGGCCTGGAAGAGGTGTCGCTTGGCGACTATGTGCTGTCCGGCGGCGAGATCGCGGCGATGGCGCTGATCGACGCTTGCGTGCGGCTCATTCCCGGCGTCATGGGCGCGGCCGCCTCCGGCACCGAAGAGAGCTTCGCCGAAAGCCTGTTGGAATACCCGCATTATACGCGTCCGCAAGTGTGGGAAGGCCGTGCTATTCCGGAGGTTTTGCTGTCCGGCGACCACGGTAAGATCGCCGCCTGGCGGCGCGCGGAGGCCGAACGGCAGACGCGAGAACGCCGGCCCGACCTCTGGGCTCGCCATTTTGAGGCGCGGGTAAAGCCCGTTGTAGCGTCCCGGAATGACAAGGAATGACGGAAGGGTGACAAAACCCGCGGGGTAGCGTAGAAGCACGCCGAACCCGTGGAAAACCGGCTTTTAAACGGCGCGAGGGAAAGCGCAGCCGATGGAGAATTCGCCATGAATTTGCTCAAAGAAATCGAAAACGAACAGGTGGCGAAGCTCACCGCCGGCAAGGAAATCCCCGATTTCCAGCCGGGCGATACGCTCATCGTCAACGTCAAGATCGTCGAGGGCGAGCGCGCCCGCGTGCAGGCCTATGAAGGCGTCTGCATCGGCCGCGCCGGCGCCGGCATCAACGAGAACTTCACGGTGCGGAAAATCTCCTATGGCGAAGGCGTCGAGCGGGTCTTTCCGCTTTACGCGCCGATGATCGACTCGATCGTGGTGGTGCGCAAAGGCAAGGTGCGCCGCGCCAAGCTGTATTATCTACGCGGCCTGCGCGGCAAGTCCGCCCGCATTGTCGAGCGCCAGGACCACACCGCCGCCGGAACCGGCGCCGCCAAGAAAGCCAAGTAACCTGCCTCCATCGCAATTGCGTCCCGCGTTCGCGATGGAGCATCATGGCGTCGTGACCTTGTGAGTTGCGCAAATGGCCAAACCCCGCACCCTCTACGATAAAATCTGGGACGATCATTTGATCGAGGAAGCGCCGGACGGCGCCAGCCTCATCTATGTCGACCGCCATGTCGTTCATGAAGTGACGAGCCCGCAGGCCTTCGAAGGCCTGCGGCTGACCGGCCGCAAAGTGCACGCTCCGGACAAGACGCTCCTCGTCGTCGATCACAACGTGCCGACCACCAACCGGCATCTGCCCAATCCGGATCCGGAGAGCGAGGCGCAGATCGCCTATCTCGCCGAGAACGCCAAGTTTTTCGGGCTGGAATATTACGACGAGTTCGACAAGCGCCAGGGCATCGTCCACATCATCGGCCCCGAGCAGGGCTTCACGCTGCCGGGCGTCACGCTGGTGTGCGGCGACAGCCATACCGCAACCAATGGCGCCTTCGGTGCGCTCGCCTACGGCATCGGCACCTCCGAAGTCGAGCATGTGCTGGCGACGCAGACGCTGATCCAGAAAAAATCGATGAATATGCGCGCGGTGGTCGACGGCAAATTGCCGCCGGGCGTGACCGCGAAAGACATCATCCTCGCCATCATCGGCGAGATCGGCACCGCCGGCGGCACCGGCTATGCGCTGGAATATGCCGGCGAAGCGATCCGATCGCTATCGATGGAAGGCCGCATGACGGTTTGCAACATGTCGGTGGAGGCCGGCGCCAAAGCGGGCTTCATCGCCCCGGACGAAAAGACCTACGCTTATCTGAAGGGCCGTCCCAAGGCGCCGCAAGGCAAGGATTGGGACGCGGCGGTGGCCTATTGGGACACGTTGCACTCGGAGGACGGCGCGCATTTCGACCGCGAGATCAAGCTCGATGCCGCGAAGCTGCCGCCGCTCGTGACCTGGGGGACCAGCCCCGAGCAGGTGATTTCGGTGAGCGGCCATGTGCCGAGCGCCGCAGCCGTGACAGACGACCGCAAGCGCGAGTCTATCGAGCGAGCGCTCCGGTATATGGGCCTGCAAGGCGGCGAGAAGATCACCGACATCGCAATCGATCGCGTTTTCATCGGCTCGTGCACCAATGCCCGCATCGAGGATTTGCGCGAAGTGGCGCGGATCGTCGACGGCAGGACGATCAATTCCAAGGTCAACGGCATGATCGTGCCGGGTTCCGGCCTGGTCAAAGAACAGGCCGAGTCGGAAGGTCTCGACAAGATTTTCATCAAAGCCGGCTTCGAATGGCGCGAGCCCGGATGCTCGATGTGCCTGGCGATGAATCCCGACAAGCTCGCGCCGGGCGAGCGTTGCGCCTCGACCTCGAACCGCAATTTCGAGGGCCGTCAGGGTTACAAAGGCCGCACGCACCTGGTGTCGCCGACCATGGCGGCGGCCGCCGGCATCGCCGGCCATTTTGTCGACATCAGAGAGTGGCGCTAGGTTTCAGGGAGGGTCTTCATCCGCTCGTCCCCGCGCAGGCGAGGACCCAGAAATTCTGCATGGATTCCCGCTTTCGCGGGAATGAGCGGACGGCTTGCAGAGGTTGACACGACCAACCGTGCTCTACCCCCTCACCCACCAGCAGCGCATTTCCGGGAACAGCACCGTGCCGCTCGGCCGGTGCTGCAGCTCGTACCAGTCGGTGCAGCGGCGGTAGAGCAAGCGTCCCGGATGGATGGTGATGCGGCCGCGGACATGACGCGCCGGCGGCGAGGCGAACCCCGGCTGCGCCAGCGGCGAGGTGCCGTTCTGCGCAAAAGCCTGCGCCGCCCAAAAGAGAAGCGGCAGAGCGAGGAGCGCGCAGATTGCAGGCGATGATTTAGCCGGCATCGTTAAATGACATCCCAATCTGTTCCGCTCATTCCCGCGCCAGCGGGAATCCAGCCTTTCACGGCGCCGGGTCCCCACTTGCGTGGGGACGAGCGGAATTATGGAAAGGACGCTAAACTGTAATTATGGCCGATGTAAAATCCGATCCACTGGCGTGGGGCCCGGTCAAGGCCCCCTCGCTCGCCGCGCTCGAAGTGCTGGCCGGCGAGGTGTTCCGCCATTTGCCGAATAAATTCCGCGATTTGTGCGCCGACCTCGTCATCCAAGTCGACGATTTTCCAAGCCGCGAGGTGCTCCGCCATATGGGCGCGCACAGTAAGTTCGATCTGCTCGGGCTGTTTCACGGCATCGGCCTGCCGTTCCGCGCGGAGAGTTTCACCGGCCAGATGCCGAACATGATCTGGCTGTATCGCCGGCCGATCCTCGATTACTGGGCCGAGCACGACGAGACGCTCGGCGACATTGTCAGGCATGTGCTGGTTCACGAGATCGGCCACCACTTCGGCCTGTCGGACGACGCTATGCATGCGATCGAGCAGGCGGCAGGATAGGCTATTTATTTTAGCACGTCCTTTTCGCAAAATCGGTTTCCACTTTTGCGGGACATGCCCTAAGGAGAGAACCCATGAAGATCGACGGCACGTGCCATTGCGGCTTTATCGCCATTGAGGGCGAAGCCGACCCGGAAAAGGTCAACATTTGTCATTGCACCGATTGCCAGACCTCGACCGGCACCGCGTTTCGCATCTCGGTTCCGGTGCCGGGCACGGCGTTCAAGATGACCGGCCAGCCGACGACCTATCTGAAGACCACAGCCGACAGCGGCAAGCCGCGGCTGCAGGCGTTTTGTCCGCGCTGCGGCACGCCGATCTATTCGACCACGCCGGGCGACGGCGTGCAGCCGTCCTACACGGTGCGCGTCGGCTTGCTGCGCCAGCGCGACCGGCTGCCGCCGCAACGGCAGACCTGGTGGCGCTCGCATCGGCCCTGGGTCACCGAACTCGGCAGCGTGCCGACCGTGGAAAAGCAGAGCTGATATCGGTTCGCCGGCGCGGGCTTGACCAAGGGGCGCCGAGACCCCATTAAGCCCAGATAGCAGCATTCGCGCGAAGGCAGGATCGACCATGGAAAAATTCACGGTTCTGGAAGGCGTCGCCGCGCCGATGAAGATGATCAATGTCGATACCGACATGATCATCCCCAAGCAGTATTTGAAGACCATCAAACGCACCGGCCTCGGCAAGGGCCTGTTCTCCGAGAAGCGCTTCAATGAGGACGGCAGCGAAAATCCGGATTTCGTGCTCAACAAGCCGGCCTATCGCAAAGCCAAAATTCTGGTCGCCGGCGACAATTTCGGCTGCGGCTCCTCGCGCGAGCATGCGCCGTGGGCCTTGCTCGATTTCGGCATCACCTGCGTGATCTCGACCTCGTTCGGCGATATCTTCTACAACAATTGCTTCAAGAACGGCGTGCTGCCGGTCCAGGTGTCGCCGGAAGACCTCGAGAAGCTGTTCGACGACGCCGACCGCGGCGCCAATGCGACGCTGACGGTCGACCTCGAAAAGCAGGAAATCCGCGGGCCGGACGGCGGCGTGGTGAAATTCGACATCGATTCGCATCGCAAGCACGCTCTGCTCAACGGTCTCGATGAGATCGGCGTGACCATGCAAAAGCAGACCAAGATCGAAAGCTTCGAGGCCAAAGCCAAGGAATCGCGGCCCTGGGTATGACGAATCGTCATTGCCGGACTTGATCCGGCAATCCATCTTTACATCCACGTCAGCATGGATCACCGGGCAAGCCCGGTGATGACGGCCGGGAACCCATGACCACCGCCATATCTGTTTCGCATCTCAACAAGACCTACGCGTCGGGCTTCCAGGCGCTGAAAGACATCAATCTCGACATCCGCCATGGCGAGATTTTCGCGCTGCTCGGACCGAACGGCGCCGGCAAGACCACGCTGATCGGCATCATTTGCGGCATCGTCAAGCCGTCGAACGGCACCGTCACGGTCGAGGGTCATGACATCATTGGGGATTACCGCGCCGCGCGGTCGCTGATCGGGCTGGTCCCGCAGGAGCTCACCACCGACGCCTTCGAGACGCCGCCCGCGACCATGCGGTTCTCGCGCGGGCTGTTCGGCAAGCCGTCCGATCCCGGCCATATCGAGAAGGTGCTCAAACAGCTCTCCTTGTGGGACAAACGCGACGCCAAGATCAGGATGCTGTCGGGCGGCATGAAGCGCCGGCTGATGATCGCCAAAGCGCTGGCGCACGAGCCGCAAATTCTGTTCCTCGACGAGCCAACCGCCGGCGTCGACGTCGAATTGCGCAAAGACATGTGGCAGTTGGTGCGCGAGTTGCGCGCAGCCGGCGTCACTATCATCCTCACCACGCATTACATCGAGGAAGCCGAGGACATGGCCGACCGGGTCGGCGTCATCAACAAAGGCGAGATCATCCTGGTCGAGGACAAGGCCGAGCTGATGCGCAAGCTCGGCAGGAAGCAGTTGACGCTGCAATTGCGCGAGCGCGTCGACGCTATCCCGGCGGCGCTCACGGCGTACAATCTGAGTCTCTCCGCCGGCGGCACGGAACTGACCTATAGCTACGACACCCGAAGCGAGCGCACCGGCATCACCGACCTGCTCGACGCGGTCCGTCACGCCGGTATCAAGTTCAAGGATCTGCAGACGACGCAAAGTTCGCTGGAGGACATATTCGTCGGACTGGTGAGCAAGGATTCCGGAGCCGCGCCATGAACCTCTACGCCGTGCGCGCGATCTATCTCTACGAAATGTCTCGAACTGCGCGGACGCTGTTCCAAAGCGTGGTTTCGCCGGTGATTTCGACATCGCTGTATTTCATCGTCTTCGGCGCGGCCATCGGCTCGCGCATCACCCAGATTGACGGCGTTAGCTATGTCTCTTTCATCGTCCCGGGCCTGATTATGCTGATGCTGTTGACGCAGAGCGTGACCAACGCCGCATTCGGCATCTATTTCCCGCGCTTCGTCGGCACCATCTACGAAGTTCTTTCGGCGCCAGTGTCGGCGTTCGAGATCGTGGTCGGCTATGTCGGCGCGGCGGCAACCAAATCGATCGGTCTCGGCCTGATCATCTTGGCGACGTCGTGGCTGTTCGTGCCGATCCGGATCGCTCACCCGTTCTGGATGCTCGGCTTTTTGTGTTTGACGGCGTTCAGCTTCAGCCTGTTCGGCTTCATCCTCGGCATCTGGGCCGAAGGTTTCGAGAAATTGCAGATCGTACCGCTCTTGATCATCACGCCGCTGACGTTCCTCGGCGGCACGTTCTATTCGACCCGCGTGCTGCCGCCGTTCTGGCGCAACGTCACGCTGTTCAATCCACTGCTTTATCTGATCTCCGGCTTCCGCTGGAGCTTCTTCGACATTGCCGACGTCAATGTCGAGATCAGCGTGGCAATGTCGCTGTTCTTCCTCGCCATCTGCCTCGTCATCGTCTGGTGGTTCTTCAAGACCGGCTATCGGCTGAAGAACTGATCACCAATACAAGACTGGATTCCCGCCCTGGGCGGAAACGGGCGGAGAGCGCGTCAGCGCGGCCGGATCATGTCCGAGGCTTACGGCGTCGGCGGCGTCCCCATGAAGTCACGCTTGCCGATTTCCACGCCGCACTGGCGGACAATGTCGTAGGCGGTGGTGGCGTGGAAATAGAAGTTCGGCAGGCTGTTGCCGAGCAACAGGCTCTGCCCGGTGAACTGGCGCGTCTGGCCGCTCGGGAACGTGATACTGATGTCCTTGCCCTCGGTGCCGTCGATCTCCGCCGGCTTGACGCTCTTGAGATAGTCGATGGTCTTGGCAACGCGGTCCTTGAGCTGGGCGATGGTCGTCTCGTCATTGGCGAACTTCAACAGCTCCTTGCCCGACAGGCGCCCCGCCGCATTGGCGGCATGATCGGTCGCCGCGCGCACCTGCCGCGTCAGCGTGAACATGTCCGGCGACAGCCGCATGTTCAACAGATCGGCTTCGTTGACCTTGCGGGCACTTGCCCAGGCGGCGGCCTTGTCGAGCACGCCGGCTAGGCCGCTGAGATGCTGAATGAAGACGGGGACGGAAACGGTGTACATGGAAACGGGCATTGCTGATGACTCGCTGGTAAGAGTGTCGGGGCTATAAAATTAGCGAAACTCGAACGGGATTTTAAATTGAAAGTTTCGCCAGGCAAAGGCCGCCGTTAGGAAGACGCCAGCGTTTCCTGGACCGGCTGCACCGCCTGGCACTTCTCGATCGCGTCGGCAATCGCCACCGTCTGCCGCGCCATGTCGGCATGCAGCCGTTCGACCATGCGGCCATCGACCTGCACGACACCTTTGTCCTTGTTCTCGGGCAGGTCGAAGGCGGCAATCATCTTGCGTGCCAGCGCGATTTCTTCCGGACCCGGCGAGAACGCCTCATTGCACGGCTCGATCTGCCGCGGATGGATCAGCGTCTTGCCGTCGAAGCCGAGATCGCGCGCCTGCCGGCACTCGGCGGCGAAGCCGTCGGCGTCGCCGAGATCGTTGTAGACGCCGTCGAGGATCGACAGCCCGTAAGCGCGCGCCGCGGCGATGCAGATCATCAGCCATGGCAGCATCGGCGCCCGGCCGGCAACGAGCCTGGCGCGCGTGTCCTTGGCGAGATCGTTGGTGCCCATGACGAAGCCGGCGAGCCTCGTCTCGGAGTCGAGCGCGGCATGGGCGATATCGCCGATATTGAGCATGGCGAGCGGCGTTTCCATCATCGCCCAGACGCGGACGGTCGGGTGGGTGCCCATATCGACGAGCCGGGCGGCCAGATCCTGCAACTGCTTCGGCGACGAGACTTTCGGCACCAGGATGGCGTCCGGCTCGGCCGCGGCCGCTGCGTCGATGTCGTCGACCCACCAGCGCGTATCGAGACCGTTGATGCGCACCAGCACCTCGCGATCGCCAAAGCCGGTTTTGAGCGCCTTGACGATGTTGTCGCGCGCGGCCGCCTTGGCCTCCGGCGCCACCGCGTCTTCGAGATCGAGGATGAGGCCGTCGGCCGGCAATTCCCGCGCCTTCTCCAGCGCGCGGGCGTTCGACCCGGGCATATACAACACGCTGCGGCGCGGTCGGACGGTCATCGCTCAGCCTTTCGTGGTTGCAAGCGCAAACTAGCGGGCCTGCGCGCACCGTGCCAGAATATGTTCAGTGTGCCGGAAAGACTTGACCGGCCAAGACGCTCCAACAGGGATAACGACAAGAAAATGCCGGGACAACCAAAAATTGCGATCATCGGCGGCGGCATCGGCGGCCTCACCGCCGCCGTCGCTTTACGGCAACGTGGCATCGACGCCCAGGTGTTCGAGCAATCGGCAAAGATCAGCGAGATTGGTGCCGGCGTGGCGCTGACGCCGAATGCAATGAAGGCCTATCGCGGGCTTGGCCTGGAGGAGGCGATTGCCGCTATCGGCTATGAAGCCGACTATCAGGTCGTACGCAACTGGAACAACGGTAGCGTGATCTCGCGCGTGCCGCGCAAGGGCGCCTATACCAGAGAATTCGGCGCGCCGTATCTCACCATGCATCGCGCCGATCTGATCGACCTGCTGCACAGGCAGCTTACCGATGCCGTCATTCATCTTGGCGCGCGCTGCGTCGGCGTCGATACCAGCGAGCGGAGCGCCCGCGCCCGTTTTGCCGACGGCCAGGAGATCGAAGCGGACGTTATCGTCGGGGCCGACGGCATTCACTCCGCGGTCCGATCGAGCCTATTCGGCAAACAGGCACCGCGCTTCACCGGCTGCGCCTGCTGGCGCGGTCTGGTGCCGCTGGACGCCTTTCCGGCCGGCGTCGTGAGCACCGACGGCACCATGTATATGGGGCCGAACAGCCACATCATTTATTACCTCGTCCGCGGCGGCGAACTGGTCAATTTCGTCGCCCATGTCGAAAGCGACGCGTTCACCGGCGAGTCGTGGACGCAGGAGTGCGACCGCTCGGAAGTGATAAAGACTTATGCCGGCTGGCATGAACCGCTGCTGCAACTGCTTGGCTCCGCGGAGCGCTATTACAAATGGGCGCTGTACGATCGCGAGCCGTTGTCGCGTTGGAGCAAAGGCCGCGCCACTTTGCTCGGCGATTCGGCACATGCCATGCTGCCCTATATCGGACAGGGCGCGTGCATGGCGATTGAGGACGGCTATACGCTCGCAGCCGTCATCGCGCAGATGCCGGCCAATATCAGCGAGGCGCTGAAGATCTACGAGCGGATGCGGCTGCCGCGGGCCCGCCGCGCAGTCTTGGAGGCGCGGGCACGCGGGGAGGAAATGCATCGCACGTCGCCGTGGGGGCAGATCAAGCGCAACATCAAAATGGCGCTCCACCAAAGGCTCGGCGGCGACAAGACCGGCATCCAGCTCGGCGCGTTCTACAGCTACGACGTGGCCGCCGAGACCCGGACGCTGGCCGCTGCCTGAGACGGCTTCGCTTGTGTCAGCCCGTCGCCAGATCGGGACCCGTCCGCGGCGGCGCGGACGACGCGAACAGCTGCCGGATCAGGAACACGCACAAGGCGCCGAGCAGTTCAGGTACCGCTATCACCAACAGAATCTGGTCGATCTGCCAGTGCCAGCTGAGAAAGACGCCGCCGAGGAGCGGGCCGACCACGGCGCCGAGCCGTCCGATTGCCATCGCCCAGCCTACACCGGTCGAGCGGATCGCGACCGGATAGATCACCGCGGCGAGCGCGATGACGCCTGCCTGGCTCGCGCCGGCAAATAACCCGCTCAAAGTGATGACAATCGCCGCCGTGGTGAAATTGCCGGTCGAAAAGCCAAGCGCGGCGGCGGCAAGCGAGGCGAGAAGATAAATCGGAATTAGCACAACATAAGGACCGAAGCGGTCCATCAGCCTGCCGACGGACCCTGACCCGACGAAGCTGCCGAGGCTGTTGAGCGCAATGGCAAGGCCCGCCTGGGCCATCGAGAGGCCGCCGGCGCGCAGTAGCGTCGGAATCCATGACGTCACGAAGATCAGGATCATAAAGCTGGTGAAGAACGGCACCCACAACAGCAACGTCATGGCGGCGCGATTTTCGGTGAACAGATGCTTCATCGGGGCGCCGGGAAGCTTCTCTTCATTGACCAGGTAACGGGCGTCGGGCGTCGACGAAAGATCGGGAGCGATCTTGTGCATGATGCGCCGGACCATGTCGGGGCGCAGACCGCGCGTGAGCAAAAACGAAACCGATTCCGGAAGAGCGAAGATCAGCAGAAACGCCAGCACGAGCGGCACCACCGCGCCGATATAAAACAGCGATTGCCATCCGCTATGCGGCAGCAGCACCGAAGCAAGCAGGCCGACGGCGACGCCGCCGAGCGGGAGCGCCGCCCATTGCAGCGACACGAAGGCGGCGCGCAGGCGCCTGGGTGCGAATTCCGACGTGAGCGCGACGGCATTCGGCGCGACGCCGCCGAGGCCAATCCCGGTGAAAAGCCGGAACGCCAAAAGCTCGCCGAACGACCTCGTCGTCACCGTCAATAGCGTGAAGATCGCAAACAGAAACACGGACGCGATGACCAGCCGCTTGCGTCCCAGCCGGTCGCCGAGCGGACCGAAGATCAAAACGCCGATCAGGATGCCGGCCTGTCCGATGCCGAAAACGGGACCGAACGAGGTCACCGGCACGCCGATTGCCGCTGCAAGCGCCGGAGCGGCAAGCCCGATGACGATGGTATCCATGCCGTCGAGAAAGATGGTCAGCGCGCAAAGAACGGTGACGCGGATTTGCAATTCGGTCAGCGGGCGCAGATCGATCAGGTCGGTGACGTTGATGGTGGTTGAGCGCTCAGCCATAGGTCCTCCCCCTCAGTTATCGACCGCAGCGGTCAATCCCGGCGCGCTTTTGCGCGTGCTTTATCGAGGAGCGGAGAATGCATTTTCCGCGGCCGGCAGTCCAGCAATAGAACCAGAATCGGGGGCGCTTTACGCCGCCTTTTGCTTGGCGGTGATCAGCTTGCGGTTGATCAGACATTCCGCGATCTGAATGGCGTTGAGCGCCGCGCCCTTGCGCAGATTGTCCGATACCACCCACATCGACAGGCCGTTTTCGACGGTGGCGTCCTCGCGGATGCGGCTGATATAGGTGGCGTCCTCGCCGGTCGCCTCGTAGGGCGTGACATAGCCGCCGGGCTCGTGCGAATCGATGACCAGACAGCCCGGCGCATTGCGCAAGACATCGCGCGCCTCGTCGGGAGTGATCGGGTTCTCGAATTCAATATTGACCACTTCGGAATGGCTGACGAACACCGGCACCCGCACGCAGGTCGCGGTGAGCTTGATCTTAGGGTCGAGAATCTTTTTGATTTCGACCACCATCTTCCATTCTTCCCGCGTGTAGCCGTCCTCCATGAACGTATCGATCTGCGGAATTAGATTGAAGGCGATGCGCTTGGGGAACATCTTGGCCTCGATTTCGCCGAGCGTGAACACTGCCTTGCTTTGCGAAAACAGCTCGTCCATCGCCTCCTTGCCGGCGCCCGACACCGACTGATAGGTAGCGACCACGACCCGCTTGATCTTGGCCTTGTCGTGTAGCGGCTTGAGCGCGACGACGAGTTGCGCCGTCGAGCAATTCGGATTGGCGATGATGCCGCGCTTGCGGAAACCCACAACCGCGTCGGCATTGACCTCGGGCACGATCAGCGGAACGTCGCTGTCGTAGCGCCAGGCCGACGAGTTATCGATCACCACCGCGCCGGCCGCGGCGATCTTCGGCGACCACTCCTTGGAGACGGCGGAGCCTGCCGACATCAGACAGATATCGACGCCGGAAAAGTCATAATGCTCAAGCGCCTTGACCTTGAGCGTGCGGTCGCCGAACGACACCTCGGTGCCCTGGCTGCGCCGCGAGGCAAGCGCGACGACCTCGTCCGCCGGGAACGACCGCTCGTCGAGGATATTGAGCATTTCCCGGCCGACATTGCCGGTCGCGCCGACGACGGCGACATTATAACCCATCGTTAACTCTCCACCGAAACTTCGCCCGCCGGCCCGCGGCACGGGAACCGGAGCGGAAGCGCTTCTAGGCGAGAACTGCCGCAAATACAACGTTTGATCGGAGCGGCCGTGCCTCAGGTCCCGCATCAGGTCCCGTATACCGTCCCGGGCGATTTTCGCGCCACTTTCGTGCGCATCCTCGCCTATATGGGCGGCTTGGCGATCCTCGCCATCGCCGCGGCGAGCTTTTTTCGCAGCCCCTCGGTGGTGGCGGCAATCCAGCCGGCGGCCCGACCGGAATGGATCAACGTCCAGCGCCCGCACCCTGCGTTCGACATGCAGATGCCGGAACTGGCAGCTGCCGGCGTCAATTACACGATCCTGCGCCGAACTAGCGACGGAGCGCGCAAGGACGTGCTGAGCTGGGGCGAGCCGGGCGTTGCCGGTCCCTATGTCATGGTCGAAATCTACCGGCCGGGCGGCGCCGGCGAGCATTTTCTCGACGCGCCGAGCGAAATCGCCGCGCGCATCGTCGGTTTCACCGTCACCGACGACGTCAAGCCGGCAGGCGAGATCGACAGCAAATTCGGCCCGGTGGCGCTGGTCGACTTCGCCATCGCGATGCCGGGTGCGCGCAACGGTCCGCGCCGCTGCCTCGGCTTTACGCGGCCGTTCGACGATCCGTCTTTGCAGATATCCGGCTGGTATTGCAGCGCCGGCGCACAGCCGGTCGATCACGCCACGCTCGCCTGCGCGCTCGACCGGCTGACGATCCTGTCCGCCGGCGGCGACGCCAAAGTTGCCGGCCTGTTCGCGCGTGCCGAGCTCAAGCGCACCTTTTGCGGCGAACGCAACCCGATCCTGGCGGCGACACCGGAACGCAATGTGCCGGTCCCCATCCCCCGCCGGGTGCAATTCACGCATAGCCTGAGAGCGCGCGCCGATGCACGCTGATCAGGTCCCGTAGTTGTTCGTCAAACCATGGCCCTGGCGGGCGTCATAATTGGCGCCCGGGCGGACCATGGCCGGAACCCCCCGACCCGGCTGAGACTTACCGCAATGCTGTTGTCGGCGGCCAAAGCGCGCTACATTGGAACCGAACCAAGCGAGGAGCCGATGCGCCCACTACGTCCATTCGCTGTCATTGCTACCGCAACTGCGCTGCTGTCAGCGGGGACGGCCCTTGGCCATGCGGCAACCAGCAAGACGGTCCCGCAACGGCCGGTGGTCGAACGCTCCGCCGCCGGCACCGTGATCCAGCCCACCACCACCATCATCCCTGACGGCAACGGTCACCGCACCATCATCATCATTCCGCGGCATCGCTCCTACCTCGATACCGGTACCGAAGTCTCGGTCGGCGACCGCGACTTCCGTGATTACATGCTGCCGCCGGGCGGCGATCCCGGACGGCCGAACTGGTACATGGGTCCGGACGTGCAAGGCAAAGGCGGCTACCCGATAGCGGAGCCGTTCTACATTCCCGGGATCAACCCGAACACGCCATTCTAGTCGCGGCTCGCTACGCAAGCGCTCGGAAGCATGCCGAGTGGGGCAGCATGAATTTTTTGACTTGTGGCGGTACAAGTGGCGTCGCCGCTTTTACAAGCCGTTCGATAGGCTCGTTCATCGCGGTCACTACTTTGTTTACCGCTATTTCGCCGCCGTTTTTTTGGTCAACTCCGAGAATGTCGGCGGGCTTGAAATCTCTACCCATATCGGCGAGCACCGCGAACTCGAGAACTTCATTCGCGTCTGCAGTGCGATCCGGCTGGACGCTACGCGTTGGTGTACGAGGTTCCGCCGAACCTCGTGTTTCAAAAAACCTAACGGAATAGCCGACCAGTTCTAAGCGAAGTTCGCTCGATCGACCGCGCGCAATTGCGCGTCGTGCGCAGCCGCCGCCTCATTGGAAATTTACCGTGTCCGTCCGCAAGCGCGCGCCGCCCATGGCGTCCGGATCGCGAAACCGAGGAAAGTTTGTTATTTCGCCCGCACGTTCCGGATCTCGCCGAATGATCGCGCCGACGCGGCTACCCGGTACCGTTTTCGAGCCCGCCGATCACCGCCTCGCC
>JBAQHW010000085.1:0-10694 GCA_049288525.1 Xanthobacteraceae bacterium
GAAGTGGCCAGCATGTTGACGCGCAGATCGAGCGGCGCGCGGCTCGCCAAGCTTTCACCCTCCGCGGCGCGCTCGTCGCCGAAGGTTCGCGCCAAGTGCTGATCCAGCCACTCCGGATAATCGCCCGCGACATGCCCCGGCGCTTCCGCAAGCGTGCCGGTTTCGAGCGCCGTCAGTTCCGCCTCGGTCAGCGGCTGCGGCGCATAGCGCGCGCCACTGCACAGGCCTGCGATTGACGCAGCATCCAGCCCGCGTTCCCGCCGCAGCATGCCGAGCAGTACGGCGCGCGGCGTCGCCTCGCCCATCAGCCACGCCGACGACGCCTTGCGGCGCAATGCATCGTAAACCAGCCCGGCGATGGCGGCGCGATCGCCGGATCCGGCAAAGCGATGCGCCAACCCCCAGTCCTTGAGCGCATCGGTTGCCGGTCGCCGCCGCGTCTCGATATCGGCAAAGACTTCGATGGCTGCAGAAAGGCGGGCCGCGGGCGTCACTTTTTCATCTTGCGCTTGATGGCGGCGGAGCGCTGCGCCGCCGGCGTCTCGTGCCGGCGCACCTGCTTGCGCAGATCGGCGATCGCCTCGGCCAGATCGTGGACATGAATGCCTTTCGGGCACTTGCCGGCTCGCACGCTCGCCAGCATGCGCCGCAACAGGTCGTCATCATGCTCGTCGCGATAAGGCTTGAGATCGAGGTCTTTCGGCACTTTCTTGAGCCGCTCGTCGCCGATGGTTTTGACGTGCTTTTGCATGAAGCGGTCATAGGCGCGCCACTCGATGCCGGCGGCGCGGACCGCGGCCTCTTCGGCGCGGGTCGCGATCTGATGCGCGTGCAGATAATGCAGGCCGAGCTGGTCGATCAGCGTCTTCTCGACCTCTTCGTGCAGGATCAGAAATCGATCGGTCTCGACAGTGCGGCCGCGGAATTCGAAGCGCTTCGGCATGTGGCGGTCGATATAGATAATCTTGCCGTCGAGGCTGTAGCCGGCGAGATACGGCACGTCGTGCCGGCGGTCGAGTTTCTTGACGCGCCGCACGACGGCGTCGAGCGCGCGCTCCATCATCAGGCTGGAGACGTACCATTCCGGCAGCCGCAGTCGCTGGTGCGGGGCGGTTGGATGGCAGATGTCTTCTGGCACGATCCGGGGTCCTATATCGGTCGCGGCAGCGTCAAGACTTCGAAAATATAGATCGCCCAATTGAGCGCGAGCGCCACCACCGCGATGCCATAAAATATGCCGCGTACGCGCACCGTATTGCTGGTGACATGCACAAAGGCATGCAACAGCCGGAAAATCACGAAAATCCAGGCCAGGATGACGAAGATCAGTCCGGCGAGGTGAGTGATATAAGCGAGGATGGTGAGAACATAGAACAACACCGGAATTTCAAACTGGTTGGAAAACGCGTAGCAGAATTGCAAGGTCCGCGGCGGCCATTTCGGTTCGCGCAGCGCGATCTCCTCGGGCCGCACCGCGCCGGTTGTGAAATCGCGCGTACGCAAGAACGCCATGCAAACCCACAGCAGAAAAGTCAGGGTGACCTCGACAAACAGCGGCAGAAGGATGGCTTGGGTGCTCATGAGCGCGCTCCGGCTGAACGATGTTTCTAAAGCTTGACGCTGATAGCGGTCTCGCCATCCTCGTCGACCAAGGCACTGCGCCAGGATTTGCCTTCGAATAGCGCCTTGCGCACGGCATCCGCCGTGCCGCCATGGTTGAGATTGGCGGTGATCAGCGTGCCGCCGGTGCGCAGGAGCCCGCGCAGCGTTTTGTGCAGCGCCGGCACCGGCGTGCCGCCGTCGAAGAACGCGACGTCGTAGCCGGGATCGAGCGTCGGCAGCACCGCGGCAAAATCGCCTTCGTGCACGGTGATGCGATGGTCCATGCCGGCGGCGGCGATATTGTCGCGGGCCAGCTGGACATGATCCGGATCGCGCTCGACGGTGTCGACGGTGGCATCGCGCGCGCCCGAAGCAAACGACAAGGCCGTGTAACCGAGCGCGGTGCCCAATTCCAGAATGCGGCGCGCATTGGCCGCGCCGGCAAGCGCCGCCAGCAGCGGACCATTGTCGTACGGAAAGGCGTTGCAGCCGTGCTGACCGCGATGGGTATTGGTCGCGGTGCGTATCTTGGCGAACGGGTCGGGCGCGCCTGGCATTTATCCCCGGCTCGGATAGTTCGGACTTTCGCGCGTGATGGTGACGTCGTGGACGTGGCTTTCGCGCAGGCCGGCGCCGGAAATACGCACGAATTGCGCCTTATCGTGAAACTCGGCGAGGTCCTTGCCACCGACATAACCCATCGCCGCACGCAAGCCGCCGACGAGCTGATGCAGCACGTTGGCGACCGGGCCTTTGTAGCCGACCTGCCCTTCGACGCCCTCAGGCACGAGCTTGAGTGCGTCCTTGATCTCCTGCTGGAAATATCGATCGGCCGATCCGCGCGCCATAGCGCTGACCGAGCCCATGCCGCGATAGCTCTTGTAGGAGCGGCCCTGATAGAGAAACACGTCGCCCGGCGTCTCGTCGGTGCCGGCCAAGAGCGAGCCGACCATCGCGCAGTCCGCCCCGGCGGCCAACGCCTTGGCGAGATCGCCGGAATATTTGATGCCACCGTCGGCGATGACCGGCGTGTTCGACCGCTTGGCCACCTCGACCGCCTCCATGATCGCGGTGAGCTGCGGCACGCCGACGCCGGCGACGATACGCGTGGTGCAGATCGAGCCGGGGCCGATGCCGACCTTGATTGAATCGGCGCCGGCATCGATCAGCGCTTTGGCGCCTTCGCCGGTGGCGATATTGCCGGCGACCACCTGCACCGCATTCGATAGCCGCTTTATTCGCGTCACCGCTTCGAGCACACGGCGGGAATGGCCGTGCGCGGTGTCAACCACGATGACATCGACGCCGGCCTCCATCAGGCTTTCCGAGCGCGCAAAGCCCGGCTCGCCGACCGAGGTGGCGGCGCCGACGCGCAGCCGGCCCTGCTCGTCCTTGCACGCATTGGGATTGGCCACCGCTTTCTCGATATCCTTGACGGTGATGAGCCCGACACAGCGATAGTCGCTATCGACTACCAGAAGCTTTTCGATGCGGTGCTGATGCAGGAGCCGTTTCGCCTCGTCCTGACCGACGTTCTCACCAACGGTTATGAGGCGCTCCTTGGTCATCAGCTCGGAGACCCTTTGCCGCTTGTCGGTGGCAAAGCGCACGTCGCGATTGGTCAGGATGCCGACTAGCCTGCCGGGCAGCTTGCCGTTGCCGCCCTCAACGACAGGAATGCCGGAAATGCGATGCTCCTGCATCAGCGCCAAGGCGTCGGCCAGCGTCGCGGCTGGAGCGATGGTGACTGGATTCACCACCATGCCCGATTCGAATTTCTTCACTTGGCGGACTTGCGCCGCCTGCAGGTCGGGTTCGAGATTGCGGTGCAGGATGCCGATACCGCCGGCTTGCGCCATGGCGATCGCCATGTGCGCCTCGGTCACCGTATCCATGGCCGAGGCGATGATCGGGATATTGAGCGGGATGCTGGACGTGATCCGGGATCGAATGTCGACATCCGAAGGCAGAACGTCGGACAAACCCGGCTTCAATAAGACGTCATCGAAGGTATATGCTTCGGGCGGTAGGTCTCTTGAAATCGCTGCCATTGCCAACTCCGCGTGGCCCGCTATGACAGGCCATCGTATCGGGGAACGCCTTGCGGGCGGGCGGACCCAAATCCGTCGCCCGACTCGATGACCCGCTTTTGGGTTGGCGGCGGGGGATAGCATGCCTTGGCCGCAATTCATAGGCCCCCAAGCGATCGCAGGGGTGGAAAGCCGGAGGAATCGTCGTGAAAAAGCGCCTGGATCGTCGTCAATTCAGCCTCGGCAGCATTGCCGCCGGCGCAACGCTTGCCGCGCCCGGCATCGCGCGGGCGGCGCCGGTCAAAATCCGCTGCGGCTGGGTGGTAATTCCAGCCTCACTGGCGCCGCTGGTGATCGCGAAGAAGGACATACTCAAGCACTTCGGCCAATCCTATATCGCCGAAGCCACGCGATTCGAAGGTACGCCGCCGGTGATCACGGCGCTGGCATCAGGCGAGCTCGAAATCGGGCCGCTTGCCTTCTCCTCATTCGGGCTCGCCATCCAGAACGCACATATGGACGACCTGCGGGTGATCTGCGACGAAATCCAGGATGGGGTAGCCGGCCACGGCAGCAATCAATTCATGGTGCTCAACGACGGACCGGTCAAAACCGTGGCCGATCTTAAGGGCAAGGTGTTTGCCACCAACGTCATCGGCAGCGCGGTCGACATTGCCATGCGCGTGATGTGCCGCCGCTCGGGGCTCGAAGCCAACCGCGACTACACCATCATCGAGGCGCCCTTCCCCGCCATGAAGGCAATGCTGGCGGAGAAAAAGGCCGACCTTGTCAGCGCGGTGCCGCCGTTCTCGCTCGATCCCGCGCTCAACGCCATAGCTCACCCGCTGTTCAGCCAGAAAGATGCACTCGGCATCACCCAGCTCACGATGTGGACGGCGCGCACGCCCTTCATCCAGCAAAACCGCGCCGCGCTGGTCGACTTCCTAGAGGACACCATCCGCGCCATCCGCTGGTACAGCGACCCGAAGAATCACGAAGAGGCGGTCGCCATCGTCGCCCAGCTCACCAAATTGCCGCCGACGCGCGTGGAATGGGCCTTCACCGGCAAGGATCAATACCGCAATCCGAACGGCATGCCGAACCTCGCCGCACTGCAGAAGAACCTGCAACTCCAGAAGGACGTCGGCTTCCTCAAGGAAGACATCGACGTGAAGAAATATTCCGACGTCAGTATGGTCGAGGAGGCGGCAAAGCGCTTGGCGTGACACCGACGTGCGCGCGTAAAGCCGAGGGCGCCACGAAACGATAGCCGAGCCGATTGCTGCGAATGGAAGAACCGCCTCCCTACGACCGCATAGTTCCCTTGATCGTCGCCACCGCCCTGTTCATGGACAACATGGACTCGACGGTGATTTCGACGTCGCTGCCGGCGATTGCACGGGCGCTCGGCACCAATCCGCTGGCGCTGAAGCTCGCGGTGACGTCATACCTGTTGTCGCTTGCCATATTTATTCCGGCCAGCGGCTGGACCGCCGATCGTTTCGGCGCGCGCAACGTGTTCCGCACCGCCATCGGCGTGTTCGTGCTCGGCTCGATCTGCTGCGCCGCCTCGCACACGCTTCCGCAATTCGTGGCCGCCCGCATCGTGCAGGGCGTGGGCGGCGCCATGATGACGCCGGTCGGCCGGCTGATCATGGTGCGCAGTATCCATAAAAGACATCTGCTCAATGCAATGTCGCTCGTCACCATGCCGGCGCTGATCGGGCCGATCTGCGGTCCGCCGCTCGGCGGCTTCATTACCACTTACGCATCGTGGCATTGGATATTTCTGATCAATGTGCCGATCGGTCTGCTCGGCATCGTCTTGGCCACGCGCTATATCGCCAATGTCCACGTCGAGCGACACGATCCGTTTGATTTTGTCGGCTTCGTTTTGTCCGGGCTCGGCATTGCGGGCTTAGCCTTCGGGCTTTCGGCGATGGGGCTCGAATTCCTGCCGACCTGGGTGGTCGTAGCGTTGATCGGGGTCGGCGTCTTGTCGTCCGTCGGCTACGTGATCCACGCCAAGCGCACACCCGCGCCGATTCTCGATCTGACATTGCTCAATCTGCCGACGTTCCGTGCCTCGATCTACGGCGGCTTCCTGTTCCGGCTCGGCATCGGCGCGCTGCCGTTCCTGCTGCCGCTATTGCTGCAGGTCGGCTTTCATCTCACGCCGTTCCAGTCGGGCCTGATCACCTTCACCACGGCGCTCGGCTCGATGTTCATGAAGGCGGCGGTGACGAGCGTGCTCGGCCGCTTCGGCTATCGCACCGTGCTGCTCTACAACGCGCTGATCTCGAGCGTCTTCCTCGCCGCCTGCGCCACGTTCGTGCAGGGCATGCCCTATGCCGCGATGATCGTCATCCTGCTGTCCGGCGGCTTCTTCCGCTCGCTGCAATTCACCAGCATCAACACCATTGCCTATGCCGAGATCGATCCGCCGCGGATGAGCCGCGCCACCGCCATGGTGGCCGCCGCGCAGCAATTATCGCTGTCGACCGGCGTCGCGGTCGGCGCGCTGGTGGTCGAGATCACGCTGCGGCTGAAGCACTCGCCGGCCATGGGCATCAACGACTTTCCGCCGGCATTCCTGTTCGTCGCCTTGCTGGCGGCGAGCGCCGCTTTGATCTTTGCGCGGTTGCCGGCGAATGCGGGGGCGGAGCTGTCGGGCCGGATTGAAGCGGAGGCGCCGGTGCCGAGCAAGGCGGGATAGGCTTGAGCCGTCGCGGTGCAATCGCGTCAGCCGCGGAACCCACGCGCCAACAGATAAAGCTCGGCGGAATCGGCGCGGCTTGCCGGCGGCTTGACGTGCCTGACGCTCTCGAAGTTGCGCTTGAGCTCGGCAAGAAGTCCGGCCTCGGTGCCGCCTTGCAGCACTTTGCAGAGAAACGTGCCTTTGGGCGCCAGCACTTCGCGGGCGAACAGCGCGGCGGCCTCGGCCAGCGCCATGATGCGCAAATGGTCGGTCTGGCGATGGCCGGTGGCATTCGCGGCCATATCGGACAGCACGACGTCGACTTTTCCCTCCGCCTCGCCGCCGACTAGTTCCTTCAGCCGCTCCGGCGCCGCCGCGTCAAGAAAATCGAGTTTGAGGAATTCGACGCCGGGGAGCGGCTTGAGGTCGAGAATATCGAGCGCGATCACTCGCCCCTTGCTCCCCTCCTTGGCGCCGACGCGGAGCGCCGCGATCTCGCTCCAGCCGCCGGGCGCGGCGCCCAGATCGACGACGCGAGCGCCCATTTTGAACACTTTATATTTGTCGTCGATTTCGGCGAGCTTGTAGGCGGCGCGCGAGCGGAAGCCTTCACGCTTGGCTCGCGCCACATAAGGGTCCTTGAGCTGGCGTTCGAGCCAATTGCGCGACGACGGCGTGCGGCGTTTCTCGTCTTTAAGCCGCGCCATCGCGTTACGCTTGCCCCCACACGCCGTCGGCGCGCATCATTTCCACCAGCATGCCTTCGCGCAGACCGCGGTCGGCAACGCGCAGACGTGGCGACGGAAAGGCACGACGGATAGCGTCGAGGATGGCGCAGCCCGCCAGCACCAGATCGGCACGCTCGGCGCCGATGCAGGGATTGGCAGCGCGTTGGTCGAAGTTCATGGCCATCAATTCGGCGACCACGCCGGAGATTTCGTCGTCCGCCAGCCAGCAGCCGTCGACGCGACGGCGGTCATAACGGCGCAGCCGCAGGAACACGCCGGCAATCGTCGTTACGGTGCCGGACGTTCCGAGCGTATGGAATCCGTCGAGGTCGCCGTGATCGGCGGCAAAGCGGTCGACGAAAGCGGCGACCTCCTCCACCATGGCGCTATATGTTTCCGGTGCCACCGTCTTGCCGCCATAGCGCTCGGCCAGCGTGACAACGCCGACCGGTAACGACGTCCAGCCGACAATATCAGGGGTCGGCGGTCCGCGTCCGTCGCCCGGCCGGCGCTTGAGACGCACCAGCTCCGAGGAGCCGCCGCCGATGTCGAATAAGATGACGCCGTCGGCTGCAGGATCGAACAATTCCGTGCAGCCGGTGGCGGCCAGCCGCGCCTCGGTCGCGGCATCGATGATTTCCAGCTCGAGGCCGGCCTCGTTGGCGACGCGGCGGCGAAATTCATCGGCATTGTCGGCGGAACGGCAGGCTGCGGTGGCGATGAGACGCGCCCGCTCCACGCCGCGCGCGCGCATTTTGTTCCGGCACACCAAGAGCGCATCGACCGCGCGCGCGACTGCCGCCTCGCTGATCCGGCGCGATGCCGCGACCCCTTCGCCGAGCCGGATGATGCGGGAGAATGCGTCGACGACGCGGAAGCCGTCGGCCGTCGGCCGGGCGACCAGGAGCCGGCAATTGTTGGTGCCGAGATCGAGCGCGGCATAGGTCGCCGCGGATTGCAGTTGGCCGTGCGCCGGCCCGTCGTCGCGACGGTCATCGCGGCGAATGCCATAGGGCGTTCGGCGACCCCAGCGAGCGTCCCGCGCCTGGCCGTTGCGCGAGGTTCCGCCGGCGTCGAGGCCGCCCGGCGGCGAGACCTCGTCGTCCATCCAATGCCTTCCTGCCGCGCCGGAGCCCTCGTTCTGCTCGACGGCCGCGGGCTATTGTTCAATCCGAAATCCTGGAAACTTTAACAGGGGCACACTCCAGGGCAATACTGTGCCGCAGCCGCCTATGAGCCATGTTCCGCGCCCAGTTGCCGCGGTCTGGCAAGTCATTTATCACCCGGAGCGGCCCTTTAGGATTGAATCGTCATGACTTTGCAGCACTCTGCCGGCGCCCGGGCGGACGGTTTAACGGCCGAGGAACTCACCTCGGCCAAATTCGCCGTCGGGCAATCCGTACCGCGCGTCGAGGATCCGATGCTGCTGCGCGGGCTCGGACATTATACCGACGACGTCAGCCTGCCCGGCCAAGCCTACATGGTCATGGTGAGGAGCTCGGTCGCGCATGGAACCATCCGCTCGATCGACATGGCGGCGGCGCGGGCAATGCCCGGGGTGCTCGCCGTCTACGACAGCGCCGACCTCAAAGGCTACGGCACCCTTAAATGCATCGTCGGGCTGCCCAATCGTGACGGCACGCCGTTACGCAAGCCGCGCCGCGAGGCGCTCGCAGTCGGCAAGGTGCGCTATGTCGGCGATCCGGTCGCCTGCGTGATTGCCGAAACCGTTGCCCAGGCCAAGGACGCCGCCGAAGCCGTCACGGTCGAGATCGACTCGTTGCCGATCGTCGCCACCGCCGAGGACGGCGCCCGCGACGGCGCGCCCCAGATCTACGACGACGTGCCGGGAAATATCGCCCTCGATTTTCATCATGGCGACACCGCGGCGGTCGACGCCGCGCTCGCCAAAGCCGCCCATGTGACGCGATTGAAGATCGCCAATACCCGGCTTGTGGTCAATAGCATGGAGCCGCGTGCCGCGGTCGGCGCTTACCAGGACAACCGATTTACGCTGCATGTCTGTTCCCAAGGCGTGTTCGGCATGCGCGCCAATATCGCCGATGCCATGGGCGTCGACGTCAAGGATGTCCGCATCCTGACCGGCCAGGTCGGCGGCTCCTTCGGCATGAAGGCGATGGTGTTCCCGGAATACATTTGCCTCCTGCATGCCGCGCGCACGCTCGGCCGGCCGGTGAAATGGACCGACGAGCGTTCCGGAAGCTTTGTGTCCGACGGCCACGGCCGCGCCGCCGACGTCACCGGCGAACTCGCGCTCGATGCCGACGGCAAGTTTCTTGCCGTGCGGCTGACCAGCTTCTCCGACGTCGGCGCGTTCCTCTCGCCGTTCGGCCCGTTTATGGGCACGGCCAATGCGGTGAAGAACATGCAGGGCATGTACCGCACGCCGCTGATGGAAGTCTCGACCAAATGTGTCTTCACCAACACCGTGCAGGTGACCGCTTATCGCGGCGCCGGCCGGCCCGAGGGCAACTATTATATGGAGCGGCTGATCGACGCCGCGGCGGCCGAGATGGGCGTCGACCGGATTGCGCTGCGCCGGCGCAATCTCATCGCACCGAGCGAGTTTCCTCGTAAGACGGCGTCGGCCGCGACCTATGACTGCGGCGATTTCGCCGCGCTGACCAAACAAGCGCTCGAACTGGCCGACAGCAAAGGTTTCGCCAAACGCAAACGCGAAAGCCGCAAGCGCGGCAAGCTGCGCGGTCTCGGCGTCGGCAATTATCTTGAAGTAACGGCAGGCCCGGCAAAAGAATCCGCGGGCATCATTTTCAATGCCGACGGCACGGTGACGCTGACCACCGGCACGCTCGATTTCGGCATGGGTCACGCCACACCGTTCGCGCAAGTCTTGAGCCAGCAGCTCGGCATTCCGTTCGACAAAATCTCGCTGGTGCAGGGCGACAGCGACCGCCTCGTGATGGGCGGCGGCTCCGGCGGCTCGAAGTCGATCATGCATAGCGGTACCGCCATCGTCGAAGGCGCCGCCAAGGTGGTCGAGAAAGGCAAGCAACTCGCGGGCTTTGCGCTCGAAGCGTCTGCCTCCGATATCGCCTTCGAGCACGGCAAATTCGTCATCGTCGGAACCGACCGCTCGATCTCGATCATGGATCTGGCGCAGAAGCTTCACAGCGGGCTTAATTTTCCCGCCGACGCTCCGCAATCGCTCGACGTCGTCCATATTAGCGACGGACCCGGCGCCTGGACCTTCCCCAACGGCTGCCACGTTTCCGAAGTCGAGGTCGATCCCGACACCGGCGCCGTCGCGGTGGTCAAATATTGCGCGGTCAACGATTTCGGCACGGTGGTCAATCCGATGATCGTCGCCGGGCAATTGCACGGCGGCGTGGTCCAGGGCATCGGTCAAGCGCTGATGGAGAAGGCGGTCTATGACGACAGCGGGCAATTGTTGACCGGCTCGTTCATGGACTATGCGATGCCGCGCGCGGCCGACGTACCGTCGTTCGATCTCGCCAGCCATCCGGTGCCGACCAAGACCAATCCACTCGGGGTCAAGGGCTGCGGTGAAGCCGGCTGCGCCGGCGGGCTGACCTCGATGACGAATGCGGTGATCGATGCGCTGTCCGATCACGGCGTGCGCCACCTCGACATGCC
>JBAQHW010000086.1:0-23891 GCA_049288525.1 Xanthobacteraceae bacterium
CGAAAGTCCGCAAACGCCCAAAGCGCCCGAAGCGGTGAAGCCCGCTCTATCGCCAAGCCACGTTCGTCGTCATCGCTGGCTTCACACGCATTGGCGCCGCCACCGCGCCCGATATCATGCCATGCGCCCGCGGGGCCCGTCGTACTATCCGGGTCTGGGCGAGTTTTATCCGCCCTCTGTCAATCCCTGCCATCAGCGCGAGTTTTGGTCCGGCTATTACGCGCCGTACTGGGCTTATAGTTGCGGTTGGTGAGTGGCGGCTTCGCGCGTCATTGCGAGGAGCGCTTGCGACGAAGCAATCCAGATCGGCGCATCAGAACTGGATTGCTTCGCTGACGCTCGCAATGACGAAATAGCGTCATGCCGAGGTGCGCGCCGCCGTAAGTTTGTAGGATGGGTAGAGCGAAGCGAAACCCATCAACGATCCGCGAGGCTGCATGATGGGTTTCGCAAGGGCTCTACCCATCCGGGCTCAAAAGACAATCTTTTCGGCCGCCCTTTTAATTCTCCGGTAGCCGATCGGATGACCATTGCTCAGAATCAACGCTTGTGACGTGAAAGCCTTTGCGCTTTTGTTCGCGAAGGTAGTCCGCGACGGTGGTGGGCAATTGTCGAAGTTGCCCCTTCTTTCGTCGATCTATCCGCGCAAGCTCATTGGCTCGTACTTTGGCAGCAGACAAGCTTATGTCGAATCGCTTCGCGATTTGCTCTGGCGTCAAAGACATGTCACTCAGCCAAATAAGCTGGAGCCAGGAACGAGCCCGCAAAGCGATAAGCTTCACGCTCCTCTTGCCGAATCTGCTTTACCAGCCGCTCTTGAAGTGCTCCCGCCGCGCCACGGTGGCGGATGCCACTATGCTTTAGCCAAATGTGGCCAACCTCGTGAGCAAGCGTAAATCGTGCTCGTTGTCGGTCGCTTTCTTGATCAAACGAGTTGTTGGCGGCGCAGAATGTGCTTTCCCGAATGTGGAGGACTTTCTCGAAAGGGTCGAAATAGGCCTCTCCATCGGGCATTTCTTGGTCTGGTACTCGCCTCTAGTTTTCGATGAGTCCGTGGTGTTTTAGCTTGATAACGACGGTAATCATGTCAGGCCGGGGCTGGAACTCGATCCCTAGAAACTTTCTCAAGGAGCGAGCGGAATTCTCAAATTCCGTATCTTCGTACATCGGCATGACGTTGACTCCGCCTCAGCTACACCCCGTCGTCCCGCCGCACGTGTCGCACTTCAAGCACGTGCCGTTCCGCAGCAGCGTGAAATTCCCGCATTCGCCGCAGGCTTCGCCTTCGTAGCCTTTGGCTTTGGCTTCGGCGCGTTTTTCGGCCGCGGCGTGCTTGGCGTTGGTACGGACATCCATGCGGTGCTCGAGTTCTTGCGCCGGCGAGAGTTTCGCTTCGGGCTCGCTCTTGAGCGCGGTGGCGCCGGAGACTTCGCCGCGGGCGCCGGAGGAGGCGAGGGCGGTGACGTTGCTCACGCCGCTTCGTCCGCCTTCGCTCGTGCTGCGCGCTTCGGCGGATGGCGCTTCCGCGCCGCCGCCTTGCATCACTTTGAGCCGGTCGGTGCGCGAGCGGGTCAGGCCCTTCGACACATAGCGCGTGTCGGGGGTGGGCCTACCTTCCTCGACGCCTTTGCCGAGCGCGTCGAATGAGCCTTCGGTCGGCTCCACATGGGCGAGGTCGAAGCGCGACAGATAGCTCACCGCCAGCTCGCGGAACACGTAGTCCAGGATCGAGGTGGCGTATTTGATCGAGTCGTTGCCCTGCACCGGGCCGGCCGGTTCGAAGCGCGTGAAGGTGAAGGCATCGACATATTCGTCGAGCGGCACGCCATATTGCAGGCCGAGCGATACCGCGATGGCGAAGTTGTTCAGAAGCGAGCGAAGTGCCGCGCCCTCCTTGTGCATGTCGATGAAGATTTCGCCGAGCTTGCCGTCGTCATATTCGCCGGTGCGCAGATAAATCTTGTGCCCGCCGACCACGGCCTTTTGCGTGTAGCCCTTGCGGCGATCCGGCATGCGCTCGCGCTCGCGCATGATGACGATGCGCTCGACGACCTTCTCCACCACCTTTTCCGCAAGGGCGGCAGCACGAGAAGTGGCCGGCCGGTCGAGGAAGGCTTCGATGACGTCTTCGTCCTCGTCCTCGTCGGCGATGAGCTGGCTCTGCAGCGGCTGCGAGAGCTTCGAGCCGTCGCGATAAAGCGCATTGGCCTTCAGCCCGAGCTTCCAGGACAGAACGTAAGCCGCCTTGCAGTCCTCGACCGTCGCCTCGTTCGGCATGTTGATGGTCTTGGAGATGGCGCCGGAGATGAACGGCTGCGCCGCCGCCAGCATGCGGATGTGGCTGTCGACCGAGAGATAGCGCTTGCCGGTGCGGCCGCACGGATTGGCGCAGTCGAACACGGCGTAATGCTCGGGCTTCAGATGCGGCGCGCCTTCCACCGTCATGGCGCCGCAGACATGGATGTTGGCGGCCTCGATCTCGCGCTTGGTGAAGCCGAGGTGCGCAAGGAGGTCGAAGCTCGGCGCCGCGAGATCGGCCGCGTCGACGTTAAGCTGGTCGCGCAAAAAGTCGGCGCCGAGCGTCCATTTGTTGAAGGCGAATTTGATGTCGAAAGCGGTCGGCAGCGCCTTTTCCACTTTCTCGATCGCCTCTGCGGAGAAGCCTTTCGCTTTCAGCGTGGTGTGATTGATCGCCGGTGCTTGCCCGAGCGAACCGTGGCCCACCGCATAGACGATGATTTCCGCGATATCCGCTTCGCTATAGCCGAGCACGCGCAAGGCTTCCGGCACGGCGCGGTTGATGATCTTGAAATAGCCGCCGCCGGCGAGCTTCTTGAATTTCACCAGCGCGAAATCGGGCTCGATGCCGGTGGTGTCGCAATCCATGACGAGGCCGATGGTGCCGGTCGGCGCCACCACGGTGGATTGCGCATTGCGATAGCCGTGCGTCTCGCCGAGCGCGATGGCGCGGTCCCAGGCGCGCCTGGCGTGATCGATCAACGTGCGATCCGGGCAGGCTTTGGCGTCGAGCGGCACCGGCGGCGTCGCCATCGTCTCATAGCCGGTGCGGTCGCCGTAAGCGGCGCGGCGGTGATTGCGCATCACCCGCAGCATCGTCTCGCGGTTCTCGGCGTAGCGCGGGAAGGTGCCGAGCTCGGACGCCATTTCGGCGGAAGTGGCGTAGGACACCCCGGTCATGATCGCAGTCAGCGCGCCGCAGATGGCGCGGCCGGCCTCGGAGTCATAGGGAATGCCCGACGACATCAGGAGGCCGCCGACATTGGCGTATCCCAGGCCGAGCGTGCGGAAATCGTAACTGCGCTGGGCGATCTCCTTCGACGGGAATTGCGCCATCAGCACCGAGATTTCCAGAACGACGATCCACAGCCGCACCGCGTGCTCGTAGCCTTCGATATCGTAGCTCTGGCTCTTTAAGCCTTCGCCGCTGGTCAGCGACGGATTGGTCGGCGTGTGGAAGGCGAGCAAGTTCAGCGAGGCGAGATTGCACGCCGTGTCGTCGAGGAACATGTATTCCGAGCACGGATTGGAGGCGACGATCGGGCCCGACGCGGCGCAGGTGTGCCAGTCGTTGATGGTGGTGTGGAATTGCAGGCCGGGATCGGCCGAAGCCCAGGCGGCGTGGCCGATCTTTTCCCACAGATCGCGCGCCTTCACCGTCTTGGCGATTTTTCCGCCCCTGGTGCGCCAGAACAAATCCCAGTCGCGATCGGCCTCGACCGCTTTGAGGAATTCGTCGGTGACGCGCACCGTATTGTTGGAATTCTGGCCGGAGACCGTCAGATAGGCCTCCGAATCCCAATCGGTGTCGAAGGTCGGGAAGTTGATGTCGGTGTAGCCCTGCTTGGCGAACTGGATGACGCGGCGGATCAGATTGTCGGAGACGTGGTTCCTGCGCGCCGCCTTGATCTCGCGCCGCAGCACCGGATTCTTCTCCGGCGTGAAGCAATCGTCGCCCGAGCCCTCGCAATTGACACAGGCTTTGAGGATCGAGCGCAGGTGCTTCTGATTGATCTTGGAGCCGGTGACGAGGCTGGCGACTTTCTGCTCCTCCATCACCTTCCAGTCGATGAATTGCTCGACGTCCGGATGATCGGCGTCGAGAATGACCATTTTCGCCGCTCGGCGCGTGGTGCCGCCGGACTTGATGGCGCCCGCGGCGCGGTCGCCGATTTTCAAAAAGCTCATCAGGCCGGACGACTTGCCGCCGCCGCTTAGCTTTTCGCCTTCGCCGCGCAGCTTTGAGAAATTCGAGCCGGTGCCGGAGCCGTATTTGAACAGGCGCGCTTCGCGCACCCATAAATCCATGATGCCGCCCTCGTTGACGAGGTCGTCATTGATCGACTGGATGAAGCAGGCGTGCGGCTGCGGGTGCTCGTATGCGGTGGCCGACTGCACGAGCTGGCCGGTCTTGTAGTCGACGTAGAAATGCCCCTGGCTTGGGCCGTCGATGCCATAGGCCCAGTGCAGGCCGGTGTTGAACCATTGCGGCGAGTTCGGCGCCACCATCTGCATCGCCAGCATGTAGCGGTGCTCGTCGAAGAAGGCTTGCGCATCGGCCTCCGACGAAAAATAGCCGCCCTTCCAGCCCCAATAGGTCCAGGTGCCGGCCAGCCGATCGAACACCTGCTTGCAGGAGGCCTCGCCGGTGAAGCGCTCGACTTCCGGCAATTCCTTAAGCGCGGCTTCGTCGGCGATCGAACGCCACAGCCACGACGGGACCGTTTCCTCCTCGACCTTCTTGCGGCGGGCGGGCACGCCGGCTTTGCGAAAATATTTCTGCGCCAGCACGTCGGAGGCGACTTGCGACCATTGCTCGGGAACTTCGACGTTCTCGGCATGGAAGACGACGGAACCGTCCGGATTACGGATCTCGCTTGTGGTCAGACGGAAGACGATGTCCGCATAGGGCGATTGTCCCTCTTTGGTGTAGCGCCGCTCGATCCGCATTTTCTGCCCCTAGGTCTCGCTGTTTCTGGTATCGGCGGTGATGCTCAATATAAGCCGCCGACGGTGCTCCTGCGACGCGGCAGAGCGAACTCCGCCGCATCGAACTCACCCCTGTTTCTGTCTGCCCACCCAACTCATCCGGCGTTGCCAGCCGGCCGTATTCTGACGTGTCCGAGCCGTCCTTTCAGGGCGCAAAAGCTCACGCTCGCGCCACGGCGGCGCGAAGCACTCCCAAAACCCCTTTTGGAGAGCCCGGCGGACTTCGTTACCCGCGCGCCGAACTTTTAGAGGCTAGGCCAAGCCAGGCGCGTGCGTCAAGCTTTAGTACGAAATTCTGAATCAACCACTAAATGTGGGGATTACGGGGACGAATCTGCGGGGGGATACGCAAGTATCGGAGATTCGTGATGAATCCGGAAGAGCCATAACGGCGCCAGGGCATTTTTGCTGTTGGAAATCCCGTCCGAGAATGTCGGACATCGGGCTTTACTCGGTCGGTCTTTCAGTCCGGCCGGCCGATAGGCGGTTCCACCTATGGCGGGATCGTCACCGCACTGTCACGCAATGGCGGGGTTTTTTGCTGATTCTGAGTGAAATGCCCCGGAAAACAGGCGTTTTCACTGCTCGGGGCGACGCGCGATCGGAATAACCTACTGGAAACATGTCGAGAATCGCCCGTTACTGCGGCGATGGGTCGGGCGGTGCCGGTTCGAGGCTGCCAGCGGCCGGGCGTCGCCTTTGATTAACCACGAAGGCCGTTAACCACTGCCTCCTGTAAACCTAAGCGGCACCTCGGCGTTGCTTGACGGGCAGGGAGGGGAAGTCTTTACCTTTTGTAAATGGTTGGGGCATTGTACCAGCGTGCTATCCGTGCGGGGTGCGTCATTGCCTGTGCCGCCCTCTTGGCCGGCTGCACCGCCGTTATTCACAACGACCCGGTTAATCAGCCGCTCACCGCGAATCCAGCGCAGGTGGACGCAGCCCTCACGCCGACCGTTCCGGACAATTACGACGACACGGTCGTGGCGCTGTCGTTTTCCGGCGGCGGTACGCGCGCGGCGGCTTACTCCTTCGGCGTTCTGACCGCTTTCGATCAGACGCGCGTCCCGACCCGGTCCGGCCCGGTATCGCTGCTCGATCGGCTCGACTTCCTTTCGGGTGTCTCCGGCGGCTCTGTGCTCGCGGCGTATTATGGTTTGCGCGGCCGCGCGGCTTTGGCCGATTTCAAGCAGCGCTTCCTCGACGTCGATGCGGAGCAAGGCCTGCAAACGCAACTCAGCATCGGCAATATCGCCCGCGGCCTGCAAGGCGGCGTCAACGACGCCACCCAATTCCCGGTCTGGCTCGACGCGCATCTCTACAATCATGCGACGTTTCGAGACCTGTTGAGCCGGCCGCGGCCGCGGGTCTGGATCAATGCGTCCGATATCTACAACCGCACCGCCTTTATCTTCGCGCCGGTCACGTTCAGCGCGCTATGCAGCGACCTGTCGACCTATCCGGTGTCACTCGCGGTCGCCGCCTCGGCGGCGGTGCCGGTGGTGTTCGCGCCGATCGTCATCAAGAATTATCCCGGCGCCTGTCCGGTCGAATTGCCGGCCTGGGTGCAGCGGGTGCGCAACGATCCCAATGCGGCGCCGCTGATCCAGGCCTATGCCGATGCGCTGGAGCGCTATCGCTCCGGCGCGATCAAATACGTCAAGCTCCTCGACGGCGGTCTCGTCGACAATTACGGGCTGGCCGGCTTCACCATCGCGCGGCTGGCATCCGATACGCCATTTGGCCCGCTCGCGCCGACGGAAGCAGTCAAGCTGCGCCGCTTTCTATTTCTTGTCGTCGACTCCGGACGTGATCCATCGGGCAAGTGGGCGCAAACGGTAGCCGGGCCGAGCGGAGTCGATCTCATCCTGGCATCGTCCGACACTGCCACCGAATCTGGCGCCATTGGCAGCTACTCCGCTTTCGACGACACCATGAAGGACTGGAGGAACAAACTGGTGGCATGGCGCTGCGGACTTTCGGAAGCCGATCGTCGCCGCTACGGCGCGCCGCCCGGCTGGAATTGCCGCGACGTGCAATTCTATATCAACCGCCTCACCTTCAACGATCTGGGTCCGGATCGCGCGGCGGCGCTCAATGCCGTGCAGACCCGATTGAAATTGCCGCCGGACCAAGTCAATTTATTGATCGCCGCCGGCCGCGACGCGCTGGCCGTCAATCCGGCATTTCGCGCTTTTATGAATTCGATGCCGCGCGTGCCGCAAACCCCGCCGCGGCGGCGCACGGCGCCGGTCGCGGTCGCACCGTTTTTACTCCCGGCGCACGAGGCGAGGGCGAATTAGCCGCTATTGCGCCGCTGTCGATTGAGTACCAATCAAATTTAGAAGCGAAGTGGTGGTGGCATCTTTATGCTACTATAAGTTGTATTGCCCAAGGGGACAATGCTGAAACCCTAGCTTAGCCTATTATTCATGCGACCGCCGCCTAGCTGTGGCCATGCCGGCGGTTGCGCGTGGCGACGAGCGCTGCGGCGGCGTCTGCGATCGGCCGTTCCCGGCCGCTTGGCGCGCCCTCACATTTTGTTGCTCGGCCAGCCAGCGAGGCTAGAGTAGAGTCCGGTCAGGCGACTGCAGGTTCACGTGGCGATGGCGAAGTCCGATTTTCGTAAATTCGTTCCGCAAATGGGAAAGGCCTTTCATTTCGGAATGTCCACCCAGCAATTTTTCGACGCTGTGATTCCATCCCGCGGCGAGCGCGAAAGGGCCAACGTAGAGAGATATCTATCGACGCCCTTCAAGGGCATCACTGCGGACGGCCATATCATTCCCAATCTCTTCGCGCTCAGGTCTGAATTCGCACCTACGCGAGACATCCTGAAATCAGTTTGGGCGCTTCTGGCGCAGCTCACTCCGGAGCAAAAAGAGCTGGTCTGCCTGCCGATAGTATCGCGCGAGCGGGAGCTGTGGCAGAACAGTATCGCCCGCTATGAGAATTTCGGTCTTCGCCTCGACGAAGTTCCGGGAAACCTGCAACAAGCGGCCATGGCGGTCGTCAAAGCCAGCCTCAGCGCCGCCGGCTATCAGAAGACGCGCAATCTGATGAAACTGAACGCCTTTCTCGGCGAGCTAGTCGGCGCGCCGGAGCTCCTTGGCGAGTGGTCCTACCAACTGCACATCTATGGCGAGCCCTCCATGACCGGGCCGTGGGGGTGGCAGATAAGCGGCCATCATCTGATCGTCACATGCTTCATCCTGGGCGACCAGATGACGCTGACGCCGACCTTCATGGGGGCGGAACCGAGATATGCGGATCAAGGGAAATACGCCGGAACCGTCGCACTGGAGGACGAAGAGCGACTTGGATTGCAATTCGCCCGCAACCTGTCGGCGGAGCAAAAACGCAAAGCAATTTTTTCCGATACTCTCGTTCCGGACGGGCTTCCGCCGGGCCGGCATCAGGGCGTCGACGGTCTAATCCTGGCCGCACGGCAAAAGAACAATGCGATCATTCCTCATGAAGGAATTCGCGGCGCCGATCTTGACGAAACGCAGCGGCGAGCTCTGCTCGATCTCATGGAGTGCTATCTAGCCACCTTGCCGCCCGGGCCGTTGGCGGCCCGCATGAGCGACGTGGAACGGCACCTTCTCGAGACACATTTCTGCTGGGCCGGTCCAATGGGCGATGAGAGCGCCTTTTACTATCGCATCCAAAGCCCGGTCGTGATGATCGAGTTCGATCACCAGCAAGGAGTGGTGCTGAACAACACCGAACCGGAGAAATTTCACGTCCATACCATCGTACGCACTCCGAACGGCAACGATTTCGGCACGGACCTCTTGCGTCTTCACTACGAGACGGCGCCCCATCACAGAGCCGGGCCGCACCGGCACGATCATCATCACCCGCCGCCGAATCCACGCCTGCGTTTCCACACGCACGACTGATGTTTGAGCCGGCCGGTTCTGATCGAGAAAGCTATTCCGCCGCGGCCTTGCTGTGGCCGAGCCGGCGGTTGAGCGTGGCGAGGAGCGCTTCGGCGGCATCGGCGATCACCGTGCCGGGCGGGAAGATGGCCTCGGCGCCGGCTTTCTTCAGCGCATCATAATCCCGCGGCGGCACCACGCCGCCGACCACAATCACGATGTCGGGACGGCCGAGCTTTTCGAGCTCGGCTTTGAGTTCCGGCACCAGCGTCAGATGCGCGGCGGCAAGTGAGGAGACGCCGATGATGTGGACATCGTTCTCTACCGCCTGGCGCGCGGCTTCGGCCGGCGTTGCGAACAAGGCGCCGATGTCGACGTCGAAGCCGAGATCGGCGAACGCTGAGGCGATTACTTTCTGACCGCGATCGTGGCCGTCCTGGCCGATCTTGGCGACCAGGATGCGCGGCCGGCGGCCTTCGTTGTCCTCGAATTCGGCGACGAGTTTCTGTAACCGCGCGACGGCATCCGTCATGCCGATCTCCCGCCTGTAAACGCCGGAGATCGCCTTGATCTCCGCCTGGTGACGCCCGAATACTTTTTCCAGCGCCAATGAAATTTCGCCGACGGTGGCCTTGGCGCGGGCCGCGTCGATGGCGAGCGCCAACAGATTGCCGTTGCCGCCGGCGGCGTTGCGGGTCAGGCTGTCGAGCGCCTCGGCGAGAATCTTCGGATCGCGCTTGCGCTTGAGTCGGGTGAGCTTGTCGACCTGCAGCTGCCGCACGGCGGCGTTGTCGACTTTGAGCACGTCGATCGGCGCCTCGTCGCGCGGCCGGTATTTGTTGACGCCGATCACCGCCTGCGCGCCGGTGTCGATGCGCGCCTGGGTGCGGGCGGCGGCCTCTTCGATCCGCAATTTCGGCAGGCCCGCCTCGATGGCGCGGGTCATGCCGCCGATGTCCTCGACCTCGGCGATGTGGCCCCAGGTCTTGGCGGCAAGATCGTGCGTGAGCCGCTCGACATAGAACGAGCCGCCCCAGGGGTCGATGATGCGCGTCGTGCCGCTCTCACGTGCCAGCACGATTTGGGTGTTGCGGGCGATGCGGGCGGAGAAATCGGTCGGCAAAGCCAGCGCCTCGTCGAGCGCATTGGTGTGCAGCGATTGCGTGCCGCCCTGCGTCGCCGCCATCGCCTCGATGGCGGTGCGCGTGACATTGTTGAAGACGTCTTGCGCGGTGAGCGACCAGCCCGAGGTCTGGCAATGAGTGCGCAGCGACAGCGAGCGCTCGTCCTGCGGGTTGAAGCCCCTCATCAGCTTCGCCCACAACATGCGCGCGGCGCGCAGCTTGGCGATCTCCATGACATAGTTCATGCCGATGCCGAAGAAGAACGAAAGTCTTGGTGCGAAGCGGTCGATTGCGAGATTGGCCGCGAGTCCGGCACGAACGTATTCGACGCCGTCGGCGAGGGTATAGGCGAGCTCAAGGTCCGCCGTCGCGCCGGCTTCCTGCATGTGATAGCCGGAGATCGAGATCGAATTGAACTTCGGCATCTGCGCCGAGGTGTAGGAGAAGATATCCGAGATAATGCGCAGCGATGGCTTGGGCGGATAGATGTAGGTGTTGCGCACCATGAATTCTTTGAGAATGTCGTTCTGGATGGTGCCGGCAAGCTTTTCCGGCGGCACCCCTTGCTCCTCGGCGGCGACGATATAGAGCGCCAGCACCGGCAGCACCGCGCCGTTCATGGTCATCGATACCGACATACGGTCGAGCGGGATGCCGGAGAACAGCGTCCGCATGTCGTATATCGAATCGATGGCGACGCCGGCCATGCCGACGTCACCGGCAACGCGCGGATGATCGCTGTCGTAGCCGCGATGGGTGGCAAGATCGAAGGCGATGGAGAGGCCCTTCTGTCCGGCCGCGAGATTGCGCCGATAGAAGGCGTTGGAATCCTCCGCCGTCGAGAAGCCGGCATATTGCCGGATCGTCCACGGCTGGCTGACGTACATGGTCGGGTAGGGGCCGCGCAGATAGGGCGCGATGCCGGGGTAGGTGTCGAGTGCGTCGAGGCCGGCAAGATCGGCGGCGGCATAGCCCGTTTTGACCGCGATGCCCTCCGGCGTCTGCCAGGGATCAACGTGCAAAGGCGCGGCTGCGGCCGGCGCCGTGGATGCGGTGTCGGCCAATGCGACGTCCGAAAAATTCGGGATGCGGCTCATAGGGCGCCTTCGCTTGCGATCATCCGGTCCCGGTCAACCAACAATATCGTAAGCTGCGGTCAGTGTCGCCAGGAGGTCGCAGCCCTCGTAAACAAAGGACTGCACACCGGCAGTGCGCCAGGCGGCCTCGCTCTGGCCGGGGCAGCCGGCAAGATAAATCTGCCTGGCACCGGCGGATTTGAGCGCCGCAACAGCCTCGGGCGCGTCTTTTTCATAGATTTTGTCGGACGAGCAAAGGCAAGCCAGTCCAGTGCCGGCAGTTTTGTAGAGTGAAACGAAATCCGGGCCCGGGCTGGAGACCGCCTCTATGCCGCCGACCTCGAAAAAGTTCTTGGCAAATGTTACCCGCGCATTGAACTCGGCCGGAGTGCCGAGCGTCGCCAGGAAAATCCTCGGCCGCGTGCCGGTCATGGCTAGAATCTGATCCGAGCGGTCGCGCAAGGCTTCAAACGGCTCGGCGAGCCGTATCCGTGGCAGCGCCGTCACCGCCGCCGCCGCGTCCTCCGGCGCCGGCCGCGGCGCAATGGGCAGAACTGCCGGCACGGTTTCAGCGATGTCGGGATAGGCATTCGTCCCGGTCAATACATCCTTGCCGCCTGCGACCGCCTTCTGCCGCTCGGCCCGCACCGCGGCGACGTTGCGCGCGATCAGTCCGCTCTCCAGCGCCGCCCAGACCCCGCCGGCCTTTTCGATCTCTTGAAAGGCCGACCAAGCGGCGGTGCAAAGCTGTTTCGTCAGCGCCTCGATGGCGCCGGAGCCCGCGGCCGGGTCGGCGACGCGTGCGAGGTTCGATTCCTCCAGTAAGACCAATTGGCAATTGCGCGCCAGGCGGCGGGCGAAGGCGTCGGGCAGGCCGAGCGGCGCGGTATGCGGCAGCACGGTTATGGCATCGGCCCCGCCGAGAGCGGCCGCAGCGACCGCAATCGTCGTGCGTAAGAGGTTCACGTAAGGGTCGCGTTTGGTCATCATCCGCCAAGCGGTTTCCGCCGTGACCGTCGCCGGTTTTGGCGCAAGGCCGCAGGCCGCCTCGACGCTTGCCCACAATATTCGCGCGGCGCGGAATTTGGCGATGGTGAGAAACTGATCGGCGTCGGCGGCCAGCCGGAAATAGATCGCATCGCGTGCCGCCGCGAGCGTCATGCAACCTTCGAGCGCGCGCAGATAGGCCACGGCGCCGGCAATCGCAAAGGCAAGCTCCTGCGCGTCCGAGCCGCCGGCGTTATGGATCACGCGCCCGTCGGCGACAGCAAAGGGTCCACGAAAACCGGCAGCGGAAAGTCCGCCAATCATAGCGGCGAAATCGACGGCCATCGCGGGCCAGTCCTTGGCACTCCGCCCGTTCGCGGCGAAGCCGCCAATGGGATTGATGCCGGTGCGCAGATCGATCGATGCCGGTGCGATACCGTGTCGGCCGACCAGTTCGGCGAGATCGGCGACGACGTGCCTCGTCTGCGGCGAAAGATTGAGATCGATGGCGATGCCGGCGTCGAGGGCGATACCGTCGAGGGTGCGGGTGAGCGTTGCCGGTGCGGTATCAAGCCCGAATCCGTTGGCGCTGACCGAGCCGGCGAAAACCAGCACCAGCCCGGTCGCGCCATTCTCCAAATCTTCGAACGCCTGCTTATTGGCGGCGGCAGGGTCGGGGTGGTCGACGCGCTGCATCACCGTCCAGGCGGCGCCAGGAGGATGGCCGGCCATGGGGCGGGCAGCCGCGGCGCGCTGATAGAGCGGCTCGACGGTCAGGCCGTCATAAGTGCGGCTTTCCAGGCGCGAAAATGGCGCGCCCTTAAGCACGGTATCGACCAGCTTGCGCCAGTCCTCAGGCGTGGCTTCGGGAAAATCGCCTGCCAGCGACAGGGGTTCGGAGGCCGTCATAGCCGCAAAATGCCATGCTTAGGGTGATGAGCCAACCGAGTTGCGGTGCAAACCTCGTGCCGTAGCCGGGCCTAGCGCGGCGGCAGCTTCTCGATGCCACTGACATCGGTGCGCTTGAGTGCATCGCACACGCGGGTGCCGGCAACAATGAGGTCGGGGGCGATTTCCGCGAGCGGCGCTAGGACGAAGGCGCGCTCCAACAAGTGCGGATGCGGCAGCGTGAGTTCCCGGCCGTCGACGATGAGATCGTCGTAGACGAGGATATCGATATCGAGTGTCCGCGGCCCCCAGCGGCGCTCCTTGCCGCGGTCACGGCCGAGCGCCTGCTCGACCGTGAGGGCGCTGGCGAGCAGACCGTGCGCCGGCAGCATGGTCGCAAGTTCAATAACCGCATTGATGAAAGGCGGCTGGTCGGTCACGCCCCAGGGCGCGGTGCGGTAATCCGACGAACGCGCCACCAGACGGACGGTCTGGCCGTCGCACAATAGTGCGATTGCCCGATCGAAGCTTGAGCGCACGTCGCCGACATTGCCGCCAAGCGCGAGAAATGCCTCGGCGGAGGTCTCAGCCATGATTGTCAGCCATGATTGTCAGCCATGATTGTCAGCCATGGTTGTCAGCCATGGTTGCGGTTGCGCGCGCGCTCGACGGTCACGCCGACATCGTCGAATGTCGCCGCGATCGGCGCGTGCGGCTTGTGCACGGTGACGCGGACGCCGCGGACCAGCGGGTAGCGTTGGAGGACCGCGTCGGCGACCGCGCCGGCGGCCGCCTCGACCAACTGATAGCGGCGCGCACAGAATGCCTCGCTCGCCGTTTTCACGACCGCGTCATACGAAACAGTGTCCTTGAGTTTGTCGCTGCGCGAAGCGGCGTCGAGATCGATATCGAGGTCGAGGTCGAGCCGGAAAGTCTGTCCAACCTTGGCTTCATGCTGCATGACGCCGTGGTAGGCATGCAGCGCCAATCCATTGACAAAAATGGTGTCGGTCATCGCGCAGACCTGATGGCGGCGGCGACCGCAAGCGCCTGCGCGGTCGGCGCGACGTCGTGAACGCGGAGGATGGCGGCGCCGTTTTCGGCGGCGATCAGATGCGCGGCGAGCGACCCGCCAAGGCGCTCGCTGGGGTTCGATGGAACGATGGCGTTGATGAATCGCTTTCGCGAGGCGCCGATCAAGAGCGGTAAATCGAAGCCCCGCCATTCATGAAGCCGCGCGATGCAAGCAAGGCTCTGCTCCGAAGTCTTGCCAAAACCGATACCCGGATCGAGCACGATGCGGTCATGGGCGATATTGGCCGCCCAGGCGATTTCGAGCGAGCGCGAAAAGTAATCCGTCACGTCGGCGATGATGTCGATATTCGGATCGGCGGTGTCGCGGTTGTGCATGATAATGATGGGTGCGCCGTGCTCGGCGACGACGCGGGCCATGTCCGGGTCGCGCTGCAGGCCCCAGACGTCGTTGACGATTGTCGCGCCGGCTTCGAGCGCCCACGCTGCGACCTTGGCTTTCATCGTATCGATCGAGACCGGAACGCCGAGCGTCGCGGCGGCGGGTAGGATCGGTTCCAGCCGCGCCCGCTCTTCCTCGATCGTGACGGGGCGCATGCCGCCGTAAGGCCGGGTCGATTCCGCGCCAATGTCGATGATGTCGGCGCCTTCGGCGCCGAGTTGCCGGGCATGCTCGATGGCCGCAGATGCTTCGATGAATTGACCGCCGTCGGAAAAGGAATCCGGGGTCACGTTGAGAACGCCCATCAGCAACGGCCGAGACAGCGGTCGTGGCTTCGTCAAGAGCTGCGCCAGCACATTGCCGGACGTAGGGCCGGCGCCGGGGCCCGTCCTGGCGTCTATACGCTGGCTCTCGCTTGCGGCCGTTACTTTGGCCATTGTGCGGCTCATTGCGGCGAGCGGGGTCGTGTCGCTTTGCGCGGTCACCGAGGTTTAGTCAAGCTGGAGCTACGGCCGGCTGGGGCGCTCGATCGCCGTAAAGATTGCAGCGGCTCAGTAGCGGATGATGGGCTGCAGCCCTTTGGCGTCCTCGATCCAGCGCGTCACCATGGCCACCGAGGGCAAAACCTGCACCAATTTGCGCTTGGTGTTGGCTTCTTTCATGGTGAGCGCGAGCCGCTCCGGATTACGAAAGCGAAGCTCGTTGGCGGTGCGCACACCGGCGACGCGCAAGAGTTCCGCGTAGTCCCAGCCGACGCCCTTGATGCGCATGCGGTCCGCGGCCGTCACCCAATCGAGAACGAGTTTCTCATCGGCGCCGGTTTTCTCCGCTAATTTAAGCCGCTGCTTCGGCGTCTTGGCCGACCGCAACAGACTGACAGTGGTGCGAATCCCATCCAACCTGAGGATCGCCGCAATGTCGGTCCTGATCCCCTGAATTTCGGTAATGGGATATGCCATCGAAGTCTCCCCTCAAGAACACTAGCGTCGCGATAATCAGAAACAGTACTCAAACAAACTGCGCCAGACCCGGAATGGCGGCGACAATTTCGCCGACCGCATCCTCGCCTGCCTTTTCGCGCGCATAGGCGATGACGGCCCGCGTGACGCTTTGGACCTGCCCCATGCTCAAGCCCGCCGACATCATGCGCATTCCTGCGCCCATCACACCCCCCATGGCGCCGGACATGAGCCCGCCATTGCTTTCGCTCGCGGCCTTTTGCGCCAGCGCCTCCGCTCCGGGAAGCTTGGCCAAAAGCTGCTGCACCTGGTCCGGTGGTCCTTCCTTGACCAGAAAATCGAGAATGATGCCGGCGGCCTTTTCTGCGGCCGCACGGTCAATCCCGGCATCGGCGACGAGCCGTCCGATCAGTTCGTCCATATCCCCACGCCATCCCCGCATCCGCACTTTCGGCGGATTTCCACCATATTGGACGCCCGGCGCAGGCGTTACAAGCAATAGGAGGCGATTTGCTGCGTAAGCGCGCGAAAGCGTTGCAAACATGCAACGCTTTCCTGACAGTGCGCGGTGGAACTGATGCCATCCGCGCGTTATAAAATCGAAATTGTCTTATGCGGGCGCGAATTCGAAGGTGACGCCATGACGGCAGCGGAAGCATTGCCCCAGGTTCTTGAACGGGTCGATCGCGACTTGCAGTCCAGTCTCGACCGCCTGTTCGCACTTCTGCGCATCCAGTCGGTATCGACCGACCCAGCCTACGCGCCGCAATGTGTCAAGGCGGCCGAACACGTTGCCGCCGACCTGAAAAGCCTCGGCTTTTCGGTCACCGTGCGGCCGACGGCGGGCCATCCGGTCGTGATTGGCAAAAGCGGCAACGCCAAAGCCCCGGTCAATTCCGACGGTAAGGCGCCGCGCGTGCTGTTCTACGGTCATTATGACGTACAGCCGGTCGATCCTATCGATCTATGGCAGTCGCCCCCCTTCGAGCCGCGCATTGAGACGCTTGCCGATGGCCGCAAAGCCATTGTCGCGCGTGGGGCCTGCGACGACAAAGGTCAGGCCATGACCTTCATCGAATCCTGCCGCGCCTTCAAGGCGGTCACTGGCGAGCTGCCGCTGGATATCACTATGATGATCGAAGGCGAGGAGGAATGCGGTTCCAAGCATCTCTTCGCGTTCGTCCGTGACAACGCTGCCGAACTCAAGCGCGATCTGGCTCTGGTGTGCGACACCGGCATGTGGGACGGCGAGACGCCGTCCATCACGACATCGCTGCGCGGGCTCGTTTATGAGGAAGTGAGACTGACCTGCGCGGATAGGGATTTGCATTCGGGCCTGTTCGGCGGCGCGGCGCGCAACCCCATTCATGTTCTCGCCGACATCCTGTCAGCCTTGCACAAGCCGGACGGTTCGGTCGCTATTCCCGGCTTTTATGACGGCGTTCATGAATTGCCGGCCGATGTCAGGGCCGATCTCGCCGGCTTGAATTTGACCGCGGAAAAATTTTTGGGACAGGTCGGTCTGAAAATTCCGGCCGGCGAACAGGGCCGCATGTTGATCGAGCAGATTTCGACGCGGCCTACCGCCGAAGTCAACGGCATTATCGGCGGCTACACCGGGGAGGGGGCCAAGACCGTCATCCCCGGCAAGGCGATGGCGAAAGTGTCGTTCCGTCTCGTCGGTGCGCAAGACCCCGCCAAGATTCGCGCCGCCTTCCGCGAGTTCGTGCGTGCACGCGTTCCGGCCGACTGCCATGTGGAATTCGGCAACTTCACCAGCGCGCCGGCGTTCGAAGTGGCATTCGACAGCCCGGCGCTGACCAAAGCACGCGCCGCGCTGGGGCAGGAGTGGGGCAAGAAGGCGGTGACCGTCGGCGGCGGCGGTTCGATCCCGATCGTCGGCGATTTCAAGACGGTGCTCGGCATGGACACGCTGATGGTCGGCTTTGCGCTCGACGACGATCGCGTCCATTCGCCGAACGAAAAATACGACCTGAAATGCTTTCACAAAGGCATCCGCAGCTGGGCGCGGATCCTAGCGGCGCTGGCGGACTAGATTTTTCGCTGAAGCATGATCTTTTCGGAAAACTGGTATCCACTTTTCCGGATCATGCTCTAATCCGGAACCGACGAGATGGTCGGCGGCCGGGATCGGCCACCCGGTTAGATATAGGCGACGGCGCCGGCTTGCTTGCGCTGCTGCGCGGCTCGCCGCTTGCGATTCTGCAGAAACGCCGCCGGCGCGCTTGGATCGTTGTTGCGCAGCACGATGCGCGCAATGTGCTCGTAGAGCGCTTTCGGCGAGACCGGCTTGACCAGCAATTCGTCGGCGCCCGTGCTGCGGATGGCGAGCGCGGCGGATTTGGTCAGATAGCCGGATAAGACGATGATCGAGGCGGTGCGGCAGGCCGACTGCGGCTCCTTCACCTTCTTAATGAAACGCAGGCCATTGAAATCCGGCATGATGAGATCGGTGATGATGATGTTCGGCAGCACGCTGCGCGCAAGCTCGAATGCCTCGGCGCCATTCGCCGACTCATAAATCTCGCGGCTGCCGAATCCGAGCAGCATCGAGTGGATCAGGCGCCGTGAAAACGGTTGATCGTCGACGATCAGAAAACTGACCGCGGCAAGGTCGAGCGGAAACGAACGGCTGGCGGGCACGGCGCTGCCTCAGATCGCTTTGACGGCATGGATGCAGCGGCCTGCGCCTTCGGGGCGCTGCCGTGCCAGTTCGGCGACGACGCGCGAAACGGTGTCTCTGGCCTTGGCCAGCGCATTGCACATGCGCGCTTTGCTGGGCGAGTCCGGCCAGTTCGACAACGTGTTCTCCTGCTTCTCGAGGGCGGTCATCAGCGTTTGCAGCTTTTCCAATGCACCTTGCGACTCGCCATCAAGATTATGCGCCTGCAGCGTGCGCGTAAGAAAATGCAGAACGTCGTCGCCGGCGGTTTTCGGGAGGGTTGTCCGGCGCTCCTCGCCAGCTTTTGCCGCCTTGGTCATCAGCCCTCCCTCGGCAATCGACGAACGCCGTCAGTTAGCGTTCGGAAGCCCAATTAATCCGCTCTAACCCCACCATTGAGGTACATACAGCAACCCCCGTTATCGACGGAACAATTATGCGCGGTCTGGCTGTCAGAAATTGCCTGACATCTTTACCGCTCGTTCACCAAACGGGAACGGTGTCGGCGAGGCCGGCCGCCACTAAAGCTCAAGCCAACCTTGTGCCGACGCGTAGCGCACCAGCTCCGCGCGCGTCTTGAGCCCAAGTTTCTCCAGGCCGCGCGCCTTGTAGGTCTCCACCGATTTCACCCCGACATCGAGCCTTGAGGCGATCTCCTTGTTGGTCAGGCCCAAGGCCGCCATTTTCAGAACCGCCGCCTCGCGCTCGGTCAGGGCCGGTGCCGCGCCGCTATGCGGGGCGGCCTTGCTGCCGACCCGTTTACCGTCCTGCGTCCGCGCGGAAATCGACGGGTCGATGTAAATGCCGCCGACCATGACGGCGCGGATGGCTTGTACGAGATTTTCGACGGCAGATCGCTTGAGCACATAACCGCGAACGCCGGCCTCGAGCGCCTGATTAAGATAGGCGCGGTCTTCATGGAGCGTCAGCGTCAGCACGCGCACCTGCGGTATTTCGGCAGTGAGCCTGCGGCTCAAGACGATACCGTTGAGCTCCGGCATCGAAATATCGAGTACGGCGACATCGGGCCGCTTGTCGCGAATGACCTTCAGCGCGGCGAGCCCGCTGGCGGCTTCGCCGACCAGTTCGAAGTCGTCTTCCGCGCGAATGAGGTTACGCAGCCCGTCGAGCACGATAGGGTGGTCATCGGCCAGCACGATACGCGTTTTGCTCATGCCACCGGCCTTTGAGCGTCGAGTGCAATGCGGGCAAACAGCGTGGTGCCGGCCCCGGCCGCGGACTCGACCTCAAGCGCGCCGCCGATGAGCTCAAGCCGTTCGCGCATCCCGTCAAGGCCGAGGCCGCGCTGCGTGCCGGCCTTTGCGCCTTGCCCCGCGGCATCGAAGCCGCAACCGTTGTCCTCGACGATGACCTGCAGCGTCGCTTCGGCGCGGCCCACGATAACGCTGACGTTCGACGGCCGTCCGGCGTGTTTGACGATATTGGTCAGCGCTTCCTGCACGACGCGATAGATGGCGGTGCCGATTTCACCGGGGACCTCGTCAAGTCGAGGATCGTCGCAGTGAAAGTCGACCTCGGTACCGCACTGCTCGCTCCATTCGCCGACGTAACTGGCAAGCGCCCTGCGCAAGCCCAGCTCGTCGATCGAGGGTGGCCGAAGCTCCCAGGCAATCCGATGCAGCGTCTTGCCCATCTCTTCCATGCGCTTGCGCACAAGCTGCAGGCGCTCGCGCGCCGGTTCGCCGGTGAGCGCGTCGATCTCGTTGAGCTGGAGAATAGCTGCAATCAGGCTCTGGCCGGCCTGATCGTGCAATTCGTGCGACAGCCGCAGCCGCTCGTTTTCCTCGGCCATCGATAAGTGGCGGCGCAGCCCGGTCACCAGATGCGACTTGATCTCGCTGTCCGCCGTCAGTTGTGAATTGGCTTGCGACAGGCCTTTGAGCAGACGATCGCGCTCGGTGATCAGTGCCGCGGTCGGCAGCGACCAGAACGCGGTGATGGCAAGAAAGCCCTGCAAGCCGAAAATCCGCTGCGATAGCTCGGGTTGGTTCAGAAATAGCGGGTGTCCCACGTTCGACATCACGTAGAAGCTCGCCACGATCGCGACCAGGCAGGTCGCCGCCGCAGCGCCGATGATGCCGAACCGCACGGTCGCCAGCAGGATCGCCGGCGCGATCACAAAGATGATCGGTCGAAAATAGTCGGCAAAAACGCTGATGGCGACAAACAAAACCGCGATGGCGACGACTTCCGGAATTCGCTCCTTGATGTGTTGCGTGCGCCACTCGCTGGACATGATGCTGACCAGGAACGGGACCAGGATCACCATGCCAAGGGCATGGCCGGCGTACCAGTTTCGCCAGATGGGGGGCCATGCAACATCGTGAGCCAAACCGAAAGCGCTGGTACTCAGCAGCGTGCTGCCAATCGGCGCTATGCCGCCGGCCAGGAACATGAAGATGAGCATGCCGTTGAACGAGGTCAGATTGGATGGGCTAATCTGGAACGCCGCCAATAGCGCCAAAGCGCTGATGACTTCGATACCGTCGCCGATGCCCAGTACGGCGCAAAGCTCGTAGCCGTTGCCGGCCAGCAGGCTTGCCAATGCGATCGCCACCGAACCGCCGACGATGATCGAAACGGAATTCATGAAGCTGTGCGAATGGCAGACCAGCACGGCCAGCATGATGGCATCTGCCGGCCATAGCGTTGCGACGAGATTTGAATGGCGTGAAATCGAGATGGTCAGCGCCGAAACCAGAAAAATGGCGACCGGCAACAGGATGTGGTAGGGCGGCCGAAGATTTGGCAACGCCTCGCCATCGCCGGGCGTGGCCGTCGCTTTCGGCTGCAATTGAGCCGCCGGCGCTCCCGCCGACAGCGGGGCGGGGGCCAATGCAGCCAGTATGTGCGCCAATACGGGCATCGCGCGCTCGCCGTGACGGGTCGCTGAGACTGCCACCTGAAACGAATCGGCTCCCCAGCGGCGGCGAGATAATCTCACGTCAGACAGCCGCCGCAAGCGGCGGAAATGTCCACCTCCTGGTCGCTTGCCCTAGCTCACTCCGTTGAGGCCTCGATCAGGCGGGGACTGACAAAGCGATCGAGCCGGCCGGCCCGTGGATGAATGAACGACCAATCGTCGATCGGCAGATCGATGACCACGAGCCCTGTCGTCGGCAGCTTTTCTTTGAGTTGTTCCCGCATCTCGCTGTCGCCTGAGGCGATCAGTTGCACGGCAAGCTCTTGCAGACCCGGATTGTGGCCGACGAGGAGAAGCGTGTTTGCCTTGGGCATACTGACAATGGGCGCCCCGACAATGACGGCAACGAGTGCACCCGCAGTCGCATTGTAGATGCGTTCTTCGCTGACCGCGGGCGGTGGCTTGGCAAAAGCGCCGGCCGCCAGCGTCCAGGTCTCTTGCGCCCGTCTGGCCGGCGACACCACCGCAATGTCGGGCACCAAGCCGTGATGCGCCATATAGGCGCCAATAGCCGGCGCGTCGGCACGGCCGCGCTTCGTAAGCCCGCGGTCGCGATCGCGTTCACCCGGCGCAGCGCGCTCGGTTTTGGCGTGACGAAGCAGCATCAGACGGTGCATGGCGGTAATGTCGTCTTCCCGATCCGAGGAGTCCAGTACGGTGGGAAGAACTTTGGAAACGGGACACTAGTCGGGTCGAAGCGAACTCCTTACATTGCAGGCGCATGCCGCGGGAAATGTGTCGCAAAGCGTCTTCATGAACGAGCCGGACAGCAAGGCCCCGGACAGCAACGCCTATGGCGACAGCTGGTATGTCGCGACAATGGTCGACGCGCCGCCACGGCCGCGGCTCTCGTTGGATCTCGACGTCGACGTCTGTGTCATCGGCGGCGGGCTGGCGGGCTTGACGACGGCACGCGAAGTGGCGCGCCGCGGCTGGTCGGTGGTGCTGCTGGAACGAGGCCGCCTGGCGCAGAGCGCCTCCGGCCGCAATACCGGCTTTGTCCTGCCCGGCTTTGGCGCCGATGCCGACAAGCTGGTCGCCCGTGTCGGTTTCGAGCGCACCAAAGACCTGTGGTCGCTGGCCCAGGCGGGATTGGATTATGTCCGGCGCAATGCGCATTCCGAGGCGGCCGCACGCATGGATGCGCAAAAGGGCTGGCTCTATGTTTCCAAGAAAGACAACAGCGATGAATTCTTGGATTACGTCGCGTTGCTTGGCGAACTTGGCTGCGAGATCGAGGGATGGCAGACCGAGCGCGTGCGCGCCGTACTGCGCAGCCAACGGTATTTCAACGCTATCGATTACCTGCAGGCGATTACCATTCATCCGCTCAACTACGCGCTGGCCCTTGCGGCGGCGGCGGAACGCGACGGCGCGCGCATTTTTGAACACACCCCGGCGCTGTCGATCGATCCGACTGGGGTGCGCAAGCGCATCGTCACTCCGGGCGCGCGATTGCGTGCCGATCACGTCGTGCTGTGCGGCAATGTGGAGCTCGGGCTTTTGCCGCGGCTTGCCACGACGCTCGTGCCGATGACGACTTACGTGATCGCCACGGCACAGCTTGGCGAAAAGCTCGCGGAAGCGGTGGGCTATCCCGGCGGGATCAGCGATTCCGATCATGCGGACAATCACTACCGCATCGTCGGCGGCGACCGCTTGATGCTGTCCGGTCGCGCGACGGCCTGGGTGAGGGACGTGCGCCGCTATGTCGGGGCGCTGACCGGCGACATCAAGAAAACCTATCCGCAACTCGGCGACGTCACCGCCGAATATGCCTGGAACGGCACGTTGGGACTTACCGTGCATCGGATGCCGCAGATCGGCGAACTCGGCCCGGGGGTATGGCTTGCCAGCGGCTTTGGCGGTCATGGGCTCAACACCACGGCGATGGCCGGCAACCTGATCGCGCGCGCCATTGTCGAAGGCGATCAGACCTGGCGGCAATTTACCCCCTTTGAACTGGTCTGGGCGGGCGGCGTGTTCGGGCGCGCCGCGGCCCAGGCGCGCTCCTGGATCAAACGGCTGCGTAACCGCTTCGAGGAGCGCCGCGCCAGGGCGCGCGAACTCATGCACCGCCGACAGATGGACGCCGAGGCGGCGCGCGCGGCGCGCCCAGCCGTGGCCGAGCAACCGATCCAGCAAATAGTTCAGCCGCAGACAGTAGTCACACCCGCATCTGCGCCGGCGGAAGTGGAACTCGTCGCGGGCGAGGAGCCCATGGCCTTTGTGTCGGCGACCCACCCCCTGCCGGGGCACACCGAAGAGCCGGCGCCGCAGCTAGCGCCCATGGCCGACGCCGGCGCTCCTGCGGACCGGCCGAAGCGCAAAAAGCGACGGTCAAGCGCCAAGCGGAGGATGGAGCAGGGTACCAATCACCACGTGAAATCCTGATGCCGCGATTCCGAAATTCGCGTGATGATGCGGCACGCTTTCCTGCGGACTTCGAAATTGAAGATACACTCGCAACATATTGATCTCATGTGGCTTTGGTTCATAATGCCCCACAGCGAGCCCCGCCGAAATCGAAATAATGGTGCGGACTTGTGAACCGCCGCGGCAGCGGCGCATGCGGACCAATCCGCAACAGCCCCTGCCAAAGTCGCCGTTAACCATTCCTTCCGCTCGCCGCGGCGTGGCGCCTGCGATATAATCGCGTCCATTCGCTCGGCGGAGCACGGGGTGGGGTTATGATGGCGCGCTGGTGCTTGGTACTTTCGTTGCTGGGTGTGATCACCCCGGGCTTGGCCGCAGCGGCCGATCTTCCCGTCCAGCCGACAACAGTGCCGACGGCGCCGGCGGTCTACGCGCCTGCCGTTCCCGACTGGATCGTCACCATCGGACTTGAAGGCCGCATCATTCCCG
>JBAQHW010000087.1:0-1823 GCA_049288525.1 Xanthobacteraceae bacterium
GAGCTTGCTTCGCGCGGCGACTTTGCCGCCGCTGCCGATATTTTGGCGCAGACGGTCGAGCTTGCTCCAAACTTCGCCACCGCCTGGTTTGCGCTCGGCGCGATCCGCGACCGGCTTGGCGACCGGCCCGGCGCTGTGACCGCGTTCGAACAGGCCCGCGCCGGCGACCCGGCGGATTATCACGGCGCCCGGCTGCAATTGGCGCGGCTCGGCGCCGGTGGCGACGCCACGCCGGCAATGACGGAAACCTATGTGCGCCGGCTGTTCGATCAGTATGCCGGGCGTTACGACGCGGCGCTCACCGAACGGCTTGGCTATCGCGGGCCGGCGATCCTCCATGAGGCTGTTCAGGCGGCGATGCAGGCGGCCGGACGTGTCATGTTTTTTGCATCGGCGCTCGATCTCGGCTGCGGCACCGGGCTTGCCGGTCAGGTGTTTCGGCCGTGTGTCGCCCGGCTCGTTGGCGTCGATCTGTCGCCGGCCATGACGGCGCAAGCGGCGAGCAAGGGTCTTTACGACCGGTTGGTCACCGCCGACCTCGCCGATTTCCTGGCCGATGAAATCGCGGCCGGCGCCGCGCACGATCTGATCATTGCCGCCGACGTCTTTGTCTATCTCAACGACATCGCGCCGGTCATCGCCGCCATCGCGCGCGTGCTGGCCCCGCAAGGGCTGCTGGCTTTCACGGTCGAAACGCATAGCGGGAATGGCGCGACGTTGTTGCAGACATTGCGTTACGCCTACGGCGAGCCCTATCTACGCCGCGCGATTGCGCAGGCCGGGCTGGCTTTGCTCGATCTCTCCGCCGCTGCCATTCGCACCGAGAAAGGTGTGCCGGTCGATGGGCTCGTCGTGGTGGCGGCCTTAGCGGCATAGTCGCGGTTGCGCCGGCGCCCTGGCCTCGACCATTGCCGACTTGGGCTGCAAACTTGCACCAATTTGGACCAAACTTGGACCGTGGACTTGCTCGAAAAAATTGCGCCGCTTCCGGACGTTTTTGCCCACTGGTTTGCCAGCCGCGGCTGGATGCCACGCGCGCATCAATTGGACTTGCTGGCGAAGGCCCAGGCCGGACGCTCGGTTCTCTTGATCGCGCCGACCGGCGGGGGCAAGACGCTGGCCGGCTTTCTGCCGAGCCTGGTGGAGTTGAGCGACCTTCACCTCTGCCCGCGCCCGCGGGAGGAGGGATCTGCCCTTCGAAGCCTCATCTCCACCGGCCGCAACGTGCGGCGCGAGGGCGGCCTGCACACGCTTTACATCTCGCCCTTGAAGGCGCTCGCGGTCGACATCGCGCGCAATCTGGAAATGCCGGTTGCCGAGATGCGGCTGCCGATCCGCATCGAGACCCGCACTGGTGACACGCCGGTCTCGAAGCGTCAGCGCCAGCGCCGCGATCCGCCCGATATTCTGCTGACGACCCCGGAACAACTGGCGCTGCTGCTGGCTTCGGCCGATGCGCCTTATCTGTTCGGCTCGCTCAAGCGCGTCGTGCTCGATGAATTGCACGCGCTGGTGACGTCAAAGCGCGGCGACCTTTTGTCGCTCGGCCTGGCGCGACTCTTTCGGCTCGCGCCCGGTCTCGCCAGCATCGGCCTGTCGGCGACCGTTGCCGAGCCCGAGGAACTGTGCCGCTTCATGGTGCCGCAGCGCGGCGGCAACGCACGCGCCGATCTTATCGTCGCCGCCGCCGGCGCGGCGCCGCAGGTGACCATGCTGGACTCGACCGAGCGTCTGCCGTGGGCCGGCCATTCGGCGCGCTACGCGCTGGCCGAGCTCTATGCGCTGATCAAGACGCACCGTACCACGCTGGTGTTCGTCAATAC
>JBAQHW010000088.1:0-10900 GCA_049288525.1 Xanthobacteraceae bacterium
ACCACGCTAGAATTCAATAAAATTCCATTCGGGACGGGGGACGATGCGGGGTCGGGTCAACTCGACAGTGCGGCGGCTTGCGCGTTTGGGCGCCTGCGCCATGCTTTGCCTGTTCGTCGCCAATTGCGCCAATAAGGGCAATGTCGACGAGCGCTACGGCGTCTCTGCGAGCGCGCGGCTGGTGGAACCCGGCGAGCCGGTGCCCAAAGGTGGCGGCGTCTATCGGGTCGGCTCGCCCTACGTGGTGGCAGGCCGGGTCTATGTCCCGCAGGATGATCCCAATTATAACGCCGTTGGGCTTGCATCCTGGTACGGCGATGATTTTCAAGGCCGCGCCACCGCCAACGGCGAGATTTTCGACGGCAACTCCATCTCCGCCGCGCATCCGACGCTGCCATTGCCCAGCTATGTCCGGGTGACCAATCTCAATAACGGCCACTCGCTGATCGTGCGCGTCAATGATCGCGGTCCCTATGCGCATAATCGCATCATCGACGTGTCCCGGCGCGCAGCGCATCTGTTAGGCTTCGCCAATCGCGGCGTTGCCTGGGTGCGCGTACAATATGTCGGACGCGCCCCGATGGGGGGCTCGGACGATCAGGTTCTGGCCTCGACATTACGCGAGAATGAACCGGCGCCAGTACCGTGGGACGTGCGGTTGGCCGCAACCCAGATCCTGCCGCACTTCCCGGCGCAACCCGCGCCGGTGCGGCATGAGCGGCTGGCTTCCTTAAGCGACGTCTTGGACGATCCCGGCCAGGCGCCGCCGATGTCTTACGCAAGCGCCGCGGAGGGTGCGGACGGCACCGACCAATTCCTCAATGGCCGCGGGCTTTATTAGGCATGGTTCATCTGTCGCATGAGCATTCGTTGCGGCATTTTCACGACGTCTTAACGCGGGCTCGCGCGTGCGTTATGTGGCGGGGGATGAACTGCGAACCAAAGCGGAGGCGAAGCTTGCTAACGATCGATCGGAGAGGGCTGCCGGGGAGGGGCTATCTGGCGGCGGCCGCGCTCGTCGCCCTCCTCGGCCTCGCCCAGCCGACGCCGACCGGCGCCGCGCCGAAGCCGGCTAAATCCGGGGGCGGCGTTCAGAGCATTGTGCCGACCGCCATCCTGCTCGACTTCGACAGCGACAGCATCCTGTCGGAGAAAAACGCCGATCAGCCGGTCGAGCCGGCGAGTCTTGCCAAGCTGATGACCCTTGAATACCTCTTCAACGAGATCAAGCAGGGCCGCGTCAAGCTCACCGATACTTTCACCATCAGCGAAAACGCCTGGCGCAAGGGCGGCGCACCGTCGCACAGCTCGACCATGTTCGCCGCCATTCACAGCAAGGTCGATGTCTCGGATCTGATCCAGGGCATCATCGTGGATTCCGCCAACGACGCCTGCATCGCCGTCGCCGAGGCGCTCGGCGGCAATGAGGCCGCGTTCGGAGCGATGCTGACCAAGCGGGCGCACGAAATCGGCCTGCAGAATTCAACCTTCACCAACGCCACCGGACTGTCGGATCCGGGCCTGCGCGTCAGCGCCCGCGATATGGCGGAGTTGGCGCGCCATATCATCATCACCTATCCCAATCTCTATCCGATGTTCGCACAGCGCGATTTCACCTGGGACAACATCCATCAGGAAAACCGCAATCCGCTTCTTGCGATGAGTATCGGCGCCGACGGGCTGAAGACCGGCGAGACCAAGGAGGCCGGTTTCAATCTGGTCGGTTCTGCGGTGTCCGACAATTCGCGGCTGATTGTGGTGGTCACCGGGGCGAAGACCGCCAAGGACCGCGCCGACGAGGCGCGCAAATTGCTGGATTCGGGCTTCCACGATTACAAATCCCGGGTGCTGTTCGCGGAAGGACAGACCATCGGCGAGGCCAAAGTCTTCGACGGCGACGAAAGCTACGTGCCGCTGCTCGGGCCCGGCCTTATCAAAGTGATGGTGCCGCGCGACAACAGCGAGCCGCTGCGGGCGCGTATCGTTTATGACGGGCCGATACCGGCCCCAATCGCCAAGGGTCAGCCGGTCGCGACGTTGAAAGTATGGCGGGGCGACAACCTCGCGCTCGAAGCGCCGCTGCAAGCCGCCGAGGATGTCGGCAAAGGCAGCATGACCGAACGGGCAATGGATGGCGCCACCGAGCTTATCATCGGCGTCTTGCGCGCCGGCGTCGCCAAACTCTAGGCCATTGCAGCGGCGCGTGCGCCGCCTGATAAAGGCCCTTATATTGCAAGGACTTGAACCGTTTCGGCTTCGCCGGCCGAGAGAAGGCGCTATAAGTTGGCGCTATAAGCTGTTGGAACTGTTATTTGTTTGCGCGGTTCGCGAAGCGCCACTCGGGGCGGCGGCAACGGTTTTGGGTGCCAAGGGCTTTGGATGCGCGGAAAGTTCATCACTTTCGAGGGCGGCGAGGGCACCGGCAAATCGATGCAAGCCGCGATGCTGGCGCTGCGGCTCGAGGCCGTGGGGCTGCCCGTCCATCTGACCCGCGAGCCTGGGGGCTCGCCGGGTGCGGAAATCATCCGCCATGTGCTCTTGTCGGGCGCCGCCAAGCCGTTCGGTCCGGACGCCGAAGCAATGCTGTTCGCGGCGGCGCGCGACGATCACGTGCGATCCACCATCCTGCCGGCGCTGGATGCCGGCAAATGGGTGATCTGTGATCGTTTCGCCGATTCCACCCGCGTCTATCAGGGCATTCTCGGCCAGGTCGATCAGCGGCTCATTAAGGGACTCGAACGCGTCTCGATCGGCGATCTCGTCCCCGACCTCACCGTCATTCTGGATGTGCCGGTCGAAGTCGGGCTGGAACGCGCCACCGCGCGGCGCGGCGCGGCGGAGGCCGACCGCTTCGAGGCCGAGAATGTCGAATTTCATGAAAAGCTGCGTCAGGCCTATCTGGCCATCGCGGCGCAAGAGCCGGAGCGCTGCGTCGTGATCGATGCCGGCGCGCCAAAAGAGATCGTGGCGCGCAAAATCTGGAACGCGGTCGGCGCCAAGCTCGATCCCTTGACCTTTCCGGTCAATCTCGTGGCGCGGCGGAAAGAAGCGAGCGCGTCATGAGCCCCCGCGCCGCCGACGAGGACGATGCCGGCGAAGTCCCGCATCCGCGGCGGACGCCGGTGCTGTTCGGCCATGCGGCCGCGGAAGCCGCGCTGTTGTCGGCCTATCGTTCCGGACGTGTGCCGCATGCGGTCCTGCTCGCCGGGCCGCCTGGCATCGGCAAAGCCACTTTGGCCTACCGGATGGCGCGCTTTGTCCTCGCTCATCCCGATCCGGCGGCGCGCGCGGTGCAGGAAGCGGCATCGCTTTTTGTCGAGCCGAAAAACCCGGTCACACGGCGGATTGCCGCGCAGGCGCAGCCCGATCTTCTGGTCATCGAGCGTACGGTCAACGACAAGGGCGTCCTGCACAAGCAGATCGCCGTCAACGACATCCGCAAAACCATCGGATTTTTCGGCTCGACCGCCGGCGAGGGCGGTTGGCGTATTGCGATCGTCGACGCGGTCGACGAATTGAACAAATCCGGCGCCAATGCGCTGTTGAAGATTCTTGAAGAGCCGCCGGCGCGCGCGCTTTTGCTGCTGGTCAGCCACTCGGCGGCGCGGGTGCCGGCGACGTTGCGCTCGCGCTGCCGCACCGTCACGCTGCGGCCGTTGGCTCAGGACGAGGTCGCCGCGGCGGTGGCCGCAGCGACGCAGGCGAACGCCGACGATGCCGAGATCGTCGCGGCCGCGGCGGCGGCGGACGGTGCCGTCGCGCGAGCCTTGGCCTTCCTGGACGAAGGTGCGCTCGATCTGCGGCAGCAGGCCGTCGATCTGCTCGACAAGCTGCCGGCGACCGATGCCAAGGCGCTGCATGCGCTCGGTGAAGCGCTTGCGGGGACCGATCCGCAGCCGCTCGCCGCCTTCATCGATACCATCAATGCGTGGCTGTCGCGACGGCTGACGCGCGAGCAGAATGCCTTGGACCGGATGGCCCGGCTCGCCGAGGCCAGCGAGAATATCAACCGCGCCGTCCGCGACGCCGAAACCTATAATCTGGAGCGGAAGCCCCTGGTGTTCGGCATTTTCGGCTTGCTTGCCGAGGCCACGCGCGGTTGATACCAAGCCCTCATGTCCGTGAAACAAAACTTGTCCGGCAAACCCTTTTACATCACGACCGCGATCGCCTACCCGAACGGGCCGCCGCATATCGGCCACGCCTATGAGGCGATCGCCACCGACGCCATTGCGCGCTTCGCCCGGCTCGACGGCCGCGATGTGTTCTTCCTCACCGGTACCGACGAGCACGGCATCAAAATGCTGCAGACGGCAAACAAGGAAAACCTGACGCCGCGGCAGCTCGTCGAGCGCAACGTGCCGCGCTTTCAGGCGATGGTGAAGACGTTCGAGTGCTCGAACGACGATTTCATCCGCACCACCGAGCCGCGCCATCACCGCTCGTCCGAAGCAATCTGGCAGCGCATGAAAGCGGCCGGCGACATCTATCTCGACAAATATTCCGGCTGGTATTCGGTGCGCGACGAGGCCTATTACGACGAGAGCGAGACTCGCCTCGACGACAAGGGCCAGCGTCTCGGTCCGCACGGCACGCCGGTCGAATGGGTCGAGGAGGAAAGCTATTTCTTCCGCCTGTCGAAATATGCGCAGCCGCTGCTGCAGCTTTACGCCGAGGTGCCGGATTTCGTGCTGCCGAAGGAGCGCATGAACGAGGTCGCAAGCTTCGTGCGGGGCGGCCTGCAGGACTTGTCGCTGTCGCGCACCACCTTCGATTGGGGCATCAAGGTGCCCGGCAACGATAAGCACATCATGTATGTGTGGGTCGACGCGCTGACCAATTACATCACCGCGCTCGGCTTCCCCGATACCGAGGCTGAGAAATTCAAGAAATATTGGCCTTGTAACCTGCACGTCATCGGCAAGGACATCGTGCGCTTCCACGCCGTCTACTGGCCGGCATTTCTGATGTCGGCCGGAATCGCGGTGCCGCGGCGCGTCTTCTCGCACGGCTTTCTGTTCAACCGCGGCGAGAAAATGTCGAAATCGGTCGGCAACGTCATCGACCCATTCGCGCTAGCCGACGCCTATGGCGTCGATCAATTGCGCTATTTTCTGCTGCGTGAAGTGCCGTTCGGCCAGGACGGCAATTACAGCCACGAGGTCATCGTCAACCGCATCAACGCCGATCTCGCCAACGACCTCGGCAATCTGGCGCAGCGCTCGCTGACGATGGTGGCGCGCGGCTTGGGCGGCGTGCTGCCGCAACCGGGGGCATTCTCCGCCAACGATCAGGCCATGTTGAATTCTGCCGACGCCATGATCGGCAAGGCGCGCGACGCCATGGCAACCCAGCAACTGCACCACGTGCTCAACGCGGCCTGGGCGGTGGTGGCCGAGGCCAATCGCTATTTTGCCGGCGAAGCGCCGTGGGCGCTCGCCAAGACCGATCCGCCGCGCCAGGGCACCGTGCTCTATGTCACCGCGGAGATTTTGCGCCAGGTGGCGATTCTGGCGCAGCCGTTCATGCCGGGGTCGGCGGCCAAGCTGCTCGATCTCTTGGCAATCCCGCAAGAGGAGCGCAGTTTCACCTTCCTCGGCGGCGGCCATCGCATCGCTGCCGGCGCAAAATTGCCGGCGCCGGCGCCGGTGTTTCCGCGTTATATCGAGCCGCCCAGCGCTGCGGCGGCCCAGGCGGCGCAGTAGAAGCAATGCTCATCGACAGCCACTGCCATCTCGATTTTCCCGACTTTGCAACCGAACTCGACGCGGTGGTGGCGCGCGCCCGCGCCGCCGGGATCGAGCGCTTGGTGACGATCTCGACGCGGGTTCACCGCCAGCCCGATTTGCTCGCCATCGCGGAGCGTTTCCCCGACGTCTATTGCTCGGTCGGCACGCATCCGCATCACGCCGATGAAGAGCCGGACGTGACCGCGGCCGATCTGATCGCGCATGCGCGACTGCCGAAGGTGGTCGCGATCGGCGAGGCGGGGCTCGATTACCATTACGACAATTCGCCGCGCGCGGCGCAGGAGCGGGGCTTTCGCACGCATATTGCCGCCGCCCGCGAAACCGGCCTGCCGCTCGTCATTCATTCGCGCGAGGCTGACGACGACATGGCGCGCATTCTTGAGGAGGAAACCGGGAAGGGCGCCTTCCCGGCGGTACTGCACTGCTTCACCGGCGGCCACGACCTCGCCCGACGCGCGCTCGCGCTCGGTCATTTCATCTCGTTCACCGGCATTCTCACGTTTAAGAATTCGAACGGGTTACGGGCGATCGCCGCCGAACTGCCGCCCGACCGCATTCTGGTCGAGACCGACGCGCCGTATCTCGCGCCAGGCAAATTCCGCGGCAAGCGCAACGAGCCGTCTTATGTGGTCGAGACTGCCAAAGTCCTGGCCGAGACGCGCGGCGTTTCGTTCGATGAGATCGCCAACCAAACGACCGCCAACTTCTTCCGGCTGTTCAGCAAGGTGCCGCGACCGGCCGCGGCCGCGGCATAACCCGGCAAAAAATGGCCCGACGATGAGCCTGAAATTCACCATTCTCGGCTGCGGCTCTTCGGGCGGCGTGCCGCGTCCGGCGCTCGGCTGGGGCGACTGCGACCCGAATAATCCGAAAAACCGCCGCCGGCGCACCTCGCTGCTGGTCGAACGGCGCCAAGGAAACCCAAATACGGACCGCGCCACCTGTTTGCTGGTCGACACCTCGCCGGATTTGCGCGAGCAGATGCTCGATGCCGAGGTCGATTGGCTCGACGGCGTCGTGTATACGCACGAGCACGCCGATCACACCCACGGTATCGACGATTTACGGGCGTTTTTCCTCAAGCGTCACCGCCGGCTCGATGTCTATCTCGACGCGGCGACCTCGGCGTCCGTACGGGCAAAATTCGGCTACTGCTTCGCCTCGCCGCCCGGCAGCGATTATCCGCCGATCGTGACCGAGCACCGGATGACCGCAGGCGCACCGGTGATAGTTGCCGGGGAGGGCGGCAGCATCGCCGCGCTGCCGTTCCTCCAGGAGCACGGCGATATCGCCTCGTTGGGCTTCCGCTTCGGCAGCGTCGCCTACTCGGCCGATCTGAGCAGCCTGCCGGACGAAAGCGTTGCCGCGCTGGGCGGGCTCGATGTCTGGATCGTCGATGCGCTGCGCTACCGGCCGCATCCGAGCCATTTCTCGCTGGACGATGCCCTCGGCTGGATCGAGCGGCTCAAGCCGCGCCGGGCGATCCTGACCAATCTGCACGCCGATCTCGATTACGAAGTGCTGCGCGGGAAATTACCGGTGCATGTGGTGCCGGCCTTCGACGGCATGACGTTTGCTGTTTCAGAAAGTCCGTAAAATCCAGAAAATATTGAACATGGGCGACGTTTCACTTGACACTACCACTACTAATGGTGTTATGGTCAGATGAACGCGCCAATACGCCATTCAGACTGGGTTGGGGAACTCTGCATCGCACTGGCGCATCGGTGGGAGCCGGAGCGCCGATTCATGATCCTGACTAGCTATCTCGACGAAAGTGGCACCCACGGCGGTGACGTGACCGTTATGGCCGGGTTTCTGGCTGATGCGCGTCAGTGGCGCAAATTTGAGAAACGCACGAACAAATTATTTGCTCGCTTCCGCGTGGATATTTTTCACACCATAGATGTAAAGCGTACCGACAAGGATTTTGATGGTTGGACCGTTGATCGGAAAATTGAGTTTTTGGATGAGTTTCATCACATCATCAATGAAACCACAGAACTGGGTTACGCGGCGATCCTGCTGGAAAAGGACTATCGATATTACCTATCGTTGCCGTGGCCCAAAAAGGCGCGCAAAGATTCGAGATACACGCTTCTTTTTCGTGCGTGTATGGCTGATACCATTGACGGCATTCTGTCCATCGACCGCCTGAAATATAACAACGAACACAAGCTCAATACCGTATTGGAAAGCGGTCATCCGAACGCGCCCGATGCGCTGCGTCTGTATAATTTTTTCAAAGATCGCTTGGGCGGCGTAACTAATCGCAGCATGGCGGGGCTGACCTTCGAGAAGAAGGGCGACTGTTTACCGCTCGCGGCTGCTGATCTGTTTGCCTATTCGGTGCATGGGCTGGAAACGGGCGCAAAACCCATTGGTTTTTCTAGAAAGCCCCTCAAATCCGAGAAATCCTATCCCGGTCACTTGCATCGCCTCCCGCTTACGCAAGACGTTCTATTGGGGCTGCATGAGCAAGCGGTAGAGATTGCTACCGGGCGATTTTCTTAGGCGAGGGTTTGGAGATGATCTTCTTGAAAGCGCGATCCGCCCCTTCTTCTGTTTCGTCCGCTTCATGTTCGCGTGCGGCCTCTAAGAAGCGTTTGTATTGCGCCGGATCATCTGGTTTTGAGCGGGGTGCGCTCTTGGTATATTTTTCCGCATTTTTCACAGGTCCAATCCTCCTCAGTCCACTGCGATCCTTGGTTTCCCAAAAGACCGCTTTGTTCGGTCAGTCGCATAGCACGTTCGCCGCAATATGGGCACTCATCGCCAGGCTGCTTCTTGAGTGCGTCTTCAAGTGCGGTAACGCGTTCCTCCAGAGTGGCTATGCGCTTTCCCAGCTTAAATATTTTCTGGGCATTACTCTTTATCCAACTCCAAAGAGTTTTTCCCGCGCCAACTTCAACTGGTGTCACCATGGCTGAGAGCCCCCCAAGCTTTTCTTACGCCGCAACCGGAATGACGCGATTTCCTCCTAATGTGGAGCAAATCAGCGTCGAACGCGACTCGTTATTGACATGGCTTGTCACGCGCAAAAATGACGTGATGCTGCGCTTTCCGCTAAACAACAATGATTGCCAATATCTGGCCGATCTCCTGACAAAGCGAGACCGTTAAGTGGATCGTTTAAGCCAGTACCAGACCAATTCTTCAAAGGTCCGAAAACGGCGCTTAGTTGATCGAAGTTGTTTCGTAAGTCAGGCGCTTCCCCAGCGCGCCTTTGACCGCGACGGCCTCGCGTTGCACGTCGTTGATGCCGAGCTTGGCGCGGGTGTTCTGCCGGAAATCGAACTCGGCCAGATAACGGTCAAAGTGCTTGCTATCGACGTGCTGATAAACGCCGACGATGCCGCGTTTAAGCACGCTGAAAAAGCCCTCCATCGTGTTCGTGTGCACATCGCCGCGCGCCCATTCAAACTTGGAATGATCGACGCTCTCATGGGCCGCAAAGCCCAAGTTTTTGAACGTCACGCCTTTGTCGGTCACAAGGCGGCTATCACGGTGCGCGAGATTGCGAAGCATGATGCCCGCGCCGCGATGGTCAATCGTGACCGAACGCTGATTACCGCCGCGCTCCACAAGGCTGAGAACTTTGACGTTCATGGCGCGCGGGCGCTTCCGGGTGTGACGCGAGCGCCCGATTTCTGCGTCGTCGGCTTCAATCGTCTTTCCAGCACCGCCCAGCGGGCCAGAATTGGCCGCCGGTGCCATCATTTCGCGGATGCGATGTCCAAGGTGCCACGCGGTTTTCATGCCGCAGCCAAGCATCCGTTGAAGCTGGCGCGTGCTGATACCCTTCTTCGACGCGCAAAGCAGGTGGATGGCTTGCAGCCACATGCGCAGGGGAAGGTGGCTATCCTCAAATATCGTGCCCTTGCGCACCGTGAATGTCTCGCGGCAGGCGTAGCACTTGCGCAGCCCGATAACGGCGACGCCTTCTGGGTTCTTGCGGCTAGGCTTGGAGCGGCGATCTACGCGGCCGATCTTCTCACTGAGAGCGCCGCAATGCGGGCACGTCGGGCCTTGCGGCCAAAGCTGCCCTTCAACGTATTCGAAGGCGGCTTCTTCGCTGAAAAAACGGGGATCGGAAAGGACGGGCTTGGCCATGGCTATCTCCAATGACCGTTACCCTAGGCCTAGCGGATGGGGGTGTCAAGTGAAACGTCGCCTGAACATGTTCCATAATATACCTTATGCGAATCACAAGTCAGCGAAACCCTGAGGCACGACATTTAAAGTTTGAGCTAAGTCCTTTCCTTGCAAGATTGTTTTTCACCAGATGCCTGGGCACAGCCGACAGCGCACACGAGCCGCATAATCCCGATAGCCGGGTAGCTCGGCTTGCAGAATGCGGTCCTCGCTGATCGCCCGATACAGCAGGAACGGCAGCGTGGTGACCACAAGAAGTGCGGTCGTGAGCCAGGAGCCCAGTCCGATGCCGCTCGCCACCATGACCACGATGCCGGCAAGGTAGCCCGGGTGACGAATCACGGCGTACGGGCCGGTCGAGATCACGTGCTGGCCGCGGTCGGTCTGGATGCGCACGACCGAGGAGAAAAACCGGTTTTCGCGCATCGCCCACAGGCAGAAGGCATAAGCCGCCGCGACGGCCATCAGGCCGGCGGCCTGGAGCCAGACCGGAACCGTATCGCTCCAATGGTAGCGGCCGCGATCGAGGCCGGCGACGATCCAATGCGCGAACAGGACGCCACTGAAGAGCCAGAGAGCCGTGGGGGGCTTCTTGCCGCCCGGACGCATGCGCTCGCGGGCAAGGTCGGGATCGATCCACAAGAAGGAGGCGACGATAATTGCGGTCAGCGTGGCGAGATAGACCCAGAATTCCGGGATTGCGACTGTGCCGGCGGAGGCAAACAGCGCCACGGCGGCCAAAGGGATGAAAAGCGCCGATTGGACATAGGCGGCGACGGGCATCGATGTAGAGCGCTGGGCCATGGAGCCAAGGTCGTGGCGAGGCCGTTCTTTGGCAAGCCAGCCGTCGGTTATTCGCCACATCCGACTCCGACGACCCCCGTTTCCGCGATACGTTTGGCGCGGCGTTCGGTGCTAGCTTTTTGTTTTAGCATGTCCTTTTCGCAAGCCCGGTCTCCACTTTTGCGGCACATGCTATAGGGTCCGGCCAAAAG
>JBAQHW010000089.1:0-10525 GCA_049288525.1 Xanthobacteraceae bacterium
AGGATTACTGGGACACCGAGTTCTCCGGCGATCTGGCGCGGCGCCGCAAGGCCAAGTTCGTTCCCGGCGACACCGCGGTCAAGATTCAGCAGACCAAGGAGCCGGAGCAGAAAAACGATTTCGACGAGTGGCTCGCGCGCATCATCTGCTACGCTTTTTCGGTGCCGCCGACCTGGGCAACCAAAGTGATGAACCGCGCCACCGCCGACAACCAATCGGCCCAGGCCGAGGACGAAGGGCTCGAGCCGACCAAGGAGTGGGTGAAGGACCTTATCGACCAGATCATCACCGAAGAGTTCGCCTCGCCTGACCTCCATCTGGTCGAGCTGGACGAAGAAACCGACGCCTTCGAAGCGGAAACCTATCTCCAAGTGACGGTAAAACTTGGTCCCGGCACACGAAATGCGCGATGACGAATTCAGTATGCATAAGTAAGACTAAGCAAATATTGCCGTTCCCTCACTAAGGTATCTTTGTCGGTCCCATCATCATATTCAGCCGCGATTGAAGATGAACCGTCGGGAGGAATCTTGTAGGCGAGTTTCAACGTATATTGCCGCGCCTGTTTGCCGGAATTGGCGTCATCGAAGTATTTTGCGGTCGCATAGAATGCAAAGCGATTCTGAATATAGTCGGGTACGTTGGTCGCGGAGGGAAAGAAAAACATATTGAGCTGAGCGGACGCGCCGAACCAGGCATAGTCGGTCTTGGTCAGGTTGGTGACGCCGACCGCGCTAACATCGCGCCAATCGGTCTCTCCCCGCACCTGCAAGAACCACCCCAAATAGGGATCGTTTACAACATAACCCCCGAGATGCAAGTTCGGGTCGTATAAATCAAGATATGCGCTTCCGCCGAAGATTTGTGCTTCGCCGCGGTAATCGGTCGCGGCGTAAGGCGTTATCGTAAAAACTTGACGGGGAAACAACCCTCTCGATATTTCGAACTCGTTGTCGAGGCCGAACTTCAGTTCGCTGTGCTCGGTTTTCGCATGGGGCTCGGTGTAGTTTCCTTGTCCTAAAACGAACGGCGCTATGGAATAGCCCGATAGAAACGGAGCGTCGCCCGCGGGTGTTGGCAACGAGCATAAGTCACGTGAGACGACATAAGATACCATTCCATTGATTGTCGCGGACTGGGTCCCAGCGAGGCGGTCGTCTGTATAACTGATCGAGGCACCCTGGGCCTTATTCGACGGCGTTATGCCATAAAGATAAGTATCGAGAGAGTTGGCGCGGATAAAGAATCGCTGTGGATCGCAGGGCGATGGATTTGCTGGCTTAGGCGATACAATCGGTGTTTCGCTATGATAGTCGATTTGTTGCTCATACTGTTTTTGATAATACGCTGCCGGATTCGTGGTGCTCGATGCGGAATTTGTTTTCCCCGGTGGCGGTGATGAGTTCCCAGCGCCGGCGCTGGATGCGGTGCTGGCAAGCTGTCGTTTTTTACGCTTGGCCAACTCCGCCCGGATCGCGGTCACGTTCGCCGTGGCTTGATCGATTTTCGCATGGAGTTGGGCATCGGATAGGCTCGATAGGGTCGGCGAAGCCTGAGGGTCGGCTTGCGGTGTAGACAGCGCTACGAGGTCGGTCGAGACCGAAAGCTGCCTATTGCCATCGTTGCCGGCGAGGGCGGTGCTGGTGGAAACGGCAAGCAATAAGCAGCACGCTACAACGCCGCGCTCGCGCATATCACGTCACCGTCCATCCATCGCTTTTGTACCAGGCAAAAACCAGATTGCAGAGGCCGCCTATGGTAACCTCGGTCATCACATCCGATTTTTGCAAGATTAGGCCGTCCTGCTTGAAAGGACCGTAGGACATGAGGTCCAGGCCAAGATCCCAGTTGTTCAAGCCACCGCCTAAAATGCTGGTCAGCGGCTGTGTGAGATCAACATCGGGTGTCAACCCAAGGCAGCTGATGAAGCGGCTGTAAATTACCGTGCCTGCTATTTGCTTTTGCCCGCTCGCCTGCAGATGAGCCGTTCGAGCAACGGCAGCGGCAGATTGCGGCGCTGCCTGGCGCGGCTGTCTTGCCATTGTGAGCCCCCACCAATCGCTACCCGTTTATTCCCCAGCGATTAGAGAAACGTACTGTCGGTTGAATCAATCTTTGGTGTCAAGAGGGAAAGTGACAACCCACGACTTTTGCTGACGCGCTGCCAGCAACTCGCGGGGCGGCAAATTATCGAGCGCGCCGGTCAGCCGGCATACCGCAATACCACCAAATAAGGAGCCCCCATGAACGACATGACTCTCTTCGTCCCAATCACCAAAATCGACGCCGCGCAGCGCCTGGTTTACGGCGTGGTCACGGCCGAGATGCCGGACGTGACCGGCGAAGTGTGCGATTACGCCTCGACCAAGCCGCATTATCAGAAATGGTCGCAAAACTTCGCCGCTGCGAGCGGCGGCAAAAGCCTCGGCAACTTGCGCGCCATGCATGGCAATATCGCCGCCGGCAAGCTCGTCGACATCGCCTTCAACGACGCGCAAAGGCGTATCGAAATCTGCGGCAAGGTGGTCGACGATGACGAATGGAATAAAGTCGAGGAGGGCGTCTATACCGGCTTCTCCCAAGGCGGCCGCTATCTCAAGCGCTGGCCCGATCCGGATGCGCCGAATTTGATGCGCTACACCGCTGAGCCGCTGGAAGTGTCATTGGTCGATCATCCGTGCCTGCCGCAAGCGACGTTTGCCGTGATCAAGGCCGACGGCTCGACCGAGTTGCGCAAGTTCAAGACCGCGGCGCAGTCTGAGGCCATGGTGCTGGTCGATGCGCTCACCAAGATCGGCGCGCGGCACTCCAAGGCCGACAAGGACCGCATTAAACAGGCGCACGATGTCCTGGTCGGGCTCGATCCGGATTGCTGTCCTGCCGCGGCGATCCCCGGTGCCAACGTGCACGCCAAGCCGAAATTCTCGCCGCAGGCCGGCGAAGGCGCAGCTCCCAGCGCGGATGCGGTGGACAACGGCGAGGATACCGACAAAATCGCCAAAATGTTCGACCCTAACCTGGCGAAGGCTCTCCGCGGCATCAACCAAACGCTCGATGCCATCAGCGCGCGGATCAAAAAGATCGAGGACCAGCCGTTGCCGCTCGGGACCAGCTCGGTGCGCGTCGCCGAAAAGGAGGACGATGTCGTCATTCCACACCCGGAGCATCTGTTGGATCGGCCCGGTGCGCTCGAGGCCCTGGCCGAAGCGGCGATCCGCAAGGCCCAGACCCAGCCGTTGCGCGCCATTCCGGGCTTTCGGCCGCGGCAGGGCTAGAGACTACACATTCGCTCGTCGCCGCGAACGCGAGGACCCAGAGCTGGATTTCCGCTGGCGCGGGAATGACCGGATTTGATTCTGAAAATATTGATTTCCACAACCAACCAGGACGGAATCCACAACCATGTATCAGCCCAATCTGCAGCATATGCTTGCCAACACGATGACCAAATCGGCTCTGCCGCACACTCTGCAGGACTACAATGCCGCGCTGTCAAACGCCGGCAGCTTCCTGCAGGAAGTGGCGAAGGCGCACGCCAATCCGCTGCCCGGCAATCCGCTCGCCAAATCGACGTTCTCGGAATCGTCGTCGCCGACCTCGGGCTTGACCTATTATGATCTCGAGACCGGCGCTAAATTCGTCTATCCGATCCTCACGCCGCTGCGCAACGAAATCCCGCGCGTCTCCGGCAAAGGCGGCATTCAGGCAAATTGGCGCGCGGTCACCGGTATCAACACCACGGGGCTTCGGATCGGCGTCTCCGGCGGCAATCGCGGCGGCGTGCAGGCGATGACGACGCAGGATTACTCGGCGGCCTATAAGGGCATCGGCGTCGAAACTTCGGTCGACTTCGAGGCGCAATATGCCGGCATGGGCTTCGACGACGTCAAAGCCATCGGCGCCAAGATCGGCCTCGAAGCCTGCATGCTCGGCGAGGAGTTGCTCATCCTCGGCGGCAACACCTCGGTGCCGCTCGGCGTGACGCCGACGCCGTCACTGGCGCCGTCGACGTCCGGCGGCACGCTTACCGCGTCGGCGTCGCCTTACAGCGTCATCTGCGTGGCGCTGTCGCTCGACGCTGTCGTCAACGGCAGTCTCACCGGCGGCGTCCAGGGCGCGATCACGCGCAGCAATGCCGACGGTTCGTCGGATACATTCGGCGGCGGTGCCGCGGAGAAATCGGCCAACACCACCGCCTCGATCGCGTCCGGCACCACCGGTTCGATCGCGGCGACGGTGGCTCCGGTCACTGGCGCGGTCGGCTACGCCTGGTTCTGGGGCGCCGCCGGCTCGGAAGTGCTCGGCGCCATTACCACCATCAATTCGCTAGCCATCACCGCCAACGCCGCCGGCACCCAGACTGCGGCTTCGCTCGGCGGCAGCGACAATTCCACCAATGCGCTGGTGTTCGACGGCTTGCTCTATCAGGCGTTCAAGCCGGGCTCGAACGCCTATGTGCAATATCTCGCAACGGGCACCGCCGGAGTGGGCGCTACGCTGACCGGCGACGGCGCCGGCGGCATCGTCGAGGTCGACGCCGCCTTGAAGAACCGCTGGGACAATTACCGGCTGTCGCCCGACACTATGTGGGTGTCGTCGCAGGTCGCCAACAATCTGTCGGCCAAGATTCTTGCCGGCGGCGCCAATGCGGCGCAGCGCTTCGTGTTCGACGCCGACCAGGGCGCGCTCGGCGGCGGCGTCATGGTGCGCACTTATCTCAACAAGTTCTCGATGGCCGGGCCGAAAACGCTCGACATCCGCGTGCATCCCAATATGCCGGCCGGCACCATCCTGATGACGGCGCGCACGCTGCCTTATCCGTTGTCGAACGTCGGCAACGTCATGCAGATCCGCACCAGGCAGGACTATTATCAGATCGAGTGGCCGCCGCGCGCGCGCCGTTACGAGACCGGCGTCTATGCCGATGAAGTGCTGCAGCATTATTTCCCGCCGGCGATGGCGGTGATCTCGAATATCGCGGCAGGGTAACACCCGGCCGTGGCGTTACCATCTATGTTTATTTTTTCGGCCCGTAAATCGCTCGTTCCCGCGGAAGCGGGAACCCAGAAGCTGTCGTAACGATCAAAGCCGTCTGGATTCCCGCATCCGCGGGAATGAGCGAAATCATCCGCAGCTTTAACGTTCGTCATCATCGGGCCGGCGCCAACGCCGCGACCCGGTGATGCTTTTTGACGGCTGCAAAAGCCCGACTGATTTCTCGGAAAACCCACGCCGACATATGCCGAAGGACCGCGCCAATGACGCGCCTGCCGCGCATCCTCTATGCCGTGCCGCCAATACCGCATGTGCATCTGGAGATCGCCAAGGCGATCCAGGCGCTAGCTGCTTCGGACGACCGGGGCCTTGCGCAGCATGACAGACTCGCGAAAGTTCAAAGCCATCGCGAGCTGATCGCCGATCTTGTTCATGATGTTTGGCGGATTCTCGGCAAGACTGGGTATGATCCGAATGAGCCACGGGTTCCGGCTGGCGCTCCTGACGGGGGACAATGGACGAACGCGGGCGCGAACCTCCTTTCTAACGGCCACGCGTCGGATCGTGGGACAAAACCCGATTATCAGTACGCCGCCAACAGTCCGTCCGGAATTGGTCACAACCAAGGCCCGCCGCTCGAAGAGCCGCCTGCGATTCCGCCGAGAGTCTTGGCGACAAGGCAGGCGATAAACAATTTCCTCAAGTCCGCGGCTTATTGGCTGGAGGACGCTTCCGCATTGGACAAGCGAACTGCAACGCTCTTCTTCGTCGCATTGATCGCCACGGGCTGGTTGGTTGATAAGTATCTCCCCTATATCATCACGTACCAGGATCTACCGAGGACTCTGCAGGAATTTCAACAAGCTGCACAGCTGCCCAAAATCCAGTACTATAATGACCACCATTTGGTCGAACAGACTGCGGCCGAAAACGATGGCTTTCCACGCAGTATGATCGATGCGCCGGACAATCTGGTGAGAATTCCGACGCTGAAACACTGGCTAATCACAGGATGGTATCAGGTTCCGAACCCGGACTTTAACTGGCTCTCGCCACGAGAATATCTACAAGGCAAGAGTTGGGACGAGAGGGTTCGGGTTGGAAAGCGCGCGCTGGTCGGATTCGGAGTTCTTCAGCCATGAAGTCGCTCAATATCGCGGCGATGACCACGAACGAGCTGGTTGAGCGTTTTGCCGCAATTGGCGTCGACCAGGACAAAGCGCTGCGTGCCGACAATCTTCAGAAGTACAAGCGGTTGTGCTTGCAGATGAAAGCAATAGATGGCGAGCTGAAGAGCCGACCGGGCGATCAGCGGCGTTCGCTTCTAGTACTCTATGACCATTCCAATTTCCAGGTTCGGCTGATGGCGGCCAAATTGACCTTGGCGGTCGCACCTGAGGCTGCGAGAGGAATGCTTCGACTTATCCGTGAGCGGCGTCATCAGCCTCAATCTGGTGATGCCGGCATGTGCCTCTGGAACCTCGACCGCGGTGTATTCGTGCCGAAATAGTGCGGCCACGCGCGCCGCCACGAGACCGGCGTCTATGCCGACGAGGTGCTGCAGAACTATTTCCCGCCATCGATGGCGGTGATCTCGAATATCGCCGCGGGTAACGGCGCACTTTCCTTCGCTCGCCCTTCTTTCCTTCGTCAGTCTCTTCGTTGTCGTCATCACCGGGCCGGCGCCAAACGCCGCGACCCGGTGATGCTTTTTGAGGGCCGCGGAAGCCCGGACGCACCTCCGGGAATGCCGCCACGAATGCCGGAGGACGTGCCAATGCCGCGCCTGCCGCGCATCCTCTATGCCGTGCCGCCGCTGGCGCACGTCCATCTGGAAATTGCCAAGGCGATTCAATTGCTCAAAGTGGCAAATATCGATGAGGCGCAAGGAAACCAGGATTCATTCCGGTAATCGACGTTGAAAAGCTCAAGGCTGAAATCATTCGTGGATTCCTTCACGACCTGCGTAAGGCTGGATATCGTCCGGATCAGCCGCGCTGGCCAAAGGGTAGCGGCGATATCAGTGGTGAGTGGTCGGGGGGCGCCGGCGAGGCGCCGCAAGCGCCGCCTAGGCCGCCCCCTGCGGAATCACCGCCGCACTACTGGGGTATTGGCCACAACCAGGGTCCACCGCTCGACAATCCGCCGGATATTCCAAAGGTTCAGCCGCCAGATCAGCCCGCGACCAATTATTTCTTGAAGGCAGCGGCGAAGTGGCTGTTCAACGCTGGTCTAAGGCGCGTTCTGGAGGTTGGCCTGGAAGCGACAATCGGCGGCCCGGTCGGAGACTTTCTTCTCGCCCTGGAGGCTGCCTACTGGCTGACGAGCTATCTTCCCTACATTCAGGCCTATCTCGACGCTCCTACGACGTGGGAGGAATTGCAGCAGAACGCCGGAACGGGTTACGATGAGCATCATGTCGTCGAGCAATGGTCCGAAAATGACGGTGTTCCGCGAAGCCTAATTGACGCGCCTGATAATCGAGTTGAGATTGCTACCCTTAAGCACTGGGACATCAATCAGTGGTTAAGCACACCAAGTCCTGAATACATGGATTCGGAAGGCAATATGATCTCTCCCAGGGACTCCTTGAAAGGCAAAAGCTGGGATGAACGATACCGCTTCGGAATTGGTGTGCTGATCAGATTTAACGTGCTCAAGCCATGACACAGCCCAAGCTTCAGAATCTGTCCGTCAACGACCTGGTCGCTCTCTTTGCCGAAATCGCTGTGGAAGAAGATAAGGCGCAACAAGTCGACGATCAGGCCAAGCGGAATCGTCTTGCTTATGAGATGGACGCCGTCCAGGCCGAGTTAAAAAGTCGTCCTGGCGATCAGCGGCGATCGCTCTTGCCGCTCTATGATCATCCCAACATGCAAGCGCGGCTGATGGCCGCCAAATATACTCTTGCTGTGGCGCCAATGCAGGCTCGGCGAATGGTCGAGTGGATTGCTGCATCAAAGTGGTTGCCATATGCCGGCGACGCCGGCATGTGTCTTTACATGCTCGATCGCGGAGCGTTCGTGCCAAAGTGACTCGCCGCGCCGGGCCCGGCGTCTAGGCCGACGAAGTGTTGCAGCATTACTTCCTAGCGGCGATGGCGGCGATCTCGAATATCGCGGCAGGGTGAAGGCACCTTCCTTCGCTCGCCCTTTTTGCTTCGTCAGTTTCTTCGTTGTCGTCATCACCGGGCCGGCGCTAAACGCCGCGCCCGGCGATGCTTTTTGAGGGCCGCGCTGGCTCGACGATTTCGCAGATCAACTGTACCGCAGAAGGACCGCGATAGACCCGCGGCATTTGCTTATGCTCGTCAAGAAATTGTTTTGCGGCCTGGAGCCACAACGCGCTGCGCGCCGAAATTGCGGATGTTTTCGACGTCACTTAAAAACCAAGGGGGTTTCCCATGAAACTCAAAGCGCCTCCAGGCGCCCGCGACCCGTGTGTCGCCGGTTGTGGGAGGAATGTTCGATGAGGCCGTACCGACACGCCTACGCGACATCGCGACTGCTGTCTCTGCGTTTTGAAGCCGCAACGCGCGATGGCGACGAGCCGCTATCAGTGGGTCACCTTCCGATCACGGTCGAGGACAACGCTTTTGTATCGTGGTGGCAGCCGGCGTTGCTTGAGCGGATTCGAATCGTGTGCGGCGCGCCGGTACGCGTGCTGGTCAATTATTCGAACGGCGAACCGCTCCGCGTCGATACAGGATCAGGGTGGGGTACCACCGGGTAGACCTTGATAAAACTGCTTCGTCTTTTCGTGATTTTGTAGTGATGCTGGACGGTATGGACCATATCCAATGAAATTGCGCACTTCTTCCATCCTCAGCCGTTCATATACGGTCTCATGAAGAACCGCTTGTGTCGGCACCGTGCGAAGCGTTTGACCCCAGCGAAGGGGCGTTCCTCCGATACCGACCATACACTCGTCGTGCATCATGCCCGCGCTTGACGGAGAACATTTCAGAACGGCACGATCAATATAAACGCGCCCTTCTGCCGGCAATTGTTCGATGAAATCGGCCATCCACATTAATGTAATGTCCGATAACCGCGATTCATTTTCGGGATAGCTGCCGCCTATATCGGCGTGGTTGCCGGCAAACCAGATTTGTTGAAATTGTTCCGGCTCTCCGGGGATGTTGGGCAAGACGGTTCCAGATCCTCCCCAAGGAACGCGAACAAAGTCTTTTCTATATTCGTCGACGGCCATTGCGTGTCGAGCGAAGCGGACCGTACTGGGAAAATGCTCGTCATACTGCAGCGGCCAAAGATGCACCCACTCAAGGGCCGCCCGAAGATGCACCCAGCCAAGCGCGGCAACAGTGTCCCAAACACCAATGAAATATGGCACTGCGCCGTGCTCTGGTCCGCTTATGCATTTATAGGCGCTCCGAAAGATTTCGGCCTTTTGGTCCCGCTTTTTCGCATTTCGGATAGGCAGGCCAAATCGATAGAGGATTTTAACGGCGGAAGTAGACAGTTTGCGCAATTGCGTGGGGTCGAGATTGAGTGGTTGACCATTCGCCTCTTGCGTCGGGATACCGATGAGTTCGAGTACATGCGCGAGGCAGCGCACGGTGTAAGCCCCTCGGCTGAAGCCGAACAGATAGATGCGATCACCAGGCCGCCACACGCCAATAATTGCGACATAGCAGTCGATGATCTTCTTCGTGATGCCGCCTCCATAGGCTTGTTGAGCTGTTTCCTTGAGCTGTTGCCAATGTGATGCGGTCCCGGGGATTGGTGTTCCTACCCCCGGAACGTAAAGCGCCAACTGTTTTTCTGGTTCGATCGGCGAGTCGGGCCCCACTCTCGTCGCGCAATACAACTGGTACACATTGGTGCGGCTTTCGTCGGGAAGGAGCCCACCTTCGTTGCCCGTCCCGTCGGCAAAGACCAGAATGTTTTTTGCGGCCATCTCGCGACCCTGCGTTGTGGAGGCCGCATTCTGCTCTTAAGCGCTGTTTTGGCAAGTGCGACCGTCCCGTAGGTGGCTAACGCTCGCCACGGCAATTATCACAACAACGAGATATCTCCATGAAACTCAAAGCGCCTCCGGGCGTCGGCGACCCTTGCGTCGCCGGCGGCGCCATCGCTGCGCGCGATGGTGTGTACGACGTCGAAGCTGAGATCGGCGTGCTGCTGGTCGAGGCGTTCGGCTTCATCGCACTCGAAACCGCGGATCGGCCGCGTGTTGCGCCGCCACGAGTTGGGGGCGGGCGGTCTTCGCCGTCGCGCCGCCGCGCGCCGCGGAACACCGAGACCTGAAGCTTTAAAGGCATCAGCCGAAGAATCGCCAAAGGAACCACCATGGCCGCCTCCGATCTCGCCGTGCTTGCCGATGTGAAAACCTGGTTGTCCGGTTCGAGCGGCATTGGCACCTCCGACGACGTGCTGTTGGCGCGGTTGATCACCGACGTCTCGGGCGCGATCGCCGCTTATCTCGGCCGGCCGTCGTTGACCCCGCGCGCGTTCGTCGAGCGGCGCGACGGCGACGGCAAGGCGCGGCTTTATCTGCGCCGTTACCC
>JBAQHW010000090.1:0-10204 GCA_049288525.1 Xanthobacteraceae bacterium
ATCATCTCGATCGTCACGGCACGATGGAGCACTACGCCGCGGTCAAGGAACGCCTTGTCGCCGGCGTGCCGAAAGATGGCACCGCTATCGTCGGCATCGACGATCCGTGGTGCGAAACGATCGCGGCGCAGCTCAAAGAAGCCGGCAAGCGGGTGATGCCGATCTCCGCGCATCGCCGGCTCGCCGACGGTGTCTTTGCCGAAAGCGGGCGCATCATGCGCGCCGGCACGGGCGCCCCTCAACTCATTGCCGAGCTTGGCGGCATCGGTTCGCTGCGTGGTCTGCATAACGCGCAGAACGCCGCCTGCGCGACGGCGGCGGCGCTCGCCCTTGGATTGACCCCGGTCGCGATCCAAGCCGGCATGCGCTCATTCCCCGGACTGGCGCACCGCATGGAAGAAGTCGGCCGGCGCGGGCGGGTGCTCTTTATCAACGATTCCAAGGCCACCAACGCCGATTCCGCGGCGCAGGCGCTGGCCTGCTTCAATGACATTTTCTGGATTGCCGGCGGCAAGCCGAAGACCGGCGGCGTCGAATCCTTGCGCAAGTTCTTCCCGCGCATCCGCAAGGCCTATTTGATCGGCGAATCGGCCAACGAATTCGCCGCCACACTTGGCTCCACGGTGCCCCATGACATCACCGGCACGCTGGACAAGGCCGTCGCGGCGGCCGCCCGCGATGCCGAGAGTTCCGCCGCGCCCGAGCCGGTAGTGCTGCTGTCGCCGGCCTGCGCGTCGTTCGACCAGTACCGCAATTTCGAGGTTCGCGGCGACGCCTTCCGCGCGCTGGTGCGGGCGCTGCCCGGGGTGAAATGACGCGTCGGAAACGCGCCATCTTAATCCCTTGGAAACCATCCCGGTGTCACCACTAGTCCGGGACTTTTGAGCCGGGACACTCCCTCGGGACGCTGATGGCTTCGCGCGCGAAACCTACGCCATTTTCCGAATGGTGGTGGACGGTCGACCGGCCAACGCTCGCGGCGCTGGTCGCTTTGATGCTGGCCGGCATCGTGCTGTGCCTGGCGGCAAGTCCGCCGGTAGCGACGCGCCTCGGGCTCGATCCGTTCCACTTCGTCAACCGACAGGTGCTGTTTCTCATCCCCGCCGGCGCGGTTCTGATCGGGACATCGTTTCTCTCGCCGCGCGATATTCGCAAAGTGGCGCTGATCGTGTTCGTCGTCAGCCTGCTAATGACCGCCGCCACCCCCTTCTTCGGCGCCGAGATCAAGGGCGCCCGGCGCTGGCTGGTCATCCTCGGCGTCAACATTCAGCCCTCGGAGTTTCTCAAGCCCGCTTTCGTGATCCTGATCGCGTGGCTGTTCGGCGAAACCGCGAAGCACCCGGAAATGCCGGCTAATTCGATGGCGCTCGCCCTGCTGATCGTCGTCGTGACGCTGTTGGTGCTGCAGCCGGACTTCGGCCAGACCATGCTGATCTCGCTGGTCTGGGGCTCGCTGTTCTATATGGCCGGCATGCGCTTGATCTGGGTGATGGGCCTCGCCGGCGCTGCCGGCGCCGGCCTGATGACGGCGTTCTTCACTGTCCCCCACGTCGCGCAACGCATCAATCGCTTCCTCAATCCGGCATCGGGCGACAGCTACAATATCGACATCGCGACCGAGTCGTTTTTGCGCGGCGGCTGGTTCGGCCGCGGCCCCGGCGAAGGCACCATCAAGCGCATCCTGCCGGAGGGGCATACCGACTTCATCTTTGCCGTCGCGGCGGAGGAATTCGGCGTCGTTCTCTGCCTTATTCTGCTTGCCCTGTTCGCTTTCATCGTCATCCGCGCTTTGATCAAGGCCATGCGCACCGACGACCCGTTCATCCGCTTTGCCTCGGCGGGCCTCGCTATTCTGTTCGGCCTGCAATCGGCCATCAACATGGCGGTCAATCTGCATCTGATGCCGGCCAAAGGCATGACCTTGCCCTTCGTCTCCTACGGTGGCTCGTCGCTGATTTCGCTGGCCTACGGCATGGGCATGCTGCTGGCACTCACCCGTGAACGTCCCCGCGCCAAATTTGCCGGCGAGATTACGCTCGCCGCGAGTCCGGCGTGATATTCGAGGCAAGCCGCGCGCCGGTGCTTGTGACCGCCGGCGGCACCGGCGGCCATCTGTTTCCAGCCGAGGCGCTGGCTTCGGTTCTGCTTCAGCGCGGTATTGCCGTTCACCTCGCTACCGACCGGCGCGCCGCGCAATTCGGCGGCGCCTTTGCCGAAGCATCGATTCACGTGGTGTCGAGCGCGACGCTGCGTGCCCGCAATCCATTCGCCTTGACGCGGACCGCCGCCGGGCTCGGTCTCGGCTTCCTGCAAGCCTGGAAACTGATCGGCCGGATCAAGCCGGCAGCCGTCGTCGGCTTCGGCGGCTATCCGACGGTTCCGCCGGTCATGGCAGCGACCTGGCGCGGCGTGCCGACCGTGATCCATGATGCCAACGCGGTGATCGGCCGCGCCAACCGGCTGTTGGCGCCGCGGGTCACCGCCATCGCCACAACCTTTTCCGGCGTCGTCGACGACGAGCCGGTCTGGGCTCTGAAGGCCACGCTCACCGGTAATCCCGTGCGCGCCGCCGTCGTCGCCGCCGCGGCAACGCCCTATCCGGCGGCCGACGATCCGATCCGGTTGCTGATCTTCGGCGGCAGCCAGGGCGCGCGCGTGATGGCCGACATCGTACCGGCCGCGATCCGCCACCTCGACGCTGCGTTGCGCTCCCGCCTGAGCATCATTCAACAGGCGCGCGACGAGGACCTGCAACGCGTGCGCGAAGCCTATGCCGGCGCCGCGGTCGTCGCCGAAGTGGCGGCGTTCTTCACCGATTTGCCGATGCGAATGGCCGCGAGCCAGCTCGTCATCGCCCGCTCGGGCGCCTCGACGGTCGCCGAGCTCGCGGCCATCGGCCGCCCGTCGATCCTGGTGCCGCTGCCGCATGCCATCGATCAGGACCAGTTGGCCAATGCCGGCGTGCTGGAAGGGGCCGGCGGCGCGCTACGGATCGTGCAGGACGATTTCACCCCGGAACGCCTGGCCGCGGAGCTGACAAAAATTGCGGCGGCGCCGCGCCGGCTCACCGCCATGGCGGCAGCGGCCAAAGCGCTGGGCCGCCTCGATGCCGCCGACCGGCTGGCCGACCTGGTGCTGCGGGTGGCGGGAATCGCCACCAGCCGGTAATTTCAGCATTACTTGTTGGTCATGGCCGGACTTGTTCCAGCCACCTATCTTTCGTGTAAGGACGGATGCGGGCATCGCCGCGCCAACGCGGCCTGACGACGAGGGGAGCTTGAATGAAACTGCCGCGCGACATCGGCCCGGTGCATTTCGTCGGCATCGGCGGCATCGGCATGAGTGGCATCGCCGAGGTGCTGGCCAACCTCGGCTATGCCGTGCAGGGCTCGGATCAGGCCGAAAGCGCCAACGTCAAACGATTGCGCGACAAAGGAGTTAGGGTCTCCATCGGGCATAACGCCGCCAATCTCGCCGACGCCCGCGTCGTCGTGATCTCCTCGGCGATCAAGTCCGACAATCCGGAGCTCGCCGCGGCGCGCGCCCAGCGCTTGCCGGTGGTGCGACGCGCCGAAATGCTGGCCGAGCTGATGCGCTTGAAGAGCTGCGTCGCCGTCGCCGGCACCCACGGCAAGACCACGACGACCTCGCTGGTCGCGGCACTGCTCGACGCCGGCGGCTTCGATCCGACCGTGATCAACGGCGGCATCATCAACGCCTACGGCACCAATGCGCGGCTTGGCGCCGGCGACTGGATGGTGGTCGAGGCCGACGAATCCGACGGCACCTTCCTGAAGCTTCCGGCCGATATCGCCATCGTCACCAATATCGATCCCGAGCATCTCGATCACTTCAAGACCTTCGATGCGGTACAGGACGCGTTCCGAGCCTTCGTCGAGAACGTGCCGTTTTACGGCTTCTCGGTCATGTGCACCGATCATCCGGTGGTGCAAAATCTGGTCGGCCGTATCGAAGACCGCCGCATCGTCACCTACGGCGAGAATCCGCAAGCCGACGTGCGGCTCCTTGATATTTCGCATGCCGGCGGCACGTCGCTGTTTACGATTCAACTGCGCGACCGCACCAGTCAAACGCTGCACGAGATCAAAAATCTCGCTTTGCCGATGCCCGGACGGCACAATGCGCTCAACGCCACCGCCGCCGTCGCCGTCGCGCATGAGCTTGGCGTCGCCGGCGACACCATCCGCAACGCGCTCAGCAAATTCGCCGGCGTGCGGCGGCGCTTCACCCGCACCGGCACCTGGAACGGCGTCACCATCGTCGACGACTACGGCCATCACCCGGTCGAGATCGCGGCCGTGCTGCGGGCGGCGCGCGAATCGACCAAAGGACAGGTTATCGCCGTGGTGCAGCCGCACCGCTATACGCGGCTCCAGGCCTTGTTCGAGCAGTTCTGCACCTGCTTCAACGATGCTGACGCCGTGATCGTCGCCAATGTCTATGCGGCCGGCGAGACGCCGATCCCGGGCGCCGACCGCGATTCGCTGGTGGCGGGCCTGCGCACGCACGGCCACCGCCACGTCGTCGCGCTCGACGGTCCGGACAAGCTCGCACCGCTGATCGCGGCCATGGCGCAGCCGGGTGATTATGTCGCCTGCCTCGGCGCCGGCTCGATCACGCAATGGGCCTATGCGCTGCCTGGCGAACTGGCGGCGATGGCGCCCGGGGCCGCTTGATGCCGTTCGGCGAAATCCTCGCGGCCGTCAAGACGGCCATGCCGGATTTGCGCGGCCGCCTGCTGGCGAACCAATCGCTCGCGGAGCTGACCTGGTTTCGCGTCGGTGGTCTTGCCCAGCTTTTATTCATGCCGGAGGACGACGCCGATCTCGCCTATTTTCTTGCCAATCTTGGCGCCGACATCGCCGTCACCGTCATTGGCCTGGGCTCCAACCTGATCGTGCGCGACGGCGGCGTGCCCGGTGCCGTCATCCGATTGGGCCGGGGCTTTAGCGATATCGCGATCGAAGGAACGCGGCTCACCACCGGCGCGGCCGTGCCCGACGTCAAAGTTGCGCGCGCCGCGCAGGAAGCCGGCCTCGCCGGGCTGTCGTTTCTGCGCGGCATTCCGGGCGGTATCGGCGGCGCACTGCGGATGAACGGCGGCGCCTATGGCCGGGAAACCAAAGACGCACTCGTCGCAGCGCGCGCCATCGACCGGCAGGGCCGCATCCACGTCTTCAGCAATGCCGAGATGGATTACACCTACCGCCATTGCGGCGCGCCGGAGGATTTTATCTTCACGCAAGCCGTGTTCGCCGGCACCCGCGGCGATCCGGCGAGCATCGCCGCCGAGATGGACAAGATCACCGAATCGCGCGAGGCGACGCAGCCGATCAAGAGCCGGACCGGCGGCTCGACGTTCAAGAATCCGCCGGGTCACAAAGCCTGGCAGCTGATCGACGCTGCCGGCTGCCGCGGTCTGCGCCAAGGCGGCGCGCAGGTGTCGGAGATGCACTGCAATTTTCTGATCAATACCGGCGAGGCTAGCGCTGCCGACATCGAGACATTGGGCGAGACCGTGCGGCAACGGGTGAAGGACAAATCCGGCATTGACCTGGAATGGGAGATCAAGCGCATCGGCGTGCCCGTCTAAGGTTCGGGAATTCGTCCCGAAGATCGTTGCCGGCCTAGGTCCAATGCTCACCGATGTCGAATTTCGCTCGAATCAGCGATTGAGACTCTCGATTTTTCGCCAATAGTCGATTCTATTGGTCGACCATGCGAATCAGCAGCACCGGCTGAGCATGGTCAAGCATGTCGCCGTTTTAATGGGGGGCTGGTCGGCCGAACGCGAGGTCTCGCTTCGGTCGGGCAAGGCCTGTGCCGACGCGCTGACACGGCGTGGCTACCGCGTCACCCCGGTCGACGTCGGCCGCGACGTTGCCGCGGTGCTGAGCGCCGCCCAGCCGGATGCTGCGCTCAATGTGCTGCACGGCCGGCCCGGCGAAGACGGCACCCTGCAAGGGCTGCTCGAAATCCTCGACATTCCCTATAGCCATTCCGGCGTTCTGGCTTCGGCCGTGGCTATGCAAAAGCACTACGCCAAGGCGCTGTTTCGGGCCGCCGAAGTGCCGGTGGCCGAGGATCGCGTGGTTTCGAGGTTCGAAGCGGCGAAAAGCCATGTCATGGCGCCGCCTTACGTCATCAAGCCGGTGGCGGAGGGCTCCAGCGTCGGGGTCTTCATCGTCACCGCAGAGCACCGCAATCCGCCGCAGGAACTTTATCGGGAAGACTGGGCGTTCGGCGACACGGTCATGGTCGAGCGCTACATCCCCGGCAAGGAACTGACTTGCGCCGTTGTCGGCGACCGGGCGCTGGATGTCATCGAGATCGTGCCGACGACCCGGTTCTACGACTACGAGGCGAAATACGCCGCCGGCGGTTCCAGGCACCTGCTGCCGGCGCCAATTTTACCGAATGTTTACCAGGATGTCCGCAGATTGAGCCTTGTTGCCCATAGCGCACTTGGCTGTCGCGGCGTGAGCCGGGCAGACTTTCGCTATGACGATCGGGGGACGGGAAAGCTGATCTGTCTTGAGGTCAATACACAACCGGGGATGACCGAGACCTCGCTCGTACCCGAGCTTGCCGCCTACGCAGGCATCACGTTCGATGAGCTGGTGCAATGGATGGTGGAGGACGCCTCGACCAACCGCTGAAGCGGTCGAGGCAATCAACTGCAAGGCAGATCGGCGCGCCGCATGACGAGCCGAGCCACAGTCATGCGCCGGCCGATCAGCGCCGCGGCGAAGACGGTTTCGAGATCGTCTCCCGCTATCGGCGCTTGACCGCGCGCTGGGCCGCCAAGATCGCGCAATTGCCCCGCGGCACCGGCGTCGCCGGCTCGATTTTGCTCATTGCCGGCACGCTTGCTTATGGCGCCGTCGCCGGAGAGCATGTCCCGGCCGTAATGGATTGGGCCAAGAATGCGCGCGACGTTGCGGCAAATACCGCCGGCTTTCGCATCGCGGCGATCTCGCTGAGCGGCGAAAAGGAAGTCAGCCGCGAGGAAATCCTGACGACGGCCGGCGTGACCGGACGCGCCTCGCTGTTGTTCCTTGACGCCGACGCGGCGCGCAAGAAGCTTCTGGAAAATCCGTGGATCGCCGACGCCGCGGTGCTCAAGCTCTATCCCGACCGCCTGCAGATCACGATCACCGAGCGGCACGCTTTCGCCCTGTGGCAGAAGGACGGCCGGGTCAGCGTTATCGCCGCCGACGGCACTGTGCTCGAGCCATTCGTGGAAAAGCGCTATTACGGCCTGCCGCTCGTGGTCGGGCGCGATGCCGAACGGCAGGCCAAGGAGTTTCTCGCTCTGCTCGACCGCTACCCGGAGATTCGCTCCGCGCTGAGGGCATCGATCCTGGTGGCGGATCGGCGCTGGGACCTGCGCCTGATCAACGGCATTAACGTGCAGTTGCCGGAAACCGACCCCGAAGACGCGCTGCACCGGCTTGTCCAGCTCGACCACGACAACAAGCTGCTTTCGCGCGACATCACGGTCGTCGATCTGCGGCTGCCCGATCGGGTGACGGTGCGCCTGTCCGACGCCGCGGCGCAGGCGCGCGATGCGGCGCTCAAGGCCGCCATGAAAAAGAAGAAAGCGGGCGACGCATGAACGCCCTCCGTTACGGCCTCACCCCGAAGATGAAGCCGATTTCGCCGCGGCGCAGCGCGCTGGTCGCCGCGCTCGACGTCGGATCGAGCAAGGTCGTTTGTCTGATTGCACGCTTGCGGCCGCACGGCCCGCAGCAGGTTTTGACGCGCCGCAGCCATGCCATCGAAGTCGTCGGCTTCGGTCATACCAATGCGCGCGGCATGAAGGCCGGCACCGTCGTCAATCTCGCCCAGGCCGAAGACGCCATTCGCCACGCAGTCGCCGCCGCGGAACGCATGGCTGGCGCCGAAATCGAGTCGGTCGTGCTGTCGCTGTCCGCCGGCCGGCTGGCCAGCGAGCTGTTCGCCGCCGATATCGACATTGTCGGCTCCGCCGTCTCCGACGGCGACATCGCCCGCGTGCTGGCCGCCGGCAGCCGCCATTCGCTGCGGGACGGCCGCGCCGTGCTGCACTCGCTCCCGGTCGCCTATTCGATCGACGGCGTTGACGGCGTGCGCGATCCGCGCGGCATGCTCGGCTCGCGGTTCGGCGTCGATATGCACATCGCCACGACCGACGTCGCGGCCGCGCGCAACCTGATGCTCGCGGTCGAGCGCGGCCATCTCGAAGTCGAGGCCATGGTCGCCGCCCCTTACGTCGCCGGCCTTGCCGTTCTGGCCGACGATGAGGCCGACCTCGGCGCTGCGGTGGTCGATATGGGCGCCGGCACCACCACGATGGCGATCTTGCTGGGCGGCCGCTGCGTTCATCTGGAAGGCTTCGCGCTGGGCGGCCATCACGTCACCATGGATCTCGCCCGCGGATTGAACGCCCGCGTCGCCGATGCCGAGCGAATCAAGACGCTTTATGGCAGTGTGCTGACCGGGGGGTCGGATGAGCGCGACATGGTCACTGTGCCGCCGCTGAGCGAGGACGAGCGCGAACAAGCGCAATTCGTTCCCCGCGCGGCGCTGGTGAGCATCATCAAGCCGCGCGTCGAGGAAATTCTCGAAATGGTCCGTGACCGGCTCGCCGCTACTTCGATTGGAGTGGAGCGGCGCGGGCATGTCGTTCTCACCGGCGGCGCCTGCCAACTCGCCGGACTGCCCGACCTGGCATCGCGCATTCTTGGCCGCCCGGTGCGCATCGGACGGCCGCTCGGCATCGCCGGCGCCCCGGAAGCGGCCAAAGGGCCGGCTTTTGCGGTCGCCGCCGGCCTTTTGGTTTACCCGCAAGCGGCGCATCTCGAACACTTCGAGTCGCGGCGTAAGCGGCAAATGATGACTGGTACGGGCGGCGGCTATTTCGCCCGCGTCGGACGATGGCTTCGCGAGAGTTTCTGATGGCCCCCAGTTGCGAAGCTAGAGAATCCCAGCGGCCGGTGGCGGACCGGACGGGGCAGCGCACTTTCAAGGACTGCGTGAAGTACGCCCGCGCTACGAACAAGAGGCAACCATGACCATCAATCTGAATATTCCCGATATCCGTGAGCTCAGGCCGCGCATAACCGTTTTCGGCGTCGGCGGCGCCGGGGGTAATGCCGTCAACAATATGATCACGGCCGGCCTGCAAGGCGTCGACTTTGTCGTCGCCAACACCGACGCTCAAGCGCTCACGATGTCGAAGGCCGAGCGCGTCATTCAAATGGGCGCGCAGGTGACCGAGGGGCTGGGCGCCGGCTCGCAGCCCGAAGTCGGCCGCACCGCCGCCGAAGAGGCGATCGACGAAATCCGCGATCACCTCTCCGGCGCGCACATGGTGTTCGTCACCGCGGGCATGGGCGGCGGCACTGGAACCGGCGCCGCGCCGGTCATCGCCAAGGCGGCGCGCGACATCGGCATCCTCACGGTAGGGGTGGTGACCAAGCCGTTCCACTTCGAGGGTCAGCGCCGTATGCGCATCGCCGACGGCGGCATCACCGAATTACAGAAATGCGTCGACACCCTGCTTATCATTCCCAACCAGAACCTGTTCCGGGTGGCGAATGAGAAGACGACCTTCGCCGACGCCTTCGCGCTGGCGGACCAAGTGCTCTATTCCGGCGTCGCCTGCATCACCGACCTGATGGTCAAGGAAGGACTCATCAACCTCGACTTTGCCGACGTCCGCGCCGTGATGCGCGAAATGGGCAAGGCGATGATGGGAACCGGCGAGGCCGAAGGCGACAAGCGGGCGCTGACCGCCGCGGAGGCCGCGATCTCCAATCCGCTGATCGACGATGCCTCGATGAAAGGCGCCCGCGGTCTCTTGATCTCCATCACCGGCGGCCGCGATCTCACGCTTTACGAGGTTGACGAGGCGGCGACCCGCATCCGCGAGGAAGTCGATCAGGACGCCAACATCATCGTCGGCGCCACCTTCGACGAAAGCCTCGACGGCATGATCCGGGTGTCGGTGGTCGCCACCGGCATCGATCAGGCTATGTCGCAGCGGCCGACGCTGCCGGCGCTGGAGCCGCGCATGACGGAAGTCGTCCAACGCATCCGCGCCGAGAACCAGCGCAGCGTCGAGCGCAGCGAGTTGCCGCGGCCGGCAGCCGCTGCACCGATGGCGCCCGCGGTCCCGCCAGCCGTCGCGGCGCTTGGG